>NZ_JACVZJ010000010.1:0-65746 GCF_017151945.1 Staphylococcus sp. EG-SA-10
ACTAACAAAGGGATTAATAATCTTTTTTATAAGTGTAGAAACTTATCTGAAAAATTAGGTTTTTCTCATTTAATTTTAATGTTAGATAGTTATAATAAATAGTAACGATTAAGAATTTTAGAAAAAAATGTTTTTTCTTGATCTATAACTAAATTTTAAGCAATGAATTTTATTCATTCAAATAGGAGAGTGAGATGTATGGTAACATTATTTACTTCACCAAGTTGCACATCTTGCCGTAAAGCGAAAGCATGGTTACAAGAACATGACATTCCGTATACGGAGCGTAATATTTTTTCTGAACATTTAACAATTGATGAAATTAAGCAAATATTAAAAATGACTGAAGACGGTACTGATGAAATCATTTCTACACGTTCTAAAACATACCAAAAATTAAATGTTGATATTGATTCACTACCATTACAAGACTTATATTCAATCATTCAAGATAATCCTGGCTTATTACGTCGTCCAATTATTTTAGATAATAAACGACTACAAGTTGGTTATAATGAGGACGAGATTCGACGTTTCTTACCTAGAAAAGTTCGTACGTTCCAATTACAAGAAGCACAACGTATGGTTGACTAATAACCATTTAACTATGTGTCATACTTTACTAAAAGATATGTCAAGCAACGCTATTTCTATAGTGTTGCTTTTTTGGTTTTAATTTTACAATAATTGCTTAGTATCTTTTAAAGGCTTTTAAATCAAATGTGCAATTGTTAATATAGCTCTATATTAGAGTGTTTTGGATGAAACATTTGCTATGATAAGGTAAAATTAAATTAAGAAAGTGCTTTAATGCTTTAACTGTATAAATCATTTAAATAGTTTTGCTACAACGAATATGTTATTATAAGTTACCAAAATATTTTAGAGAAAGAAATCAAACAAATATATTGTATTTTGTTTGATGCTTTAATACAATGTGGATACTATTCATCGACTGTAAGGAGTGAGATGATATGAGAATAGAACGAGTAGATGATACAACTGTAAAATTGTTTATAACATATAGCGATATCGAGGCCCGTGGATTTAGTCGTGAAGATTTATGGACAAATCGCAAACGTGGCGAAGAATTCTTTTGGTCAATGATGGATGAAATTAACGAAGAAGAAGATTTTGTTGTAGAAGGTCCATTATGGATTCAAGTACATGCCTTTGAAAAAGGTGTCGAAGTCACAATTTCTAAATCTAAAAATGAAGATATGATGAATATGTCTGATGATGATGCAACTGATCAATTTGATGAACAAGTTCAAGAATTGTTAGCTCAAACATTAGAAGGTGAAGATCAATTAGAAGAATTATTCGAGCAACGAACAAAAGAAAAAGAGGCTCAAGGTTCTAAATGTCAAAAGTCTTCAGCACGTAAAAATACAAGAACAATCATTGTGAAATTTAACGATTTAGAAGATGTTATTAATTATGCATATCATAGCAATCCAATAACTACAGAGTTTGAAGATTTGTTATATATGGTTGATGGTACTTATTATTATGCTGTACATTTTGATAGTCATGTTGATCAAGAGGTCATTAATGATAGTTACAGTCAATTGCTTGAATTTGCTTATCCAACAGACAGAACAGAAGTTTATTTAAATGACTATGCTAAAATAATTATGAGTCATAACGTAACAGCTCAAGTTCGACGTTATTTTCCAGAGACAGCTGAATAACGATATTAATTAAGCAACGCACTATGAAAGGAGACTCTTTGGAGTCTCTTTTTTTATTGATTTCAAAAGCTGAAAAAGTAATAGTAGTTAAACTTACGTGTAATATTTTGAGGTGAAGATATGTTAGTAGCTTTAAATGAAGAAAAGGAACGCGTGTTAGCAACTACTGCATTGAGAAAGACACAATATTTTTGTCCGGTGTGTGGCAAGCAAGTTATTTTAAAGCGTGGGCTCAAAGTAATTAGTCATTTTGCACATAAACATTTAGCGGAACAAAAATGTTTTAATAATGAATCGATTAAACATTATAAAAGTAAATTGATTTTAGCACAGATGATACAGCAACAAGGATGTAAAGTAGAGATAGAGCCATTTTTAAAAGAAATAAAACAAATTCCGGATATTTTGATTAATAATAAATATGTTATTGAGCTACAGTATTCGCCAATTCCTTATAAACAGATTCTTCAACGAACGGAAGGTTTAAAGAAAATGGGATATAAAGTAAGTTGGTTATTAAATGATGTTGATTATTGTCATAATAAAGTGAAGTTCAATCATTTTCAAAGTATGTTTATTAATCCAATCACTCGAAAACTTCATACGTTTAATTTAGAGAAAAAACAAATAATGATGTTTCAACAAATACAATATATAGGCGGGCACAAATATGTCGCTGAAAAAGGGAATGCCAAAATTAGTGAGTTGTTTAATGAGGCGCCTTGTGATTATCATGCTGTTTATAAATTATCAAAGTTTGCAATTAATCAATATATCAAATATTGTCGCTGGCAAAATTCTGTTTTAGAACCCACTTTAAGTGCAATGTATCAGTTACAGTTAACTGTTCAAGAAGTAGTGCACAATTATGGTTATATTTTTCCAGAGCAAATTTATATTGAAAATCATCCAATTGAGTGGCAATTACAAGTTGATTTATGGTTAAAGAATGGAAAAAGCAAATTACTAAGTGACAATCTTAATTATTTTAAACTGAAAAAGTTTATTGTTGCTCTAGATAGCAAAACAGCAATTATAGAAAAACTTATTAACAATTATTTAAATATTTGTTCAGATAGAGGTAATGACGTGCAAATTTTGTTCTAAAATGAGAAAATTATATCAATTATATTTTATTAGGAGGTTTACTACATATGAGTCAACAATTATCGAGAGAAGAACAGGAACGTAAATATCCTGAATATACATGGGACTTAACAACAATTTTCAAAGATGATGAAGCTTTTGAGGCTGCATTTAAAGAAGTTGAAAATGAGTTAGGCAAAGAAGAACAATTTAAAGGACACATTGGTGATAGTGCTGAAACATTATACAATGCGTTAGAATTAGAAGATACATTAGGTACTAAATTAGAAAAAGTATATGTATACGCGCACCTAAAACAAGACCAAGATACAACGAACGACAAGTATACTGGTATGGAGTCAAGAGCACATCAATTAATTATTAAATTTAGCTCGGCATGGAGTTTCTTAGTGCCAGAGATTTTACAAATTGATGAAGATAAAATTCAATCATTTGTAAATTCATATGATAAATTACAAAAATTCGCATTTGATTTGAAGTTGATTAATGAAAAACGTCCTCATATTTTAGATGCTGAAACTGAAAAGTTATTAACAGAAGCGCAGGACGCGTTATCAACGCCATCAAATGTATACGGTATGTTTAGCAACGCTGATTTAGTATTTGAAGATGCGATTGATAAAGATGGAAATGCACACCCGTTAACACAAGGTACATTTATTAAGTATTTAGAATCAGATGATCGCAAACTAAGAGAAAGTGCTTTTAGAAATGTATATAAAGCATATGGTGCTCATAATAATACGCTTGGCGCTACGCTAGCAGGTGAAGTGAAGAAAAATGTATTTAATGCTCGTACACACAATTACAAAACTGCAAGAGAAAAAGCATTGAGTAATAATCATATTCCAGAAAATGTATATGACAATCTAGTAAAAACTGTACATAAATATTTACCATTGCTACATAGATATACTGAATTGCGCAAAGAATTGCTAGGTTTAGATGACTTGAAAATGTATGATTTATATACACCATTAATTAAAGATATTAAGTTTGAAATGCCTTATGAAGAAGCTAAAGAGTGGATGTTAAAAGCTTTAGAACCAATGGGTGAAGAATATTTAAATGTAGTTAAAGAAGGCTTAAACAATCGTTGGGTCGATGTCTATGAGAATAAAGGTAAACGTTCAGGTGGCTATTCATCAGGTGCACATTTAACTAATCCATTTATTCTACTTAACTGGTCTAATACTATTTCAGACTTATACACATTAGTTCATGAATTTGGACATTCAGCACATAGTTACTTCAGTAGAAAATTCCAACCGTCAAATTCTAGTGACTACACTATTTTTGTCGCTGAAGTAGCATCAACTTGTAACGAAGCACTTTTAAGCGATTATATGGATAAACATCTTGATGATGAAAAACGCTTATTATTATTAAACCAAGAATTAGAACGTTTCAGAGCTACATTATTCCGACAAACAATGTTCGCAGAATTTGAGCATAAAATTCATGCAATTGAAGAAGCAGGTGAACCATTAACGCCAACTAGAATGAATGAAGAATATGCCAAATTAAATAAATTATACTTCGGTGATTCTGTAGAAACTGATGAAGATATTAGTAAGGAATGGTCACGTATTCCACACTTCTATATGAATTATTATGTATATCAATACGCAACTGGTTACAGTGCAGCTCAAAGCTTAAGTCATCAAATTTTAACAGAAGGTAAGCCAGCAGTAGATAGATATATTAATGAATTCTTGAAAAAAGGTAGCTCAAATTATCCAATTGAGATATTAAAAAATGCTGGTGTAGATATGACAACACCTGAACCAATTGAACAAGCTTGTGAAGTTTTTGAACAAAAATTGAACGCTTTTGAAAAATTAATGAAAGCTTAGTACTATTGTATTCGCTTACATTATGAACAGATTGTGACAATTTAAATTAAGTACTATTAAAAGGTTGAAATGGGAGAGATAGCGTGTTATATTATGAACATGAAATTAATCACATAACAAACATACCCCTTTGTTTGAAGTGAAAAATTTCTCCCATCCCCTTTGTTTAGCGTCGTGTATTCAGACACGACGTTTTTTTTATGTTCTTTTTTAATAAGAGGGAAGTGAAGTTATATAAAAATGTATTAAATATACACTTTTTATACATTAATGATTAATATATGTCTATTATGTACCAAATTCATAATTTGTATAATTTTCGAACCGCTTAAATTCGAAAAACATCACTAATATTTTTAGATCGATGCGTAACATTACGTTCTAATAATTTAATGTTGCAAAATTAAGTGTCAATAAAAAGACCTCGTTACATTTATGGTGTACGAGGTCTTTAAGTTATTTATTTTGATTTGATTTTAGGCATTTTAGATTTCCAGAAATCGCCATCTGGATATTTAAGTTTTTCAATTTTTTGTTGAATAGCTAACTTCTTTAACTCCTTGTTTAAAAGTTTTTCTGGCCATTCATAAATAGTAAGTAATTCTTCCATCGTTACAAGTTGTTGTTGCTGTATATAAGTTTCTAGTTTAGGAGGAAGATTCTTTTCGATAGGTTTACCCATCAATTCATTAATTATATAAGTATAGATGTGATATGGGTATAATCCTTCGACTTTTAAACCTTCTTCATGAACATCTTCGCTAAAGAAAACGAGAGAAGGGGCTTTTTCGATTTCCATTTCTCTTGCAATATGCAAATCAATTTTCAAGCTTTCAGTTAGTTTACTTTTTTGTAAGTCGTCTTTAAATACTTCTAAATCAATACCAGCATTTTGAATACAGTCACAAATCATTGATTCTGTAATAATATCTCTTTTAGGTATGATTTCATTTTGCATTAAATGTATAAATCGTTCGGCACGTACACGACCTTGTAACTCAGCTGCTTTATAAGCTAGGGCGATGTTATCAAAGTTGGATGTACTTTGAGCTTGGCATTTCGTTAATACTTTTAACGAAGGATTTAATATATGTCTGATACGTATATATTGATTATATTCAATTCTTAATTTGGATAAGATTGCTGATAATTTGAAGCAATCGGAGCTAAATGGATCGAAAAATGAATAAATTTCGATTTTACTTACAGGTGATAGATTAATATCTTCACGACTCTTATTTTCCATTATTCGTAATTCTCCAGCCATGTTTATTCACCTACAATTAATTTTAGGAATTCACCATATGATTAGCAGTTAATCTTAAGCGCTCAAATAAATAATCTCCAACACCTTGTGGAAACGCAGCGCGATTAATTGCTGTCTGCATATTTTCTAACCATGCATCTCTTTCAAATTCAGTGATTGTAAACGCCATATGTCTTTTTCTTAGCATAGGATGTCCGTGTTCTTCGGTATAAATGTTTGGACCGCCCAAAAACTGTGTTAAAAATTGTTTTTGTTTACGACTTGTTTCTGCAAAATCCCCTGGAAACAGGTGATTAAGTCGTTCATCTTTTTCTACAAGGGTGTAAAAATAATCAATCATATCGTATAACGCTTCTTTACCAATGATGTCATATGGTGTTGTTGTCATTTAATCACCCATTTTCAAAAATTTACTGTTACGAACTTAAGTTAATATATAACTAATATAACATGATTTTAAACATTTGAAAGAAATATGCATATTTGCCAATTTAATTTATATTGTTTGAAAGTGTTTCTTTTTTCTTAAAAAAACGTTGAACTTTATTTAAAGGTTGATGATGTTCGAGGTTTAGTTCGTTTAATAAAGATTGGAACTTTTGTGAACCTTGATTATAGTCTTTAACTTCGAACTCTAACTCATAATCCGTAGTATCGAAATACTCACTTTTATCTAAAACAAGTAAATCACCTTTATATTTAGTTTCTTGGCGATATGTCGTTAATGCGCCAAGTATTGATAAAGTTGTATCCTTTACACCAAACTGTTCAACTATAATTTGACGAATGTCATCTGGAAGATTGTCGTTTGAAATAATCAAGTTCATCTCTGGTTTAATGTCGACGATATAGTTGTATTCTATTAGACCAACCTTTGCTGGTGTCTTTAAAGTCATTTCATATTGATTGTCTTTAACTCTTATGCGTAGTGCAGAGCGATGTTCCTTTAATTTGAAATCGGGTGTATCAATATAGTAATTGACTTGCTTAAACAGCACACTGTCTTTAAAATATTTCTCTTGCAATTTATTATAGATTGATGCAGTTATCATTTGTTTAAATTCTATTTCATGATTTGTTGCCATGATATGTATACACCTCGTATCAAATTCAATTTATCTTAACTATATTATGAATGACAAAGTTGAATTTTAAAAGTAATTTCCTTTATCTATTATCAATGTTAATTTGACCATTAAAAATAGTGTTCGTAAGTGTTTTGTATTATTGAATTGTGTTAAAATGTTATGGAATAAGAGGAGGATTAAGCATGCGTTTATATATTAATGAAATTAAAATTAAAGATGACACACTTTATTGTTATACAGAAGATTCTATTAAAGGATTATCTGAAGTAGGACAAATGCTCGTTGATAGTGATAATTATGCCTTTGCGTATACATTAGATGATGGTAAAGCGTATGCTTATCTCATTTTCGTACAAGAAACATGGACGATGTTGCATGAAAACATGACTAAAAAAATTATTATCAATGATGAACTAGAATTGACTGAATTCCACCAAGAACTTACTTATATTTTAGACAACATAAAAGGAAATAATAATTATGGTAAGGAATTTGTTGCAACCGTTGAAGAAACATTCGACATTGAATAAAGCGGGGTGAAGCACTATGAATCAATGGGATCAGTTCTTAACACCTTATAAGCAAGCGGTTGATGAGTTGAAAGTGAAACTTAAAGGCATGCGCAAACAATATGAAGTTGGTGAACAAGCGTCGCCAATAGAATTTGTTACTGGTCGTGTTAAACCAATCGCTAGTATTATAGATAAGGCAAACAAACGACAAATACCATTTGATAGGTTAAGAGAAGAAATGTACGATATCGCTGGTTTAAGAATGATGTGCCAATTTGTTGAAGATATTGATGTTGTCGTCAATATTTTAAGACAAAGAAAAGATTTTAAAGTAATTGAAGAACGAGATTATATTCGTAACACTAAAGAAAGTGGTTACCGCTCGTATCATGTCATTATTGAATATCCAATCGAAACATTACAAGGCCAAAAATTTATATTGGCTGAGATTCAGATTCGTACATTAGCAATGAATTTCTGGGCAACGATTGAACATACTTTACGATATAAATATGATGGTGCTTATCCGGATGAAATTCAACATCGTTTGGAAAGAGCGGCAGAAGCAGCGTATTTACTTGATGAAGAGATGTCTGAAATTAAAGATGAAATTCAGGAAGCTCAAAAATATTACACGCAAAAACGTTCTAAAAAACATGAAAATGATTAACGAGGTGTTATAAATCATGCGTTATACAATTTTAACTAAAGGTGACTCCAAGTCTAATGCCTTAAAGCATAAAATGATGAACTATATGAAAGATTTTCGCATGATTGAGGATAGTGAAAATCCTGAAATTGTTATTTCAGTTGGTGGTGATGGTACATTACTACAAGCATTCCATCAGTATAGCCACATGTTATCAAAAGTGGCATTTGTTGGAGTTCATACAGGTCATTTAGGATTTTATGCGGATTGGTTACCTCATGAAGTTGAAAAATTAATCATCGAAATTAATAATTCAGAGTTTCAGGTCATTGAATATCCATTGCTTGAAATTATTATGAGATACAACGACAACGGCTATGAAACAAGGTATTTAGCATTAAATGAAGCAACGATGAAAACTGAAAATGGCTCAACACTTGTTGTGGATGTTAACTTAAGAGGGAAACACTTTGAGCGATTTAGAGGCGATGGATTATGTGTATCAACACCTTCGGGTTCAACGGCTTATAACAAAGCGCTAGGTGGCGCACTGATACACCCTTCACTTGAAGCAATGCAAATTACAGAAATTGCCTCAATAAATAATCGTGTGTTTAGAACGGTAGGATCACCACTTGTATTACCAAAGCATCATACATGTTTAATATCACCAGTTAATCATGATACCATTAGAATGACGATAGATCATGTTAGTATCAAACATAAAAATGTTAATTCAATACAATACCGTGTAGCAAATGAAAAAGTGAGGTTTGCACGTTTTAGACCATTCCCATTCTGGAAACGTGTACACGATTCTTTCATATCAAGTGATGAAGAACGATGAAATTTAAGTATCATATATCACACCAAGAAACTGTTAAAACTTTTTTAGCACGACATGATTTTTCTAAGAAGACAGTGAGCGCCATTAAAAATAATGGCGCTTTAATTGTTAATGATGAACCAGTCACAGTGCGTAAGCAATTAATGCCAAATGATATATTAGAAATTCATTTACCGCGAGAAATACCGAGTGTTAATTTAATACCTTATGCTCGTAAGCTAGAAGTATTGTATGAAGATGCTTTTATCATCATAGTTACTAAACCAAACAATCAAAATTGTACGCCTTCGAGAGAACATCCTCATGAAAGTTTAATCGAACAGGTACTATATCATTGTCAGGAACATGGTGAAAATATTAACCCACATATTGTTACGCGTCTAGATCGTAATACAACTGGTATTGTGATATTTGCTAAATATGGACATATCCATCATTTATTTTCTAAAGGAAACTTGAAAAAAATATATACTTGCCTTGTATATGGTAAAACTCATACATCTGGTATTATTGAAGCTAATATTAGACGGTCAAAGGATAGTATTATAACTAGGGAAGTTGCCTCGGATGGTAAATACGCTAAAACATCTTATGAAGTAATAAATCAAAATGATAAATATAGTTTGTGTAAAGTTCATTTGCATACGGGACGTACACATCAAATTCGTGTACATTTTCAACATATTGGGCATCCAATTGTGGGAGATTCTTTGTATGATGGTTTTCATGATAAAATTCATGGTCAAGTACTGCAATGTACGCAAATATATTTTGTTCATCCAATCAATAAGAACAATATTTATATTACAATTGATTATAAGCAATTACTTAAATTATTCAATCAACTCTAATTCACACAGGGGGTGTAAGTATGTCAATGAACACAGATGAAAAAGAGCGTGTTCAAGAGGAATTATATGATGAGACATTATTAGATCAATACTTAGAAAATGATGATATTGATCAATTTAGAGATGAATTTCTAGCATTACACACATATGAACAAAGTGAGTATTTTGAAGATACTACCGATGAAAATAGACAAAAGATTTTTCAATATTTATCACCTGAAGAGGTTGCAAATTTCTTTGATCAATTAGATATTGATGACGATGAATATGAGTTGCTATTTGATAAGATGAATGCGACATACGCTAGTCACATATTAGAAGAAATGTCATATGATAATGCAGTAGATATTTTAAATGAGTTGACTAAACCAAAAGTTGCTAGTCTTTTAACATTGATGAATAAAGATGACGCGAATGAAATCAAAGCGCTACTTCACTATGATGAGGATACGGCCGGCGGTATTATGACGACGGAGTATTTATCACTTAAAGCGCATACGCCTGTTAAAGAAGCGTTATTATTGGTCAAAGCGCAAGCGCCAGACGCAGAAACAATCTATGTGATTTTTGTCGTTGATGATGTTGGTAAATTAGTAGGTGTTTTATCGCTAAGAGATTTAATTGTAGCTGAAAATGATGCTTATATTGAAGATATTATGAATGAACGTGTCATTAGTGTGAATGTAGCAGACGACCAAGAAGATGTTGCTCAAGTTATGAGAGACTATGATTTCATGGCTGTACCTGTTATAGATTACCAAGAACATTTGCTTGGTATCATCACGATTGATGATATTTTAGACGTTATGGATGAAGAGGCTAGTGAAGACTACTCTCGTTTAGCCGGGGTTTCAGATATTGATTCGACTAATGATTCAATCATCAAAACAGCATTAAAACGTTTACCATGGTTGATTATTTTAACATTTTTAGGAATGATTACTGCGACAATTTTAGGGAGATTCGAAAAAACATTAGAAAATGTAGCGCTACTCGCAGCGTTTATTCCTATTATTAGTGGTATGTCAGGAAATTCAGGTACACAGTCTTTAGCCGTTTCAGTTCGTAACATTACGACAGGGGAAATTAATGAGCAAAGTAAATTTAGAATTGCATTAAGAGAAGCGGGAAGTGGTGTATTATCGGGTGTTGTATGTTCAACAATATTATTTACAATTATTGTTGCAATATATCATCAGCCACTTTTAGCATTAATCGTTGCAGGAAGTTTAACTTGTGCGATGACAGTGGGGACGTTTGTAGGTTCGATGATTCCATTATTGATGAATAAGTTGAATATCGATCCAGCAGTGGCTAGCGGACCATTTATTACAACAATTAATGATATTATTAGTATGTTGATTTATTTTGGTTTAGCTACATCATTTATGGCTTACTTAATTTAAGGAGGAGTTATGGAGTTTTTATCTTTAGTTATTGTTGTTTTAGCAGCGTTTTTAACTCCAATAATTGTCAATCGATTAAATATTAATTTCTTGCCAGTTGTTGTTGCAGAAATTTTGATGGGGATTGTGATTGGAAATTCATTTCTAAATATAGTAGAAAGGGATTCAATTCTAAATATTTTATCAACGTTAGGCTTTATCTTTTTAATGTTTTTAAGTGGTTTAGAAATTGATTTTAAAGCTTTTAAAAAAGATAAACGCGCACGTCAAGGACAAAATGATGATGAATCCTCAATTCCAGGGCATCTTAATCTAGCGTTAACTGTATTTGCATTTATTATGATTATTTCGATTCTTTTAGCGTATGTATTTAAATGGCTTGGATTAGTGGATGATGTGTTATTAATGGTGATTATCATTTCAACTATTTCCTTAGGCGTAGTTGTTCCAACCTTAAAAGAAATGAATATTATGAGAACAACTATAGGGCAATTTATCCTATTAGTAGCAGTACTTGCGGACTTAGTAACTATGATTTTATTAACGGTCTATGGTGCAATCAATGGTCAAGGCGGCAGTACAATATGGTTAATAGGTATATTAGTTGTTTTCACAGCAATTTCGTATATTTTAGGTGTTCAATTTAAAAGAATGTCATTTTTACAAAAATTGATGGATGGTACGACGCAAATCGGTATTCGTGCGGTGTTTGCATTAATAATATTATTAGTAGCCCTAGCAGAGGGAGTTGGCGCAGAAAATATATTAGGTGCATTCTTAGCCGGTGTCGTTGTTTCATTATTAAATCCAGATGAAGAAATGGTTGAAAAGTTAGACTCATTTGGTTACGGGTTCTTTATTCCTATTTTCTTCATAATGGTTGGTGTAGATTTAAACATACCTTCATTAATTAAAGAACCGAAATTACTAATTATCATACCGATTTTAATCGTTGCATTTATCATTTCAAAATTAATTCCAGTCATGTTTATTCGACGTTGGTTTGATATGAAAACAACGATTGCATCAGCATTTTTATTAACATCAACATTATCGCTCGTGATAGCTGCAGCCAAAATTTCAGAAAGATTAAATGCTATTTCAGCTGAAACGTCAGGTATATTAATTTTAAGCGCAGTCATTACATGTGTATTCGTTCCGATTATTTTCAAAAAACTGTTTCCAGTTCCAGATGAGTTTAACCGTAAAATTGAAGTTAGTTTAATTGGCAAAAATCAATTAACGATTCCTATAGCGCAAAATTTAACATCTCAGTTATATGACGTGACATTATATTATCGCAAAGACTTGAGTGATCGTCGTCAATTGTCGGATGATATCACTATGATAGAAATTGCTGATTATGAACAAGATGTTTTAGAACGACTAGGTCTGTTTGACCGAGACATAGTTGTTTGTGCCACGAATGACGATGATATTAACCGAAAAGTTGCTAAATTAGCCAAAGCACATCAAGTTGAGCGTGTCATTTGCAGACTTGAAAGCACAACGGACGATACAGAGTTAGTTGATTCAGGTATTGAAATTTTCAGTAGCTACTTAAGTAATAAAATCTTATTAAAAGGTTTAATTGAAACACCTAACATGTTGAATTTATTAAGTAATGTTGAAACGTCACTATATGAAATCCAAATGTTAAATTATAAATATGAAAATATTCAATTACGTAATTTCCCATTCGGAGGAGACATCATCTTCGTGCGTATTATCCGTAATAATGAGTCGATTGTTCCGCATGGAGATACACAATTGCGATATGGTGATCGCTTAATTGTTACCGGTGCTAAAGAATACGTTGATGAATTGAAGCAAGAGTTAGAATTTTATTTTTAACAATAATGATATTAAAATGCAGGCTTATTTTAGTACGACGTAAAATTAATGATTTTAAAATGCTTGTATGTATATGATTTTGATAAATAAATGCTTTTTACGTAAATCAAGTTTGATACAGAAAGGACTAAATCAAACATTTATCGTTGTAATACGTTTAAATAACTTTATTAAAAAGTCATAATAGTGTTAAAATGTATTGACGAATAAAAAGTTAGTTAAAACTGGGATTAGATATTCTATCCGTTAAATTAATTATTATAAGGAGTTATCTTACATGTTAAATCTTGAAAACAAAACATATGTCATCATGGGAATCGCTAATAAGCGTAGTATTGCTTTTGGTGTCGCTAAAGTTTTAGATCAATTAGGTGCTAAATTAGTATTTACTTACCGTAAAGAACGTAGCCGTAAAGAGCTTGAAAAATTATTAGAACAATTAAATCAACCAGAAGCGCACTTATATCAAATTGATGTTCAAAGCGATGAAGAGGTTATTAATGGTTTTGAGCAAATTGGTAAAGATGTTGGCAATATCGATGGTGTATATCATTCAATCGCATTTGCTAATATGGAAGACTTACGCGGACGTTTTTCTGAAACTTCACGTGAAGGTTTCTTGTTAGCTCAAGACATTAGTTCTTACTCACTAACTATCGTTGCTCATGAAGCTAAAAAATTAATGCCAGAAGGTGGTAGCATTGTTGCAACAACATATTTAGGTGGCGAATTCGCAGTTCAAAACTACAATGTGATGGGTGTTGCTAAAGCGAGCTTAGAAGCAAATGTTAAATATTTAGCATTAGACTTAGGTCCAGATAATATTCGCGTTAATGCAATTTCAGCTGGTCCAATCCGTACATTAAGTGCAAAAGGTGTGGGTGGTTTCAATACAATTCTTAAAGAAATCGAAGAGCGTGCACCTTTAAAACGTAATGTTGATCAAGTAGAAGTAGGTAAAACTGCGGCTTACTTATTAAGTGACTTATCAAGTGGCGTTACAGGTGAAAATATTCATGTAGATAGCGGATTCCACGCAATTAAATAATATCATTCAACAGCTTTGTTCACGTTATTATATATGTGAGCAAAGCTTTTTTTGCTTTTATAATAATCGGACTGATGGAAAATTATTTGATATTTCATCTGACTGATTTTTTATGCACAAAAAAATCGCCTCAAAAGCTGTAGTTTCAACTTTTGAGGCGATAGTATCTTATATTATTAAAAGACATCCACAGAATTAGTCCTTAACATTACTGTTTGCTTTATCAATAATGCGTTGGCGGTATTTGAAAATATTACTAACAACCGTTTTAAGTACAGCATATAATGGCACTGCAATCAGAACTAATGTAAAGCCACCTAAATCTCCTGCTGCTAAAATAACAACGATAATTGTTAAAGGATGGATACTTAAAGATTTACCCATTACATTTGGTGTAATGATATTACCTTCAAGTTGGTGTGCAATTAATGTAATGATACAAACCCATATAAATGTAGTAGGACTATCTATAATACCGAGTATTGCTGCAGGTGCAAATGATAACCATGAACCTAAGAAAGGAATTAAGTTTGCGACACCAGCAAATAGTACTAATAAAGGAATATATGGTAAGTCAATAATTGAATAACCGATATATAAGAATATACCTAAAATAACACTGACAGTTACTTGACCTTGAATGTAAGATTTTAATGTAAAGTTTAAATCAGTTAATAAATCTACGAAAAATACTTTACGTTCACCTTTGAAAAATTTAGCAACAGCTGGGATAAATTTTTCATGGTCTTTTAACATATAAATTAAGAAGAATGGAACCATAATCAATAAGAAGATGGTTGAAATTAATGATGTAATGTACTGCAATGAATTAGATAAAATATTAGTAACGCCATCACCCATTGATTTGACCATATTTGTAATTCTACTTGTTACATCTTCAGGTAATTTATCCATTTGAGCTAGTGCGAATTTAATAATTTGCTCTGCTTCTTTTTGTAGGGCAGGTGTTTGACTAATTAAATTGTTGATATTTGAAATGATGATAGGTGCAACAAACGCAACAATTAAGCCGATAATAGCAAACAAAGCTAACATGATTGTTGTTATACTAGCCCATCTTGGAAAACCGACTTTTTCAAGTAAGTTTTGAAAAGGTAGACAGATATAAAATAAAAAACCACTAATTAAAAATGGAAGAAATACAGAACCGATGATTGTAGCTATTGGAGTAAATACTTCGTGCACTTCCATAAATAGTTTGATGAGAATGAACAGCATAATCAGAGCGATGCCAGTTCGGAACCAAACCTTGTTTAACATAAACGATGTTCCTCCTATTTTTCTAAACTTAGTTATTATTTAGTATATCCTAAATAGCAGTGCTTAAAAAGGTTAATATTTTTTAAATATACTTAAATTAACCATTCACTTTCTATTTTAAGATATTTACTTTCAATTGTTTGTGAGACTTTTCAATGACTCGTAAGTCTGCAAATGGATCAAACATTACCAATTTATATGAATAACTTATTTTAATATTAAACGTGATTAAATAATGAAATGATCATATTATTATTTATAAGAATATTCTGAAAAATATATTGAAGTGTCTCGTGCTTAATCGTATAATATTTTTATGTTTAAACAATAGGGGGAATCTTATGATTGAAAAATTAGTAACCTTTTTAAATGAGGTTGTTTGGAGTAAGCCATTAGTTTATGGTTTGCTAATTACTGGTGTGCTATTTACATTGCGTATGCGATTTTTTCAAGTTAGACATTTTAAAGAAATGATTCGATTAATGTTTCAAGGAGAGAAGTCTCCTAATGGTATTTCAAGTTTTCAAGCGATAGCCATGTCTTTAGCAGGCAGGGTTGGTACAGGTAATATTGTCGGTGTATCTACTGCAATATTTATAGGAGGACCTGGTGCAGTATTTTGGATGTGGATTACTGCGTTTTTAGGTGCAAGTAGTGCTTTTATTGAATCTACACTTGGTCAAATATTCAAGAGAGTTGAAAATAATGAATACCGTGGTGGACCAGCGTATTATATAGAATATGGTATTGGTGGTAAATTTGGTAAAATTTACGGAATTATCTTTGCTATTGTTACGATTATCTCAGTAGGTCTATTGCTTCCTGGTGTGCAATCTAATGCTATAGCAAGTTCTATGCATAATGCGATTCATGTTCCACAATGGTTAATGGGTGGTATTGTTGTAGTTATTTTGGGATTAATTATTTTTGGTGGTGTACGTAGTATTGCCAATGTTGCAACAGCCGTTGTACCATTTATGGCAATTATTTACATACTAATGGCTGTCATTATCATTTGTATCAATATACAAGAAGTGCCAGCGTTATTTGCATTAATTTTCAAATCAGCATTTGGATTACAATCTGCTTTTGGTGGTATCGTTGGCGCAATGATAGAGATTGGTGTTAAACGTGGATTATACTCAAATGAGGCTGGTCAAGGTACAGGTCCACACGCAGCAGCGGCAGCAGAAGTATCACATCCAAGTAAACAAGGTCTAGTACAAGCATTTTCAGTTTATATTGATACATTATTTGTATGTACTGCAACTGCTCTGATTATACTTATTTCTGGTACATATAATGTGACTGATGGTACGGTTAATGCGAATGGCACACCGCATTTAATTAAAGACGGTGGGATTTATGTTGAAAATGCAACAGGCAAAGATTATTCAGGTACTGCGATGTATGCACAAGCCGGCATTGATAAAGCGTTCCATGGCAGTGGTTATCAATTTGATCCTACTTTCTCTGGCGTAGGTTCGTACTTTATTGCATTTGCTTTATTCTTCTTTGCATTTACTACAATTTTGTCGTACTACTATATTACAGAAACAAATGTTGCTTATTTAACGCGTAATCAAAATAATCAAGTTTCATCGGTATTTATTAATATTGCTCGTGTGATTATTTTGTTCGCTACATTTTACGGTGCAGTTAAAACAGCTGATGTAGCATGGGCATTCGGTGATTTAGGTGTAGGTCTAATGGCTTGGTTAAATATCATTGCGATTTGGATTTTACATAAGCCTGCCGTAAATGCTTTAAAAGATTATGAAATTCAAAAGAAACGTTTAGGCAGCGGTTATAATGCAGTTTATCAACCTGATCCGAATAAATTACCTAATGCTGTCTTTTGGTTGAAGACATATCCAGAACGTTTAAAACAAGCACGTGCCAAAAAGTAGTCAACTTTTAGTTATGGTATATGTAGTGATCATTTGATTAAAAAGAAAAAGTATTGAGAATTTTAGGTGCTCAGAAATTTGAATTTTAAAATATAGTGTCTCTTGGTACAATAATAATACAATTACTAGGGGGCACTTTTTTATGTTGGAATTTAAAGCTGGAAAGATTAATAAACATGTTTTATATAGTGATATTTTAAATAGAGATGTCACACTAAGTATTTATTTGCCAGAATCTTATAATCAACTTGTTAAATATAATGTCATTCTTTGCTTTGACGGATTAGATTTTTTACGTTTCGGGAGAATACAACGTACATATGAATCGTTAATCAAAGAAGCGCGTATTGATGATGCGATTATTGTCGGATTCCATTATGAAGACGTTGATAAGCGTAGAGAGGAATTTCATCCACAAGGAAGTCGTTCTCATTTAACTATTCAATCAGTCGGTAAAGAAATATTGCCATTTATTGACTCGACGTTTTCTACACTGAAAGTAGGTAATGCAAGGTTATTAGTAGGGGATAGTTTAGCGGGTAGTATTGCCTTATTAACGGCGTTGACCTATCCAACGATTTTTAGTCGTGTAGCAATGTTAAGTCCACATTCAGATGAAAAAGTATTAGATAAGCTAAATCAATGTGCTAATAAAGAACAATTGACAATTTGGCATGTCATTGGTCTGGATGAAAAAGATTTCACTTTACCAACAAATGGTAAGCGTGCCGATTTCTTAACACCGAATAGAGAATTAGCTGAACAAATTAAGAAATATAATATAACTTATTATTACGATGAATTTGAAGGTGGTCACCAATGGAAAGATTGGAAACCATTGCTGTCAGATATATTATTGTATTTTTTAAGTAAAAACACAGATGATAAACTTTATGAATAATTTACATTAGTAGATTTAGTATGAATTGTCTTCATATAGTCTGGTCTATAATATAATTTATAAAAGATTTTACTGTTTAATTTAATTTAAATTTGTCGAAATTGCAAAAGATGTATAATGAATTATTTTTAATGTAACGGTTTTCAAAGAAATTTGATATAATAGCAATAGGTTAAACAAAGGAGGAATTCAGATGATTTTAGGATTAGCATTAATTCCATCAAAGTCATTTCAAGAAGCGGTGGATTCTTACCGTAAAAGATATGATAAACAGTATTCACGAATTAAACCACATGTGACAATTAAAGCGCCATTTGAAATTGAAGATGGTGATTTAGATTCTGTCATTGAACAGGTTAGAGCTCGTATTAATGGTATACCAGCAGTAGAAGTTCATGCTACAAAAGCTTCTAGCTTCAAACCAACGAACAATGTGATTTACTTTAAAGTTGCGAAGACGGACGACTTAGAAGAATTGTTTAATCGCTTTAATGGAGAAGATTTCTATGGAGAAGCTGAACATGTTTTTGTGCCACACTTTACAATAGCACAAGGGCTATCTAGCCAAGAATTCGAAGATATTTTTGGTCAAGTAGCATTAGCTGGGGTAGACCATAAAGAAATTATCGATGAATTAACTTTGTTACGTTTTGACGATGACGAAGATAAATGGAAAGTTATTGAAACGTTTAAATTAGCTTAAGTAACATAATAGTATTGTTAATCGTAGTATGTTTGAATTAATAAGAAAATGGTCATTTTTATTGAATGTAATAAAAATGACCATTTTCTTTATTTTAAAATACGTTTTAAACTTACTTAGCTTTTTCTCTATTTGCTATAAAGTAGCTTCCATAAAATACAGCTAAGACTAAAAAGATTAATGCCGAGAAATAAAATGTATTGTTTAAATTGTTGGTAAATTGTGTAATTAATCCGCCAAATAATGGCCCGATCATTGAGCCGAATCCTTGGATACTATTAAAAACACCCCAGGTTTCTTCTTGTTCATCTGATTTGATAAATCGTGCCATAAAGGTATTCCATGCTGGTAATAAGATGCCATACATTAGACCGATAGCTAAAGCGATAATCCACACGATGTGAATATTAACAATCATAGATAGAGTGAAAATTAATATCATGTATAAAATAAATCCGCTTAGAATAACACCATACATAAAGTTTCTGCTGCGGTTATCTATTAGTTTCGATAAAAATAGCATCGAAACTGCACAGCCGATACCACCAATAATGATTGCAACAGTATATTCAATTGTGCTTACGTTAATAACCTTAGTAGCATATGTTGGTAATATAGGAACTAGGGCAGCAATTGCGGCACCTTGTAAAAGAATACCAGGGAACAACAATAAATGGCGCTTTGTCACATCAACAATTTGTCTCAATTGAGCTTTAACTGGACGAGTATTATAATTTGTTAACTTTACATCGACAAAATAATATAATATCCATGCAATTAAAACGACTAAAGACATCATGAAGGCAAAGCGTGTTGGGTGCACTTTGATAAGTAGATTCATAAAAACCATACCTATCAATAGGCCTAACAACCATGAAAAATAAACATAGCCCATTTGTTTGCCACGTTTATCTTCTTCAACACTGGATAACATAATGACCCAAATAGGACTAACTGCAATACCGAGCATCATAGCACTAAATATGATTATAAAAGGTGATGCTGGAAACCAAATAACTAAAAATAAACTTGTAAATGCTAAAATAAATCCAGTCGTTAAAACGATTTTTGTGCCGAATTTTTTCAGTAAAAAGCCTATAACAAAGTTTGTAGATGCATCAGCAATAAAATGTATTGAAAATGCTAGAGACGTTATTGCTACAGCAATGGATGTAACTGTTGGCAAGAAATTAATATAGCTTAGGATATACATGCCTCTCGCAAATTCCATTAAAAATAAGATAATAAGCATTAAAATGAAATTTTTATGATTAGCGTAATTATTTAACGAAGAATCTTGCATATAAAGGAACCTTTCCATAAATCTCTTGTGGTTGTGATGAATGACCGATTAAATCAAGTAAGTCCCTACATATTGTCTGTGTAGCATACTTAATTTTATCTTGTTCCATTGTACTAATCATGTTAGTTAATTGCTCATTACCATTCGTTAAACTAGCTACAATTTTTATTGCTTCTTCTGGAGTATCAGCGATTTTACCAAAACCTTTTTCTTCAAAGTAAAGGGCATTTTCAAGCTCTTGACCAGGTGCAGGATTTAGGAAAATCATTGGAATACAACGGGCGAAACCTTCAGTTATTGTGATACCACCAGGTTTCGTAATCATAAGTTGACTTGATGCCATCCATTCATTCATGTGTTTGGTATAACCTAGAATCAATACATTCTCGTTAGATTTAAACTTAGCTGTTAAAGAACGCTTTAGCTCTTTGCTCTTACCACAAATCATAACTACTTGTGCATTTGCACTTTTCGCTAATATATCAGTGATCATCGTGTCAAAACCTTTAGATACACCAAATGCACCAGCTGACATTAAAATAGTTTGCTTATCTGGATCTAAGTTGTTGTCTATTAACCACTGCTTTTGATTAATAGGTGTTTCAAATTTGTTATCAATAGGAATACCTGTCACTTTAACTGTTGAAGGATCAATACCTACGTCTATGAAGTCTTGTTTCGTTTCTTTTGTTGCCACATAATATCTTGTTGAATACGGCGTAATCCAGTTTTTATGTAAGCGATAGTCTGTCATCACTGTAGCAACTGGAATATTAATGTTAAATTGCTCAGTTAGTACCGACATAACTGGTGTAGGAAACGTTAATAATATTAAATCTGGCTTTTCTTTTATCAATAAATTAATTAATTTATTAAGTCCATAGTATTTGTAGAAACATTTGTCTAGTTTATCTGGGCGGCTGTAATAAAACCCTTTGTACATATTTCTAAAATATTTAAAGCTATTGATATACCATTTTTTACAAATAGAAGTCAAAATTGGATGAGCTTCCATAAATAAATCGTGCTCAATGACGCTTAAATGGTCTAGATTCATATCATTAAGTTGATTAACGATACTCTGTGTAACTTGCATATGACCGTTACCGAATGAGCCAGTAATAATCAATATCTTTTTATTTTGAGTAACCATTAATAGCCACCCTCCGTTAGTTTGAAAATTTTATTTAAGTGTAACTTATTTTACGGCATTATAAAAGAAATAAAGACGCAAAGTCGTTACATTTATAGCAATTTTAATCAATAGTTGAATTGATACAAAATAAAACGTTATTTTATAAAGCAATTTATTGTTCTATGTTTTATTTGTATATTTAAAATTATCCAGTATACAATTATAGCATATTTTTGGAAACAATTATGATATTATACCATGTTACAAGATGGTTTTAATAATTTAAGATGAGCCATAATTGTGAAACTAATTCATAATACCTTAAGTTTTATTTTTAATAGTAGAAATTAGAAAATGCTGATTAGTAGGATATATCAGTGAAATTATAAATTTATTAACATCAACAAAACGTGTATAATAAACATATTGTAGAAAAAGGAGCGGTTCAGTTTGGATGCAAGTACGTTGTTTAAGAAAGTAAAAGTAAAGCGTGTATTGGGTTCTTTAGAACAACAAATAGATGATATCACTACTGATTCACGTACAGCGAGAGAAGGTAGTATTTTTGTCGCTTCAGTTGGATATACTGTAGACAGTCATAAGTTCTGTCAAAGTGTAGCTGATCAAGGGTGTAAGTTGGTAGTGGTCAATAAAGAACAATCATTACCAGCTAACGTAACACAAGTGGTTGTGCCGGACACATTAAGAGTAGCTAGTATTCTAGCACACACATTATTTGATTATCCGAGTCATCAGTTAGTGACATTTGGTGTAACGGGTACAAATGGTAAAACTTCTATTGCGACGATGATTCATTTAATTCAAAGAAAGTTACAAAAAAATAGTGCATATTTAGGAACTAATGGTTTCCAAATTAATGAAACAAAGACAAAAGGTGCAAATACGACACCAGAAACAGTTTCATTAACTAAGAAAATTAAAGAAGCAGTTGATGCAGGCGCTGAATCCATGACATTAGAAGTATCAAGCCATGGCTTAGTATTAGGACGACTGCGAGGCGTTGAATTTGACGTTGCAATATTTTCAAATTTAACACAAGACCATTTAGATTTTCATGGCACAATGGAAGCGTACGGACACGCGAAGTCTTTATTGTTTAGTCAATTAGGTGAAGATTTGTCGAAAGAAAAGTATGTCGTGTTAAACAATGACGATTCATTTTCTGAGTATTTAAGAACAGTGACGCCTTATGAAGTATTTAGTTATGGAATTGATGAGGAAGCCCAATTTATGGCTAAAAATATTCAAGAATCTTTACAAGGTGTCAGCTTTGATTTTGTAACGCCTTTTGGAACTTACCCAGTAAAATCGCCTTATGTTGGTAAGTTTAATATTTCTAATATTATGGCGGCAATGATTGCGGTGTGGAGTAAAGGTACATCTTTAGAAACGATTATTAAAGCAGTTGAAAATTTAGAACCTGTTGAAGGACGATTAGAAGTTTTAGATCCTTCGTTACCTATTGATTTAATTATCGATTATGCACATACAGCTGATGGTATGAACAAATTAATCGATGCAGTACAGCCTTTTGTAAAGCAAAAGTTGATATTTTTAGTTGGTATGGCAGGCGAACGTGATTTAACTAAAACGCCTGAAATGGGGCGAGTTGCCTGTCGTGCAGATTATGTCATTTTCACACCGGATAATCCGGCAAATGATGACCCGAAAATGTTAACAGCAGAATTAGCCAAAGGTGCAACACATCAAAACTATATTGAATTTGATGATCGTGCAGAAGGGATAAAACATGCAATTGACATAGCTGAGCCTGGGGATACTGTCGTTTTAGCATCAAAAGGAAGAGAACCATATCAAATCATGCCAGGGCATATTAAGGTTCCACATCGAGATGATTTAATTGGCCTTGAAGCAGCTTACAAAAAGTTCGGTGGTGGCCCTGTTGGTCAATAAAAGACTTATTGATGAAGGTAAAACTATTGATGTTTATTTATTCGAAGCATTAAATGACCAGATAATCATTGCTATACCAGATTGGTTTTGGTCATATCAGATGGCAATGACATTAGATGAAGAAACTTGTTTTGAAGCAATACTCATGCAATTGTTTGTTTTTAAAGAAGAGGAAGAGGCAGAATCGATTGCATCACAACTAACAGATTGGATAGAAACATATAAAAAGGAGAAAGACTAATGAACTTAAAGCAAGAAGTTGAGTCTAGAAAGACTTTTGCGATTATTTCACATCCCGATGCAGGGAAAACAACGTTAACTGAAAAACTATTGTACTTCAGTGGTGCCATTCGTGAAGCGGGTACAGTTAAAGGGAAGAAGACTGGTAAATTTGCGACAAGTGACTGGATGAAAGTTGAACAAGAGCGTGGTATTTCTGTAACAAGTTCAGTAATGCAATTTGATTACGATGATTATAAAATCAATATCTTAGATACACCAGGGCATGAAGACTTTTCAGAAGATACGTATAGAACATTAATGGCAGTTGACAGTGCTGTCATGGTCATTGACTGTGCAAAAGGTATTGAACCACAAACATTGAAGTTATTTAAAGTTTGTAAAATGCGTGGTATTCCAATCTTTACATTCATTAATAAATTAGACCGAGTAGGTAAAGAACCATTTGAATTATTAGATGAAATCGAAGAGACATTAAATATTGAAACATACCCTATGAATTGGCCAATTGGTATGGGACAAAGTTTCTTTGGCATCATTGATAGAAAGTCTAAAACAATTGAACCATTTAGAGATGAAGAAAATATATTACATTTGAATGATGATTTTGAGTTGGAAGAAGATCATGCAATTACAAATGATAGTGCTTTTGAACAAGCGATTGAAGAATTAATGTTGGTTGAAGAAGCGGGTGAAGCCTTTGATAATGACGCGCTGTTGAGTGGAGACTTAACACCTGTATTTTTCGGTTCAGCTTTAGCTAACTTTGGTGTACAAAATTTCTTAAATGCATATGTTGATTTTGCGCCAATGCCAAATGCGAGACAAACAAAAGAAGAGGTTGAAGTAAGCCCGTTTGATGATTCATTTTCAGGATTTATCTTTAAAATTCAAGCCAACATGGACCCTAAACACCGTGATAGAATTGCCTTTATGCGTGTCGTTAGTGGTGCATTTGAACGTGGTATGGATGTTACTTTGCAACGTACTAATAAAAAGCAAAAGATCACACGTTCAACGTCATTTATGGCAGACGATAAAGAAACTGTGAATCATGCTGTAGCAGGCGATATCATTGGACTATATGATACTGGTAATTATCAAATTGGAGATACTTTAGTTGGGGGAAAACAAACCTACAGTTTCCAAGATTTACCACAATTTACGCCAGAAATTTTTATGAAAGTTTCTGCTAAAAACGTCATGAAACAGAAGCATTTCCATAAAGGTATTGAACAATTAGTACAAGAAGGTGCGATTCAATACTATAAAACATTACACACAAACCAAATTATTTTAGGTGCTGTTGGTCAGTTACAATTTGAAGTTTTCGAACATAGAATGAAAAACGAATATAATGTTGATGTTGTTATGGAACCAGTAGGCCGTAAAATTGCACGTTGGATTGAAAATGAAGACCAAATTACAGATAAGATGAACACATCAAGATCGATTTTAGTGAAAGATAGATATGACGATTTGGTATTCTTATTTGAAAATGAATTTGCAACAAGATGGTTCGAAGAGAAATTCCCTGAAATTAAATTGTATAGTTTACTTTAACGGCTCAATTGTATAATCGAATTTGTTACTTTAAAAATAATTGTTTCGTTGAAGAAAAATAAATTGTATATTTTAAAAGAAAAAGGTATACTATGATGTATCAAATGAATAACCTATGGCATTTTGTCAGAGGGGAGTAACTTAAGAATCATGACCGTATAAATGATTCGACACTTTATCGTCATTACGAAGATATCTTCCGGTAAAGTGGGCAATTTAAATTGCTTAGTGAGACCTTTGCTATTTATTTAGCATAGGTCTTTTTGTTTGTACTTAACTTATTTATTTAAAGGAGTTGTACATGTTAATGGATCCAAGTTTGATCTTACCTTATTTATGGGTACTTGTCGTTTTAGTATTTTTAGAAGGCTTATTAGCAGCAGATAACGCGATTGTTATGGCTGTAATGGTTAAGCATTTACCACCCGAACAACGTAAAAAAGCTTTGTTTTACGGTTTGTTAGGTGCATTTGTATTTAGATTTTTAGCATTATTCTTAATTAGTATTATCGCGAACTTTTGGTTTATTCAAGCTGCAGGAGCGGTTTACTTAATTTATATGTCAATCAAAAATCTGTGGCAGTTCTTTAAACACCCAGAAATTGAAAGTCCTGAAGCTGGAGATGATCATCATTATGATGAATCTGGTGAAGAGATTAAAGCAAGTAACAAATCATTCTGGGGAACTGTGTTGAAAATAGAATTTGCAGATATCGCATTTGCCATTGATTCTATGCTTGCTGCTTTAGCTATTGCTGTAACACTTCCTAAAGTTGGTATTCACTTTGGTGGTATGGACTTAGGTCAGTTCGTAGTCATGTTCCTAGGTGGAATGATTGGTGTTATTCTAATGCGTTATGCAGCAACATGGTTCGTAGAGCTATTAAACAAATATCCAGGACTTGAAGGTGCTGCCTTCGCGATCGTTGGTTGGGTAGGTGTTAAGTTAGTTGTCATGGTATTAGCGCACCCAGACATCGCTGTATTGCCTGAGCACTTCCCACATGGCGTATTATGGCAATCTATTTTCTGGACAGTACTAATTGGATTAGTAATTATCGGTTGGTTAGGTTCAGTTGTTAAAAATAAAAAATCGCATAAATAATTGATGTGAAGCGGACAATCTTAATTTAGTTTAAGGTTGTCCTTTTTCATTTAATAGAGTGACTTATGAAAAATGGATTTTGAAGAATATGAATCAAAAGATGCGATATAGCATTAAGAAAATGTGCCTTTTATATTTAGCATTTTTTCAATAGAAATTATATAGATTTTAAAGCAAATTAAGTGTTAATGTGTCATAATGAAAAGTGATTTTATTGAATGGAGTGGACATTAGTGGATATTGGTAAAAAACATGTAATTCCTAAAAGTCAGTACCGACGTAAGCGTCGTGAATTCTTCCACAACGAAGACAGAGAAGAAAATTTAAATCAACATCAAGATAAACAAAATATAGATAATACAACATCAAAAAAAGCAGATAAGCAAATACATAAAGATTCAATTGATAAGCACGAACGTTTTAAAAATAGTTTATCATCGCATTTAGAACAGAGAAACCGTGATGTTAATGAGAATAAAGCTGAAGAAAGTAAAAGTAATCAGGATAGTAAGTCAGCATATAACAGAGATCATTATTTAACTGACGATGTATCTAAAAAACAAAATTCATTAGATTCAGTGGACCAAGATACAGAGAACTCAAAATATTATGATCAAAATACTGAAGCGACTTTATCAACTAAATCAACCGATAAAGTAGAATCAACTGACATGAGAAAGCTAAGTTCAGATAAAAACAAAGTTGGTCATGAAGAGCAACATGTACTTTCTAAACCTTCAGAACATGATAAAGAGACTAGAATTGATTTTGAGTCTTCAAGAACTGATTCAGACAGCTCGATTCAGACAGAGAAAATAAAAAAAGACAGTTCAGATGGAAATAAAGGTAGTAATCTGAAATCTGAAGTAATATCAGACAAATCAAATACAGTAACAAAATTGTCGGAATCTGATGATGAAGTAAATAATCAGAAGCCATTAACTTTGCCGGAAGAACAGAAATTGAAAAGACAGCAAAGTCAAAATGAGCAAACAAAAACTTATACATATGGTGATAGCGAACAAAATGACAAGTCTAATCATGAAAATGATTTAAGTCATCATACACCATCGATAAGTGATGATAAAGATAACGTTATGAGAGAAGATCATATTGTTGACGATAATCCTGATAATGATATCAATACACCATCATTATCAAAAATAGATGACGATCGAAAACTTGATGAAAAAATTCATGTCGAAGATAAACATAAACAAAATGCAGACTCGTCTGAAACGGTTGGATATCAAAGTCAGTCAAGTGCATCTCATCGTAGCACTGAAAAAAGAAATATGGCTATTAATGACCTTGATAAATTAAACGGTCAAAAACCAAATACAAAGACATCGGCAAATAATAATCAAAAAAAAGCTACATCAAAATTGAACAAAGGGCGCGCTACAAATAATAATTATAGTGATATTTTGAAAAAGTTTTGGATGATGTATTGGCCTAAATTAGTTATTCTAATGGGTATTATTATTCTAATTGTTATTTTGAATGCTATTTTTAATAATGTGAACAAAAATGATCGCATGAATGATAATAATGATGCAGATGCTCAAAAATATACGACAACGATGAAAAATGCCAATAACACAGTTAAATCGGTCGTTACAGTTGAAAATGAAACATCAAAAGATTCATCATTACCTAAAGATAAAGCATCTCAAGACGAAGTAGGATCAGGTGTTGTTTATAAAAAATCTGGAGATACGTTATATATTGTTACGAATGCACACGTTGTCGGTGATAAAGAAAATCAAAAAATAACTTTCTCGAATAATAAAAGTGTTGTTGGGAAAGTGCTTGGTAAAGATAAATGGTCAGATTTAGCTGTTGTTAAAGCAACTTCTTCAGACAGTTCAGTGAAAGAGATAGCTATTGGAGATTCAAATAATTTAGTGTTAGGAGAGCCAATATTAGTCGTAGGTAATCCACTTGGTGTAGACTTTAAAGGCACTGTCACAGAAGGTATTATTTCAGGTCTGAACAGAAATGTTCCTATTGATTTCGATAAAGATAATAAATATGATATGTTGATGAAAGCTTTCCAAATTGATGCATCAGTAAATCCAGGTAACTCGGGTGGTGCTGTCGTCAATAGAGAAGGAAAATTAATTGGTGTAGTTGCAGCTAAAATTAGTATGCCAAATGTTGAAAATATGTCATTTGCAATACCTGTTAATGAAGTACAAAAGATTGTAAAAGATTTAGAAACAAAAGGTAAAATTGACTATCCGGATGTAGGTGTTAAAATGAAGAATATTGCCAATCTAAATAGTTTTGAAAGACAAGCAGTTAAATTGCCAGGAAAAGTTAAGAACGGTGTTGTTGTAGATCAAGTTGACAACAATGGTTTAGCAGATCAATCTGGTCTGAAAAAAGGTGATGTAATTACTGAATTAGATGGCAAACTTTTAGAAGATGATTTACGCTTTAGGCAGATTATATTTAGTCATAAAGATGACTTGAAATCAATTACAGCGAAGATTTATAGAGATGGTAAAGAGAAAGAAATTAATATTAAACTAAAATAATGTTGAGGTGAACAACGTGTCAATTTTTAGCCAGTTTTTAAAAAGATCAAGCCCTCAACAAGGTATTGTATTGTACTATATCGTCGCAATTGTCGTTGCATTTTTATTATTAAACTTACCGTATGTTCATAAACCAGGTGTAGAAGTAAATCCAATTGACACATTATTTGTTGCCGTATCCGGAATTAGTGTTACTGGATTGTCTCCGATAAGTATTGTCGATACCTATTCTACATTTGGACAATTAATTATCCTCGTGATATTAAATATTGGTGGAATTGGCGTCATGGCAATTGGTACGATGTTATGGGTGGTACTAGGTAAACATATTGGAATTAGAGAACGTCAGTTAATTATGTTAGATAATAACAAAAACACAATGAGTGGTACCGTCAAATTGATTATTGATATTGTAAAATCAATATTTGTAATCGAACTCGTAGGAGCCATGTTATTAGCATTTTACTTTTATCGAGATAATCCAGATTTAAAATATGCAATCATGCAAGGTGTTTTTGTTTCTATTTCTGCTACTACCAATGGTGGATTAGATATTACAGGTAAGTCATTAATTCCTTATGCACATGATTATTTTGTACAAGCGATAGTTATATTTTTAATAATTTTAGGATCAATCGGCTTCCCAGTATTATTAGAAGTTAAAGCTTATATTCAAAATAGGGTTACTAATTTTAGATTTTCATTATTTACTAAAATTACGACATCAACATATTTATTCCTATTTATTGTTGGGGTATTAGCCATTCTATTATTTGAACATAACCATGCGTTCAAAGGATTAAGTTGGCATCAATCGTTATTCTATTCACTGTTTCAATCAGCGACTACAAGAAGTGCGGGTCTTCAAACAATTGATGTGACAACACTAAGTGACCCTACGAATATTATCATGGGTATTTTAATGTTTATAGGTTCTTCGCCAAGTTCGGTTGGTGGCGGTATTCGTACAACAACATTCGCTATTTTAATTTTGTTTTTAATTAACTTTAGTAATAATGCCGATAAAACATCCATAAAAGTATACAATAGAGAAGTACACATTATGGATATTCAACGTTCATTTGCAGTATTTACAATGGCGACAATTTTAACATTTTTAGGAATGCTAATTATATCAGCTACTGAAAATGGTAAACTTACATTTTTACAAGTATTTTTTGAAGTCATGTCTGCATTTGGAACTTGTGGACTATCGCTTGGTGTCACAAGTGATATTAGTGATATTTCCAAGGTCGTACTAATGGTACTCATGTTTATAGGACGTGTTGGCTTAATATCATTTATCATTATGATAGCAGGACGTCGAGAACCAGATAAATTCCATTATCCAAAAGAACGTATTCAAATAGGATAATATAATAGCAATCTAAGTTTAGTTAATGTAGATTTTAACTGGAACTTAGATTGCTTTTTTAGTTTGTATTTTTAACTTATTTTATAAGACGATTGGTTTTGAAAATGGTAAACTAGTAACAATGAGAGGTGTAACATGATGGAAAAAAATGAAAACATTAATGTAGAGATTTTAACTACGTCAGATATGCATAGTCATTTCTTAAATGGTGATTATGGTTCAAATATTTATAGAGCTGGTACTTATGTTAACCAAGTAAGAGCACAAAATCATCGCGTCATTTTATTAGATAGTGGCGGAAGTTTAGCTGGCTCGTTAGCGGCCTATTATTATGCTATTGTTGCACCTTATAAACGACATCCAATGATAAAGTTGATGAACAGAATGCATTATGATGCTAGCGGTGTGAGTCCAAGTGAATTCAAGTTTGGTTTATCATTTTTAACTCGTTCAATTGCTTTGGCACGTTTTCCATGGTTATCAGCAAATATTGAATACAATGTTACTAAGGAGCCTTATTTTTCAACTCCATATTGTATTAAACATTTTGGTGACTTAAAAATTGCTATCGTAGGCGTTACAGCAGATGGTTTAATGGAAAATGAGTATTCTGAAATGGAGCAAGATGTATCTATTGAAAAGACATTAGTTGCATCAAAACGTTGGATTAGATATATCCATGAAGTTGAAGAGCCGGATTTTTTGATTGTAATTTATCATGGTGGATTGAATAAAATTAGTAATAGCACGAAAAATAAAAAGGCAAGTTCGAATGAAGCTGAAAAATTAATGGAAGAACTCGGTGTTATAGATTTAATGATTACAGCTCATCAGCATCAAACAATAGTAGGTCAAGATCATGAAACGTATTATGTTCAGGCTGGTCAAGATGCAAAAGAGCTTGTACATCTTTCGATTAATTTTAAAAAGAGAACAACAACTTATGATGTTGAAAGTATTGATTCTAAAGTGATTGACTTAAATGAGTATGAAGAGGATCAAGAATTATTAGATTTAACATTCTATGATAGAAAAGCAGTGGCTTATTGGTCACAGGAAATCATAAGTGATAAAGGTTTGATGTTATCAGTAAATGGGTTACAAGATTTAGTCTGTCAAACACATCCATTTTCGCAATTATTACATGATGCAATTCACCTTGCATTTGATAATGATATAACATGTGTCCACGTGCCTATGAACGGAGAGAAGGGGTTGAGTGGACAGATTCGAAATGAAGATTTGTATCATGCATACCCTTATCCAGATAAGCCAATGGATATGACAATTAGTGGTCAAAATATCAAAGATATATTGGAGTATAGTTATTCACATTTAGATTTTGTTAACGAGCAATTAAGCTTAACAATTATTGATGAAACATTATGTACAATGTGGCAAGGATTCAATTATGAAATTGATATGAATCAAAAACCTGGGCAAAGAGTAATGTTAGATCAAATTGATTTGACTAAGAGTTATAGAGTTACAATGACTGACTATTGTTATCGTAACTACAAGAATTATTTGAAAAATGCTATTATACATGAATCATACGATGAAACAATGAGTACATTAATTGCAGAGAAGTTAAGAGATCCGAATTATCGTATTTCATGTAGTGATAATTTTGTAGTTAAAAACAGGTAAATATTACTATGTAATAAATTAATTATAAGTTTAACAAGTATAAAAACCTTTCTTAGAGAAGATTATCTAGGAAAGGTTTTTAGAATTTTAAAATTGATATAAAAGAACAGTGAAATTCTCATTCATTATATATATAAGTAAACAAAAAAGCTTAAATGGTATACACCATTTAAGCAAGTAACGGAAACGGAGGGATTCGAACCCTCGCGCCGCTTTCGCGACCTACACCCTTAGCAGGGGCGCCTCTTCAGCCAACTTGAGTACGTTTCCAATGGCTCCACAGGTAGGACTCGAACCTACGACCGATCGGTTAACAGCCGATAGCTCTACCACTGAGCTACTGTGGATTAATTTGTATGTGTTTGAATATCAAGCACAAATATTATTATAACAAGATTAAGTTAATTTGCAATAGATACCTTAAAAAAATATGCAGAACATTTACACTATATTTATAAAACATTCCGCATATTTTAAAAATAAACAATTTATTTATCTTCAAATAAAGAATAGCGTGTCAATGCTTCAAACACATTCAATGTGGCTTTATTATAATCTATTGGTTGGTCGGGATTTTTTGATATCATGCGAGATTGTTTATCTACCATGTAATAGTAAAAAATGGAATTGTTATATTGATGCCATAAACTGTGGTATGAAACATGAAGAATGATTGATTCATTATTAATAAATGTCACTTTACATTTACGATTTTTTAATTCTTTAATACTTTCGATATAATGCATATTTAACCAAATATTTTCATTTTGTCTGTCAGAATGTGTTGGGAAAAAATAAGTTGGAAATAATGGTGTTAGTAAAATAGGTGGTTTACTAGAAATGCCAGTAATGCGGTTTGTCTCTGCTTTCTTGCCAAGATAAGTATTACCATAAAATTTGCAAGAGCGTTCAATGATTTTCTGGACTTTAAAAGGATTTTGAATACGCGTTTTGTCAAACCGAATTATTTCACTACCGTTTCTTTGATCGTCATCATCAAATGCTGGTCGAATAACCATGTCTCCTTTGCGTATCACATAAATATTTTGAGAATACATAAGCAAAACCTCGCTTTATTAAGTTTTAAACCATTAATATAAAAATACAATTAATGATATAAAGATATTTTATAATAAAATTCTGAGTTGTCAAGTTATTATTTTGGTGAAAATGTACAATATTTTTTAACTAATAGTCAGAATATTCATTGATTTCAAAATTAGAAAAATGTATACTTATTATAAATTAAAGAAAGGTAGTGGTTTCTATGAAATACAATACTAATGTTAAACATACAACTTTAGAAGCGTTTGTCACAACCGTCAATGATTTGGGTATTGAATTAATTATCAATGAAGCACTTCGAGAGGTAAGAAAACGACAGCTCATAGAACTTATAGATGACGCACTCGTCAATAAAGATGAAGCAGCATTTAATCAATATACGGCAGAATACAAAAATTTGGAGGCATTTCTCGGTGAATAACATTGATTCGAATTCCATAACGCAATCATAAAAGGACTATTCTTAACATCTCATACATGTAAGAATAGTCCTTTAATCGTTTATGACATTAATCTAATTAATTCATGTCTATCTATGTCACCGAAATAGTGATATAAATCATATTCTGATAGTGCTTCTTCTATGTGCTCAAAGTCGTGTAGACAGCCAACTAATGCATTTTCAAGATCAATGACATCTCCGACACCAAAGAAATCACCGAAAATTTTTGCATGTTCGATTTTACCTCGTTTAACATCAAACTTGATTTGTACAAATCCTTTTTCAAATTTTTCCTCGCGTTCAAAGTTATATTTAGGGTTTCTTCCATAATTCCATTCCCAAGTTCTATATTTGTCGTTACTTAACTTTTCAATATTTTCCCAATCTTCATCCGTTAATTTATATTCTTCTACTTCAGTTTCTCCAAAGATAGTTTTCAAGATGATTTTTTTAAATTCTTCAATTTCTAAAGGGGCATTTAAAAATTCTTGAATGTTTGCTACTCGTTTACGAACAGATTTAATACCTTTTGATTTAATCTTAGCTGGATTAACTTTTAGTGCATTCTGAACTTCGTCTAAATCACTATTTAACATCAACGTACCATGACTAAACATTCTATTTTTAACTTTAACCATGGCATTTCCCGAGATTTTCGCTTGTCCAACTTGAATATCGTTACGACCAGTTAATTCAGCATTTACGCCTAAAGATTGTAATGCTTGAACAATTGGTTCAGTGAATTTTTGGAAATTGTGGAAACTGTTACCATCATCATCTGTTATAAAACTAAAGTTTAAATTGCCAGTATCATGATAAACAGCGCCACCACCAGAAATTCTTCTTACTACATCGATGTTATGAGCATCTATATATGTCTGATTTACTTCCTCTATCGTATTTTGATTCTTTCCAACAATGATAGATGGTCTATTTATGTAAAATAAAAAGTAACTTTCTTCTGCTGGTAAATTTTTTAAAACATATTCTTCCATTGCTAAGTTTAAAGTTGGATCTGTAATATTATTATTACTAATGAATTTCATTACAATCTCTCCCTTATATCTATATATATTCTCTACTTATTTATGCCTTAACTTTGCTCAAAATGCCAATTATATACTCACAAATCATTCTAAATATCGGCTTAAAGTTACATTTTATTATTTTTGATTGTTAATAGTTTATTTGTTAAGTGAATTTTAGTACAATATAATTTAGTTATGATTTAAGGAGGACTTAAAATGACTGTTGCAGAAGTGGGTAACATTGTTGAGTTTATGGATGGATTAAGAGGTCGTGTTGAAAAAATCAACGATAACTCTGTTATTGTTGACTTAACAATTATGGAAAATTTTAATGACCTTGATTTACCGGAAAAAACTGTTATCAATCATAAACGATATAAGATTGTTGAATAAGAAGGTAAGTTATAATGAATAAAATCTCGAAGGCTTTAACTTGGTTTATTATAAGTTTCATTATATTTCATCTCATATTATTTATTATGTGGGGCGAACACCAAGAATACTGGTATTTATATACAGGTATAATGCTAATTGCTGGTATCAGTTATGTATTTTATCAAAGAGATATTGAATCTAAGAGGTTGCTTACATCAATTGGTGTTGGTATTATTACGGCAATTATTTTAATTATGCTTCAACTTTTATTCTCACTTATAACATCTAATTTAAGTTATAGTTCATTAATTAAAGAATTAGCAAGAACAGGTGTCAATTGGAAGTGGCAAATGTTAGTAACTTTACTTTTTGTCATTCCATGTCACGAGTTATATATGAGAACTGTTTTACAAAAAGAATTAACACATTTTTCAATACCGAAATGGGTAGCTATATTAATAACTGCAATTTGTTCTAGTTCATTATTTATTTATTTAGATAATTGGTGGATAGTAACATTTATATTTGTTGCACAAGTGATATTATCATTAAGTTATGAGTATACTCGACGTATAGCAACAACATCCGTTGCACAAATTGTAGCTATTATATTGTTATTAATTTTTAATGCTTAAATAAGCTTTTCTTAGACGTATGTGTTCTAAGAAAAGCTTTTTTGCTTAAGAAAAGCACTACGAAGATTCAAGGCTTGCTTTATTATAGTGTATACATTTTTAACGGCAAGCAGTTATTATTGAGGTTATATTTTAGTCAGTTTTTTATTACTAAATATTTTATAAAAATGGTATAATATTTTGTAGGCAAGTTGAATTGATGGTGGCTATCTGAGTAAAGGGGGGGGTGCCTATGGCATTACTTAACACTTTTGAAAGGAAAAGCCTATTGTGATATCTATTGCAAACGCATTACATTTAATGTTAAGTTTCGGTATGTTTATCGTCACTTTCATTGGTATAGTAGTCGCAATAATAAATTTAAGCAATAAAAAATAACCATCATTTCAAAACTTTGACATAGAATGATGGTTAAAGAAAATCTCATTTAGTCACCGTCTTTTTAACGGGCTCATTAGGCGACATGTTCCTCCATGTCGTCTTTTTATATTTTTATAGTAACATATCTTTTATTTAATTGTCTATTTTTATTAGATGTGTAACAAAATTTTGAAGTATTTTCCTTATATTGCCTGCTAAACATGTCAGATTTGAAAGGAAAATCATACTATGGTAGAAATCACTTATGATTCTATGGCAGTACTTATACATAAGTGATTTCTATTGAATATGTAATGAAGTTCATATATTAATATAACTTTCATTGGTATAGTATTCGCAATGATTAATTTAAACAATATAAAACAACCATCATTTCAAAACTTTGACAAAGAATAATGGTTAAAGCAAATCTCATTTAGTCACCGTCTTTTTAACGGGTTCAATAGGCGACATGTTCCTGCATATCGTCTATTTATGCACTGCGCAATTTAATAATAATACAATTATACTTTGATGTCCATTTAACATAAAGTAGTTGAAATTTGCAGCAAATAAATTAATCTTGACTATTTTCAGAAAATTCTGTATAAATAACGAAAAAGAGATATGGATTAAATATGAAGAGGTGTTTTTAGAGAAGAACAAAATTTATGGCGCTATATTATATTTATCTTTAGCACTTGGATTATCAACAGCAGCTTTTGCATCTACAGAATACGCAGAAGGAGGCACTTGGAGTCACGGTGTCGGCAGTAAGTATGTTTGGTCTTATTATTATCATGGTCATAAAGGACATGGTGCAACAGCTATTGGAAAATACAGATCATTTAGTGGTTATACAAGAGCTGGTGTAAAAGCATCAGCTACTAAAAATAATTGGTGGGTCAATAGAGCATATTATAACATTTATTAAATACTAAATAATCATACAAAATAAACAACGCAAGAGGTACAACATGAAATGGTTCAAATTAATACTTGATGTTACAATCTTCATTCTGATTGCTATATTGTTATTTGTTTATACATATAAAGAAAACCAAGAAATATTGCCTGATACTAAATACCCTATAGCGGTAACTGACTGGAATAAAAAATATAGTAAAAATGAGATTTATAAACGTATAAATCAGTTCGCTAAAAAAGAGAACGTAGCAATCTATAAATCAACTTCAAATTATACAAACAAAAATGTAGATAAAGATATATATGTATTTAATAAATCAAAAGCAACAACTATCACTCCTTTTAATGCTAAATATAACATTCATTATTTAAGTGATGACGAATTATTAAAAAAAGATATCAAAGGGAGTTATTTTGTAAAAGACAAAAATTTTGACGTGTCTAAATTCATAAATTTTTTAAAAGAATATGGTGTTACTGCTGAATCATACAAAATAGATCATATGATGATTGCCGTTGGTGTCATTAAACAAATGAATATAGTAGTTCCGTTATCCGCACTTTTAATCGTTTATTTTATTTATTATATTTTCGAAAAGAACATTAATTTCAAAACGTATGCGATTAAGTATTTACATGGTTTTACATTAAGAAAAATAATTTTTGAAAATTTTTCAAAGAAATGCACGTATTGGGTAACGTTAATCATAACTCAAATTCTTTTAACTACAAGTGTACTTTGGATATTAAATTACACGGGTAATTTAGATTTATTCATATTAAGATTAGTTCTGCTTTCATGTCTTTTCATTTTAACGATTAGTGTTATTAATTTATGGACTTTCTTAATGTTACTAAATTTAAATATTGCCAATATGATTAAAGGTAAGCAGCACTTTAAAACGATTCGTTTTATTAATACAGTTTGTAAAAGTATTCTCTTAGTACTAATAGCTAGTGTAATGATAGAAAATACTAGTGTTATTAAAGATTTGAATAAAATAAAGGAAACTGAGAAGTATTGGAATATATTAGATGATTATTACACGATTGAATTTGCACCTTATCACGAAACGAAACAAAGTTTGATTGATAATATGCTGCGATCAGAACAATTAGTAAAGGCTAGTGAAGCAGAAAATAATGCGATTTTATTCAAACCAAAGGGTGACTCCGTTGACAATGACAACTTTTCACCTGATGAGGGGAATGTAATATTAGTAAATAATCAGTTTTGGTCGATTTATCACAAGCAGTTTCAACCTGATATTCCGATAAAAAATCAAAAAAATAATGTCGAAGTAATTATTCCGCAAAAGTTTCATGCAATGCGTAATGAAATCAATCAAGCGTATCATTCATGGTTTGAATTTGTACAAAATAAAAATAATAAAGAGAATAAGTTATCTTTACAGTTTATCAACAAAAATGATTATCGAATTTTTACATTTGATGCACGAGATAGTCGCCATTTGTCATTTATAGAGGCGCCAATCATTGTGAATGTTCAGGCATCAGATTTATCGAATGATTTTTATTATGCCATGATTAGTCAAGGCGGCTATTTATTCAAAAATTATGACGCACTGGTAAAAAATATTGAAAAGTATCATCTTGATGGGGAAATCAGTGGAATAACCAATTATAAAGATAGCGTGATGGAAATGTATCATGAAAATAATTTGAAATTAACAGTACTCAACTTTTCACAAATCATTATCGCAATCATTTTAATAATTATTATTTTATTTGATGTGAAATATTATTTTGAACAACATCGAAAATTACTCGTAATCAAAAAGCTATATGGTTATTCAACATTAAGAGCCAATTACCGATACTTATTAATAAATAATATAGTTGTTGTTTTTATTGGAATATTTACGAATGTAATTTTACATTCTCACTATATAATGATGATATTTGCAACGATCCTTGTCGTTCAAATATTATTGCAGATTTGCAGCCTATACTATCATGGCCGACGTTTTAATGAAGTTATCAAGGAGTTTTAACTATGAAATTTATCATTGCAATATTATTAGGATTAATCGTATCCATTACTATTGCTTTTACAATCATACATCATCCTATACTAGATCGTTTTAATCCTTTCTTAAAAACGGAGTATAGTTATGCCAAAGTGCCAAAAGGTACGCAACAATATGTTAATATTACGGCTTATAGTGAAAGAGGGGAAAAGCTTGATTATAAATTAACATTTAATGGATTTTCACCTAGTAGAACGTATGTCGAAATAAAGCATAAAGGGCAATATGTTATATCGATTACATATGTTGAAAAAGAGGATACACCAAAAGAGGTAAGACAAGAATGATAGAATTAAAAGATTTAACCATACAAAAAGGTAATACACATATTTTGAAGAAACTTAATTTGAAATTTCAATGTGGAAAATCATATGCACTTATTGGTAAAAGTGGATGCGGTAAATCTACATTATTAAATACTATTGCTGGACTTGAAAAAACAGGGAAACAATATGTCTATTTTAATGGTCAATTAGAACAATTTAAATCTAATTTTTACAGAGATAAATTAGGGTATTTATTTCAAAATTATGGATTAATCGATAATCTGACAGTAAATGAAAATTTAGATATTGGATTAGCATATAAAAAAATAAGTAAGAAAGAAAAAGAACAATTAAAGATACGTTATATAGAACAGTTTGGTCTGTCAAACAGTTTAAAAAGAAAAGTTCATACGCTAAGTGGAGGTGAACAACAACGTGTCGCTTTAATTAGAATGATGTTAAAAGATCCGATTGTTATGTTAGCTGATGAACCAACGGGTGCGTTAGATCCTAAAACAGGACAGATGATTATTCAATCATTATTTAATTTGGTCAATGAAAATAAAGTGCTAATTTTAGCAACACATGATATGGCTATTGCAAATCAATGTGATGAAATAATAGATTTAGAACAGTATAGAAAAGTAGCATCTATGTGATATCCAAAAGATAAAATTAAAAGCCAATCAATTGGGAATGTTAATTTCAACACTCCGTTTGATTGGCTTTTATAATGCGTTGCTATGTTATGAAAGTAATAACGGCAAACTGAAAAAAAGCAATATAATAATATTTAATACGATTAGTAATAAATGTAATTGATTTTTCGTTTTAATATAGCAAAAAACAATGACTAAAGATAACAACAATATCATGATTGCACCTGGGAAGAACCATAATGCTGAAGCTGTGTACCAAATCATTGGTAACGCCATAATAATAAAAGATATAAGACAAGAAAGGATACCAATAATATTACAAGTTCTAGTCAAAATTACACCTCCAATTTTCATTTTAAAATGACATGCGTAAAACAATCATTTTAAATACATCATACAATAAAATTAAATTGTATGATAGATGAATTTGAAATTAAATTGAATTGGCGTATCTTTCGTAAACATTATTATGACGTAACAATCCTTATAAGTGGAACGAGTGTAATTATACCATCTGTATAGAGAGTCGTATCAATCATAAAATTTAATCTATGTTGTTATTGATTTTTATACTACAAATACCGCTCTAACATTGTGTGAAATATTATTTCAATCAAATAAACGAAATAAAATATTTTAATTATTGTATATATAGTTGCTCTAAATGGTTGCGGAGTATAAAATATATTTCGTTAAATATTTTTATTAAGAGGTGCACAATGGAAAAAAGGATTGTTAACTATGATGATGCCAACATTTTAAAATTAGATATGAACCAAGTAAGGTGTAATAAATTAGTAGTCGACGATATATTTAAAGATTATGAGCAAATAAAGCCAACGATAGAAATAGAAAAGGGAAATGCAATTTTAAAATTGAATGGTTATTTTGTTGCATCTATTTTAGAAACGTTGAATTTGAATAGAGTTAAAAAGTTATATGTTGATGAAGATTATTATTATACATATAACGAATTAATTGTTAAATATACTGAGGTAAAGGAATAATTATAATGAAAAAAATATTTATGATGGTACATGAGTTAGATGTCAATAAAGGTGGTATGACCTCTTCGATGTTCAATAGAAGTAAAGAGTTTTATGATGCGGACATACCTGCTGATATAGTTACTTTCGATTACAAAGGAAACTATGATGAAATTATTAAAGCTTTGAAAAAACAAGGTAAAATGGATCGAAGAACGAAAATGTATAATGTATTTGAGTATTTTAAACAAATTTCAAATAATAAACATTTTAAGTCTAATAAATTGTTATATAAACATATTTCAGAAAGACTAAAAAATACGATTGAAATTGAAGAGAGTAAAGGTATTTCAAGATATTTTGATATAACGACTGGTACATATATTGCCTACATTAGAAAAAGTAAATCTGAAAAAGTGATTGATTTCTTTAAAGATAATAAACGAATTGAACGGTTTAGTTTTATAGATAATAAAGTGCATATGAAGGAAACATTTAATGTAGATAATAAAGTTTGTTATCAAGTATTTTATGATGAAAAGGGATACCCATATATTTCTAGGAATATCAATGCAAGTAACGGCGCAGTTGGTAAAACATATTTAATAGTATGTAAAAAAGAGTTTAAAAATAATCTTGCACTATGTGTTTACTACTTAGAAAAACTTATCAAAGATAATAAGAATAGTATTATGATTTGTGATGGACCAGGTAGTTTTCCTAAAATGTTTAATACAAAACATAAAAATGCTCAAAAGTATGGCGTTATCCATGTTAATCATCATGAAAATTTTGATGATAGTGGAGTATTTAAGAAAAGTGAGAAATTTATTATTGAAAATGCTGATAACATAAATGGTGTTATTGTGTTAACAGATGCACAACGTTTAGATATTCTTCAACAATTTGATGTGAAAAATATATTTACTATTAGCAATTTTGTGAAAATACATAAAGCACCTAAGCAATTTCAGACTGAAAAAATTGTTGGTCATATTTCTAGAATGGTTCCAACTAAAAGAATAGATTTACTTATTGATGTTGCTGAATTAGTTGTTAAAAAAGATGAAACAGTTAAATTCCACATTTATGGTGAAGGGTCAGTAAAAGAAAAAATTGCGAAAAAAATTATCGACAAAAAATTAGAGAATCATGTTTTGTTAAAAGGGTATACAACCACTCCACAAAAATGTTTAGAAGATTTTAAATTAGTTGTTTCTACATCTCAATATGAAGGTCAAGGGTTAAGTATGATAGAAGCAATGATTTCTAAAAGGCCTGTTGTTGCCTTTGACATCAAATACGGGCCAAGTGATTTTATAGAAGATAATAAAAATGGTTATTTAATAGAAAACCATAATATTAACGACATGGCTGATAAAATACTTCAGCTTGTTAATAATGATGTATTAGCAGCGGAGTTTGGTTCGAAAGCGAGAGAAAACATTATAGAAAAATATTCAACGGAATCAATATTAGAAAAATGGTTAAATCTTTTCAATAGCTAAATGAAAAAATCCTAGGTATTCATGAGTGCCTAGGATTTTTACGTATGATATATACAAAAAAAGAGAGGATAGTCCTCTCAAATAATAGTTAATAAAATTGTAGCCATTTCTTCCAGCTGTAACTACTAATACAAGCTAAGTTCATAACGATATGTATGATTTCAAACTCATAACCACTTACATATCCTCTTGTAAGTTTAAGTGTGAAGATTGAGCCTAACATAACACAAATATAAAAAACATTAACATAAGGCGTTAAAAAGCCGATAATAAGTGCTAAACCTCCAACAACTTCACCAATTGACATCAATACTGCGATGGTAGGTGGTAAACCTAAAGAGCCTAAGAAGTGAATTGTTCCATCTAAATCAACAAATTTCAAAGTACCGTGCACTAAGAATGATGTTGCTAACATCCATCTAATTAAAAGCATACCTAATTTCATCATGTCACCTCCAACATTCGTATTTTAAAACATAGTCCAAATTATATTTGTAAAGATGTGGAAAGTAAAGATTATTTATAAAAATAATTATTAAATATTTATTAAATGTTCTATTGTATTGAACAATTGTTGTAGAAAGACGTTTAAGTCATCAGTTACATTTTGTATTTATAAATAAAGATTAGCACAGCATAGTACAAAGTTTAGAGGTAAATGAATTAATTATGGCATCGCTATTTATGAATCGTAAACACTATTATGAAATTGCAAGAGTAGTATGGACAATTAGAATGATGGTTTGAGATAAATGCGTGTTATTAACCAGTCCGTCATTTTCAAAATTAGAGGCCATTTGCTGTTTATAATATGATGATTTGATAATCAACTATGATAAGAAAAAATAATAACCTCCTAAATATATCACAAACAAATTAAATGATAAAATAATAATATAGTTTTCTACTAAAGTTGTTTGGAGGTATATGTGTGAATAGGAATATCGTTAAACTAGTTGTGTTTATGCTAATCTTAGTTGTAGCAGTAGCGGGTTGTGGTCAAAAAGATACTGAAGAGAAAACTGAAATGACGACAATAAAAGATGAATTAGGAACTGAAAAAATTAAGAAAAATCCTAAACGTGTTGTTGTATTAGAATATAGTTATGCTGATTATTTAGCAGCATTAGATATGAAACCTGTTGGTATTGCAGATGATGGCAGCAGTAAAAATATAACAAAGTCAGTAAGAGATAAGATTGGGGCATATGAATCGGTTGGATCTAGACCGCAACCGAATATGGAAGTGATAAGTAAATTAAAACCGGATTTGATCATTGCAGATGTCAGCAGACATAAGAAAATCAAATCAGAATTGAGCAAAATTGCGCCGACAATTATGTTAGTCAGTGGTACGGGAGATTACAATGCAAATATTGAAGCATTTAAAACAGTCGCTAAAGCAGTTGGCAAAGAGAAAGAAGGCGAAAAGCGTCTGGAAAAGCATGATAAAATATTAGCGGAGATTAGAAAGAAAATTGAACAGAGTACGTTAAAATCTGCATTTGCATTTGGTATCTCAAGAGCAGGTATGTTTATTAATAATGAAGATACATTTATGGGACAATTCTTAATTAAAATGGGTATTCAACCTGAAGTCACAAAAGACAAAACTGCGCATGTTGGTGAACGCAAGGGTGGCCCTTATATTTATTTAAATAATGAAGAACTTGCCAATATCAATCCAAAAGTTATGATTTTAGCCACTGACGGAAAAACGGACAAAAATAGAACGAAATTCATTGATCCTGCAGTTTGGAAATCATTAAAAGCTGTGAAAGATAACAAAGTTTATGACGTTGACCGAAATAAGTGGTTGAAATCAAGGGGTATTATCGCAAGTGAAAGTATGGCAGAAGATTTAGAAAAAATTGCAGAAAAAGCAAAATAAAAATACAGCGCCACTCGTAATTCATATCAGAGTGGCGCTGTATTTTTAATTATGTTTATTATCTGTCGGATGTGATGATTTACCTGAAAGTTTATTTCGAATAAATTTAATTACATAACCGACAAGGATTGTTTTAACAATTCTTTTAATGAATTGGCGCATCGTTACATAACTCATTTCTCTATATGTTACGAACTATATACCCATTCATATATGCTTTTTAAACGTCATTGTCACAATTTAATTTTTAGGGAATATAATATAACCATCTTTATCTGCTTTTTTAGTAAAAATGACAAAAATGGCATGTATTATTGAGATGATGGTAGGGATACCTGTCCAGAAAAATAATAAGTGAAAAAGACCTTGTCCAAATTTATCAGCATAAAATTTATGAATACCTAAACCTCCAAGAAATAATGCAACAATAACATAAATGGCTTTATTGACTTTCATTTGTAAATCCTCCTTAACTATAATTCTACTTAAATTCGTTGTGAAAACCAATATTTCTAACTTTAGAATTTTCAAACTTTCTAAAATTATAAGTATATCTTTTTAAAATAAGCTAGAATTTCTATATAATAAATGTTAATAACGTAAAAGGGAATGATGACATAGTGATACGTCAAGCACGTCCAGAGGACCGATTTGATATTGCGAAGTTAGTTTATATTGTTTGGGATGATATGGAATTAGAATTGGTAAAGCATCTACCAAAAGACATGGTATTAGATGCAATTGAAAAAAGCTGTGTTGATGCAACATATCGAACTTTTTATCAGCATATTTTAGTTTATGAAGTAGAAAATAAAGTAGCAGGTTGTATTATTAGCTATAGCGGTGAAAATGAATTGAAATATGAAAAAGCATGGGAAATACTTGACTTGCCAGAAGAAATAAAACAATATGGCACGCCATTACCTGTAAAAGAAGCTAAAGACGATGAGTATTATATAGAAACAATTGCGACATTTGAAGCATATAGAGGTAGAGGCATCGCAACAAAGTTATTAACGTCATTACTTGAATCAAATACACATGTTAAATGGAGTTTGAATTGCGATATTAATAATGAAGCAGCATTAAAGTTATATCAAAAAGTAGGCTTTATATCTGATGGACAGATTGAATTATACAATCACATGTATCATCATTTAATTGTTAAATAAAAAACTCGACAGTTCGATGTAAGTCGATTGCCGAGTAGTATCATTTTCTATTAAATGCCTGCAAATAATGCACTAATATAAATACCTAATGCATATAATAAACCGAAAAATGTATTTGTTTTACCAGCAGCAGCCATTGCTGGCATCATTGTAGGCGGTGTATCATTCTTCTTGAAACGTCTGATAACTTTAACAGGCATTGGGAATGATAACAACGCAAGTAAGTAAAATAATGAGCCACCAGGTTTAATAATGATTGTAAGTACAATAAATGCATAAGCGATAAAGTACATGATTGCCATAAATGTTAAAGAAGCATTTTTACCTAATAGAATGGGTAAAGTTTTTCGACCACTTGCTTTATCTTTGACACGGTCGCGAATATTATTAGCCATATTAATTAAACCGATAGTGATTACTATAGGTACACTTAACCAAATTACATAGCTTTGAATATTGCCAGTTTGAATAAAGAATGCAATAACGATAATAAACATACCCATAAATACGCCTGAGAATAATTCACCGAAAGGCGTCCATGAAATAGGGAAAGGGCCACCTGTATATAGGTAACCAACAGCCATACATACTAATCCAACTGGTAATAACCAAAATGAAGAGTTAGCAGCTAAAAACAAACCTAATATTGCTGCTAAGATGTAAAATGCAATGGCTAATCGTAGCACAAGCTCTGGGCTCATACCGTTGCGTACAATGGCACCACCAATGCCTACAGATTCATGATCATCAAGGCCTTTTTTATAATCATAGTATTCGTTAAACATATTAGTTGCTGCTTGAATAAGTAAGCATGCTAGTAACATGGCAATGAATAGGCTGATTTTAATATGATCTTCGCTACCAAGAAAATATATTTTAGATGCTGCTGTACCAACTAAAACGGGTACTACGGAAGCAGTTAATGTATGAGGACGCATTAAATGCCAATATTTCTTAACTGTAGAATATTGCTGATATTGATTACTCATTGAATACAAAACCTCTTTAAATCATATTTTTTATAACAAAGATATTTTAATAGAAAGTAGCATAAAGGTCAATTGACGTGAAAAATTGCAAGATAAGTTTAAGCAATTCTTGTAACACAATTATCCAAAAATGATACAATATAATAATGAGTGAAAAAAGACGAAGAAAGAAGTGAAATGGATGGCTACGGGCGTATTAGAGGACGATATTGTCAAAGAGATATATGACAGCTCAAAGGAATGGGTTTCAGTTGAAGTGAAATTATCACAGTCACTAGACCCGAGCACATTATTTCATCTCACTGACAATGAGGCAGGAGATCGCTTTTATATGCGTTTGAATGATAATCGAACGTCATATTTTGGCTACAAAGCAATTCAATTATTCAAAAATAATTCTAAAAATAAACAATCTATTTTTAAAGACTGGGAAAAATTAAAACATAACATCACATTTATACATCCGCAATCTGAGAAACATCATCTTCGAGTTGTTGGAGGATTCCAATTTTCAAGTCATAAATCAGATGATGAATGGCGAGAGTTCGGACTAAATCATTTTGTATTACCTGAAGTTTTAATTTCAACTGATAATAATGGGACATTTTTAACTTATACAGTTAAAAGGGAAAGTTTTACTGTTGAGGCATTGAACGATTTAATGGATTTGTTCAACAATATATCGGATATAGATGTGGACGAGCAAATTGGGGAAATTACTAGAAATGAAGATATTTATAAAGATGACTGGCGTCAACTTGTAGTAGAAGCAATAGAATCTATTAATAATGAAGAAAAAATTGTACTAGCACGTAGACGGTTAATAAAGTTCGATAAAGATATCAGTATTCCATATATTCTAAAGCAAGCATATTCTAAAGAAAAAAACAGTTATATATTCTTGTTAGAATCACAAGATTCTATATTCTTTTCACAAACACCTGAACAATTAATAAAGGTCAATAATAAAATACTATCGACTAAAGCTGTAGCAGGTACAATTAAACGTTCACAAGATGAGGACGAAGATACAAAAAATGTTGAAGCATTTTTAAAAGATAATAAAAACTTAATCGAACATCGATTTGTTGTTGACAGTATTTTACATGATATTAAACCTTATATCACTGAATTACATTATGATAAGATGCCTAAAATTCTAAAAAATGATCATTTATATCACTTGTACACTGAAATAAAGGCGCCACTGAAGGATGATTCGTATATTAGTTTAATTGATAATTTACATCCAACACCTGCTTTAGGTGGCTATCCAAAAGAATTTGCGATGGATTTTATTGAACAGAAAGAATTTGGTACACGAGGATTATATGGTGCGCCGGTTGGCTATATAGATATATATGATGATTGTGAATTTATTGTTGCAATTCGTTCGATGCTTATTAAGAAAGCACAAGCAACTTTATTTGCAGGGTGTGGCATTGTTAAAGATTCTGATCCAGATAGTGAATTGGCAGAAACGAACCTTAAGTTCACACCTATGATGAATGCATTAGGAGTCGATATGAATGGGAAATCATAAAGCAGCTTTAACGAAGCAAGTTTTTACATTTGCATCTGAGTTATATGCGTACGGCGTAAGGGAAGTAGTTATCAGTCCGGGATCACGCTCAACGCCACTTGCACTTGCATTTGAAGCACATCCAAATATTAAAACATGGATACACCCCGATGAGCGAAGTGCAGCGTTTTTTGCAGTTGGGTTAATTAAAGGCAGTGAAAGACCTGTCGCTATATTATGTACATCAGGTACAGCAGCAGCGAATTATACGCCAGCAATTGCTGAAAGCCAAATTAGTAGAATTCCATTAATCGTTTTAACAAGTGATCGTCCACATGAATTAAGAAGTGTAGGCGCACCACAAGCGATTAATCAAGTAAATATGTTTAATAATTATGTAAGTTATGAGTTCGATATGCCTATTGCGGATGATAGTAAAGAGACCATTGATGCAATTTACTATCAAATGCAAATTGCTAGTCAATATTTATATGGACCACATAAAGGGCCGATTCATTTTAACTTGCCATTTAGAGATCCGTTAACACCTGATTTGAATGCAACAGAATTGTTAACTTCTGAGATGAAGATTTTACCGCACTATCAAAAAAGTATAGATGCATCGGCATTAAGACACATTTTAAATAAGAAAAAAGGTTTAATTATTGTAGGGGATATGCAGCACCAAGAAGTTGATCAAATACTGACGTATTCAACGATATATGATTTGCCTATTTTAGCTGATCCTTTAAGTCATTTAAGAAAATTTGATCATCCGAATGTTATCTGTACATATGATTTGTTGTTTAGAAGCGGCTTAGACTTAAAAGTGGATTTCGTAATTCGTGTTGGGAAACCAGTGATTTCTAAAAAGTTGAATCAATGGTTAAAGAAAACTGATGCATTTCAAATATTAGTGCAAAACAATGATAAGATTGATGTCTTTCCAATAGCACCAGATATTTCATATGAAATATCTGCGAATGATTTCTTTAGGTCATTAATGGAAGACACGACAGTTAATCGTGTAAGTTGGTTAGAAAAATGGCAATGCTTAGAGAAAAAAGGGCGTAAAGAAATTAAATGTTATTTGGAACAAGCTACAGATGAGAGTGCATTCGTTGGTGAATTGATTAAGAAAACATCTGAAAAAGATGCATTATTTATTAGTAATAGTATGCCTATCAGAGATGTAGATAACTTGTTATTGAATAAAAATATAGATGTCTATGCGAATCGTGGTGCGAATGGTATTGATGGTATCGTTTCAACTGCACTGGGTATGGCTGTGCATAAACGAATAACATTATTGATAGGTGATTTATCATTTTATCATGATATGAATGGACTATTAATGTCGAAATTAAATAATATTCAGATGAATATTGTATTATTGAACAACGATGGTGGCGGTATTTTTTCATATTTACCACAAAAAGAAAGTGCAACCGACTATTTTGAACGGTTGTTTGGCACACCGACGGGATTGGATTTCGAGTATACAGCTAAGTTATATCAATTCGATTTTAAACGTTTTAACAGTGTTTCAGAATTTAAAAATGCCACATTGTTATCTGAAACTTCGACGATTTATGAATTGATAACGAATCGCGAAGATAACTTTAAACAGCATCAAATTTTATATCAGAAATTGAGTGAAATGATTCATGACACATTATAATTACTATGAAGCAAACGTTGAGACCAATCAAGTTTTAGTATTACTGCATGGTTTTCTTAGCGACAATCGTACTTATCATAATCACATCGATAAATATACTGATATCTGTCATGTCATCACTATAGACTTACCAGGACATGGCGAAGATCAGTCTTCAATGGATGAAACGTGGGATTTTGATTATATTACGACGTTGTTAGACCGAATTTTAGATAAATATAAAGATAAATCAATAACATTGTTTGGATATTCAATGGGTGGGCGTGTTGCATTATATTATGCAATTAATGGTCACATCCCTATATCTAATTTGATATTAGAAAGTACGTCACCAGGTATTAAAGAAGAAGCAAATCAATTGGAACGTCGCCTTGTTGATGAAGCGCGTGCTAAAGTATTAGACATAGCAGGTATTGAATTATTTGTTAATGATTGGGAAAAGTTGCCATTATTTCAATCGCAACTAGAATTACCAGTTGAAATACAACATCAAATAAGACAACAACGATTGTCTCAATTGCCACAGAAAATGGCCAAAGCATTAAGAGATTATGGTACAGGTCAAATGCCAAACTTATGGCTGCGCCTGAAAGAAATTAAAGTACCAACATTAATATTAGCTGGAGAATATGATGAAAAATTTGTACAGATTGCGAAAAAAATGGCAAATTTAATTCCTAATAGTAAATGTAAATTAATTTCTGCTACAGGTCATACAATTCATGTGGAAGATAGTGATGAATTTGATACAATGATATTAGGATTTTTAAAGGAGGAGCAAAATGACTAACAGACAATGGGAAACACTTAGAGAATATGATGAAATCAAATATGAATTTTACGAAGGGATTGCTAAGGTAACAATAAATCGCCCTGAAGTACGCAATGCGTTTACACCTAAAACAGTTGCTGAAATGATTGACGCATTTTCACGTGCACGTGATGATCAAAACGTTTCAGTTATCGTATTAACTGGTGAGGGTGATTTAGCATTCTGTTCTGGTGGTGACCAGAAGAAACGTGGACATGGTGGTTATGTAGGTGAAGACCAAATCCCTCGCTTAAATGTATTAGATTTACAGCGTTTAATTCGTATTATTCCAAAACCGGTTATTGCGATGGTAAAAGGTTATGCTGTAGGTGGCGGTAATGTACTAAATGTTGTTTGTGACTTAACGATTGCTGCTGATAATGCTATTTTTGGACAAACTGGTCCTAAAGTAGGTTCATTTGATGCGGGTTATGGTTCAGGATATTTAGCACGTATCGTTGGACATAAGAAAGCACGTGAAATCTGGTACTTATGTCGTCAATACAATGCACAAGAAGCTTTAGATATGGGCCTAGTAAATACAGTGGTACCTTTAGATAAAGTTGAAGATGAAACTGTGCAATGGTGTAAAGAGATTATGAAACACTCACCAACAGCTTTACGATTCCTTAAAGCAGCTATGAATGCTGACACAGATGGTTTAGCTGGTTTACAACAAATGGCTGGGGATGCAACATTGCTTTATTACACAACTGATGAAGCGAAAGAAGGCCGTGATGCGTTTAAAGAAAAACGTGATCCTGACTTCGATCAATTCCCTAAATTCCCATAAGTTATTTTGAATATGATATTAAGTCACTTGCGTCGTTTGTTTGCGATGTCGAGTGGCTTTTTTATTTTATAAGAATTTAAAAGGGCATTTTTATTAATTATCATAAAGATAAGTTAGTTTGAGAAAAAATTAATAGAGAAAGAATAAATGTTAAAGATTATTACAATGAAAAAACGAGCTGGTGAGAAATTGAATTCTCGCCAACCCGCTTTATGAAGTGAAACCATTTAAATTAGTTATACTAAGCGCTCATAAACGATTGGTCGCGAAGTGCCAATACCTTGTTTGGATGACGTTTGCATGAGGATATGCTGTGTATCATCATAATCAAGAATATTAATGATTTCTTCATTATCAATAGATGAAAATTTAATGCGTTGATGTGCCGTATCTATAAAAAGAATATGATATTGATTGTGACTTGTATCATCGCCATGACGTATACAAATTGATTTTTGTAATTGATGATTACTCCAATTACCAATAAATAAATTGATATTGGTTTGTTCTAGATGTGTGAGTTTGGTTGTGTCGTAAACTAAATTTATAAATTGTAGTTGATACATAGTTTTACCTGCCTTTAATCAATATCTATATTACTTTTTAGTAACCTATCATTGAACCATACCAGTTATAATCACGATTGAATGATAAATGTAATAGGCTTGAATCTGCATCTTGGATTGATAATTCTGTATCCCAAGGATTCCAGTAGATAAGTTTTTCTTGGTCATTAATTTTAGCATTACCAACAACTGCTAGGGCATGTCCTAAATGTGGGTCATTAGGGTTTTGAGATACACTTTGTGCAAGAATCATAATTCCTACATTATCTTTTGTAAGTTGATCAACTTGTTCATATGATGGTACGCCTTCTTGATAATGAATATCTCTGCCTTGTGATTTACCGTATTCAATCATTTGATTAGGGAATGTTGAGCAATTAGGAAGGTCTTGCTCACTTACTTCAGGGTATAATGTACGCATAATATCATGTGCATTATAAGTGTCTGTATTTTTAGTTGCATTTAATAATGCTGCTATACTAAATCCTGCACACCATGAGTTATCGAATTGTTGTTCTCTAATTTTGAAGTTTTTTAATGTGTTTTCATATTGAACTTGATCTTCTTGTATCGCTTCGTTTTCTTCAACTTTAGTAGGTGTTACTGTATTTTTTAATTCTTGTTTCAATTTTGCTGAAACTGTTTTAGCACTTTCTTTTTCTTTTACATTACCAGGTAGTGGCGTAGCTTTTACTAATCTAACTTTGCCATCTTCTTCAAAATAAAATCCTTTTTCATCAGTAAGAACAGTGATATTTGAATTTTTATCTTTAATTTGGTCTAAATCTTTAGCGATGAAGTTTGAAATTTTAACACTGTAATTCATGTCTTCTTTTGATTTGTTTAAATCATCTTTATTTTTAGGGCTAAGTGTTAAAGTATAAACAATTTTACCGTCTTTTATAACTGGATAATAGTAACTATTATCTTCTTCACCATTAAATTTATAAATTTTAAAAGCTTCGCCAAGTTCATATTTACCAGTCTTTGCATTACTTTGTTTATCTAATGCTTTAGCATAACCAGCAAATTGTTGTTGTGCTAGATCTTTTACTTTTTGAGGTACTTTGTCACTCTTAACATTAATTTCTAGCTGTTTAGAGTGTGAATCAGCTTTGGCTTTATTGCTATTAGCAAATGCGCCTAGTGATAAAATAAGCATTGAAACCATTATGATGCTTATAATATTGAATACTCTAGATTTATATGAACTATTCATATAATACCCTCCATTTAAGTCAAAATATTTTGCGTTGCTAAGTCTTTGCTTCTATTTATTAAATCCAAATTAAGATGAAGTTTATGCAGCGTCAGGGTTGTCTGAATTATTGTTATCGCCATTGTCTGTATTATCAGGGTTATCAGGGTTATTTGGTTCGTCTGGGTTGTTAGGGTTGTCAGGATTGTTAGGGTTATCTGGATTATTAGGTTGGTCTGGGTTGTTAGGATTGTCAGGGTTATTTGGTTCATCTGGGTTGTTAGGGTTGTCAGGGTTATCTGGATTATTAGGTTGGTCATCGTTGGCAAAATTGATATCTTCAATATTTTGTTTTAAGAAGTTGCGCACATTTTCGTTAATAAATACTGCACCATTAAATTCATTTGGTACACCGCCCCAATGAATTCCAATCACTTCATTTTTCTCATTAAATACAGGTGATCCAGAGTTACCACCAGTTGTACTTAAATCATATTGCATTGCTTCACCTTTTAAGTATGTTATTTTTCCTTTACTTTCCCACATTGTTGCGACAGGTTTATCACCTGGATATCCTGTTACAGTAATATTTTGGTTAACTTGTGTTTCAGCATTATTACTCATTGTTGCTGGTTTAACTACTTCGCCAATATGTTTGTTTTGCTCATTAGGGGAGAATTTAACTATTGCTAAATCACCTTCGCCTGAATATTTAGTGATTTGTTCAGCAGTGAAACCACCATTTGGATAATTGTCTTGGTTAATTGCAGAAGGGAATGCTTTTAAAGCATGAGGATCACCGTGCGTAGCATCTACGACGTGTTTATTTGTTAAAAGAGTATCTTTACCTACAACTACACCGGAAGCAATAAATGTACCAGTAGGTGCTTCAACTTGAATATAAGTTACGGGTGCATAATGACCATTCGTTGTATCTGTAATTTGGTGACGATCGTTATTTGGTAATATAACATTTGCGTGTTCACGTTGTTCTAATGGTTTAAGGTTACCGCCTTTTTGAATCTTAGGTGTTTGCTGTTTGTCTGTTTGCGTTTGTTGTGGATGATTGTCCATAGCTTTTGAAGATAACGCATTTGCTGCTGGAGAACTCACAAGTGTCGCTGTTGTCAAAGTTGCAACGAATAAAGAACTAACTTTTAAAAATTTACCTTTCATCTAAAAACCTCCAAAAAATTTATTTATAAGTTAAATATAACACTAAAAATTTTTAAGTCAATAAGAATATATAAATAAATTAAAAAGTTTTTGTAAAGATTAGAGTTTACAAAAACATTAAGGGAATTAAAATTGAATTGTATTATACTTTATTCGATTGAGTTAAATTGATAAGGTCGTCAATTGTTTGCATTTATCTAAAAGAATAAATAAGAAAGGAATTGAGAGCGAAGGGAAAGTATTTGTTTATAATAATAAATAGTAACGTTTGAATAATAATTGTTTGGCGAAAGGTAGTTTAATATGAATGGTGATATATTATTTGAGTGCTTAAGTTTCGAAGAACAATTATAAGTTAGCATATTAAAAGCTTTTGATAGAATCATTTTGAGTGAGGTGTTTAAAGGAGAGGAATATAACTCGGTAGTATTTACAGTCTCTTTATAGTATTATTTAAAACTTATAGAATATAAAAAACTGAACGTACTATGAATTTAGTTCACGACGTCCAGTTCAACATATCATTTTTATTTAGTATTTAAATATTTAGCAAGTCTCTTCATACCTTCTTTTAAAACATCCATTTCATAAGCATAGGAAATCCTCACAAATCCTTTACCGAATTCTGTAAAGGATGAGCCTGGAACGATTGCTAAATGTGTTGATTCAAGTAAATCAACACAAAATTCGAAATCGTCATCGGTGATATGCTTAATACTTGGAAAAATATAAAACGCGCCTTCAGGTTGAGCAGTAATCTCAAAACCTAATTTAGTTAATTCGGATACTAAATAATTTCTTCGTTCTACATAAGCTTCATTCATATATTTAGGAGCTTCTAATCCTTCGTTAAGTGCTGTTATACATGCTATTTGAGCTGGAACATTGGCACAAATACAATTATAGGCGTGCATAAATGTTAATTTATCAATCAAATATTGAGGTCCTAATAGAAAACCAATTCTTATTCCGGTTGCTGAGTGTGATTTACTTAAACCACCAATTAATATTAATTGATCACGAATGTCTTCAAATTCAGCGAAGGATACATGTTTACCACTAAATGTATTTTCAGCATAAATCTCATCGCTAATAATAAATATCGGATATTTTTTTAATACATTTACGATATTTAAAACTTCATTTCTTTTTAAAACTACGCCAGTTGGATTAGTCGGATAATTTAACAAGACAGCTTTTGTCTTTGGAGAAATATGACTTTCTAACGCATCAGGTGTAATTTTGAATTGTGTTGCTGTTGTATCAATATAAATTGGTTTACCACCTAGTACTTCGATGAGTGGTATGTAGCCTGCATAAATTGGTCCCGGTATTATAATTTCATCTCCAGGGTCTATGATAGAACGTAACGTTGTGTCTATTGCTTCACTTGCTCCATTTGTCACAATAATTTCTTCAGGATCATAGGAAAAATGATAACGATTTTTGAAGTATTGACTAATTGCTTCGCGAGTTTCTAATAACCCTTTATTGTGAGAGTATGATGTCTTGTCATTGTTAATAGCATCAACATATGCCTTTTTCACAACATCAGGCAAAGGGAAGTCTGGTTGGCCAATAGTTAAATTAACACAATCATCAAGTCCTTTCATGCGGTTTGAAAATTGACGAATGCTTGGTGCTCTTAAAAATTTAGAATTAGAGTTTAAAGAAAGTTTCATCGTGACACCTCAAATATAAATCAAATATTGTCTAAAAATTTAGAAATTAATAATATCATAACATACTTTTAAAGCAAAAAAGGGTAAATTACTTAAGCTTTATTTGAAAAACGAAAAATGTCTAAATACACTGTAGTAACTACTTTTCAAAATGAATGAAGTGGTTACAGTTAATGTACTTAGACATTAAATAATTATGAGTCTTTAAACTGTGATGGTCTTTGTAAATTAATTATTGGATTTGTCCATTTACAAACAAAGTTTGTAGATAATACATATACGATGATTACAGATATACTTATTAAATAAAGATACGTCATTAATGATATAGGATTATCGAATGGGTACCATTCAAATCCTCTAACAATGCCAATAATTAAACCATGTAATAAATATACGTATAGCGTACGACTACCAATATAAGTATATAATTTTTTCTTTGTTGACATTAAATTTAGAAACGCAGTCATTGCGATTAATATAATTCCATATAATATAAGTCGTTTAAAAGGACTGAATACACTCTGTCCTTCATTTTCAAGTGAAGTATATGGTGAACTTCCTAATAACCAATCTGCATTGATAGGATGAATCACGTAAATGATAAAAAACAAAATAAAGGTAATGATAGATAATGGTATTAGTTTTTTATTTTTAAAAATAGCCGTATGTTTTTTGGTGAAAATGTAACCTAGGTAAAATATTGGGAAAAATACGATTGTCCTTGAAATGCTTAAGTAGCTATCGATGTTATCTGAAAAACCTGCTCCAATAGATATAATAATTGAAACCGATAGCACTTTATATGGATTAAGTCTTCTAACTATTACTAAAATGACATGAAAGAAAAATAGCGTGATCAAAAACCATAACGCAAATACTGGGTTAAAAGGATCAAGTTGTAATTCGTCACTTTTACCTGTTAAGAAATAATATATTGAAAAGAATGCAAAAAATATCATATAAGGTACTATCAAACGTTTTGAAATTTTTTCTAAATAGTATGGTTTATCAATATTTTTCGCGAAATAACCAGATATAAACAAAAATGTTGGCATATGGAAACTATAAATAACTAGGTATAATGCTGATAAATATTTATCGCCACTAGTGTAGGGTTGTAACATATGTCCAAATACGACTAATAATATTAAAATTGCTCTTGCGTTGTCAAAAAAATAATCTCTCTCTTTTAATGAAGTCATATTTTATCTCCTTTATGTCCATAAGACTCTTACTAATTTATTATATTTTGTATTAGTTATGCAACAAATTTGTCTATTGTGTCGAATAGTATTGTAAAAATTATAAAAAAAGCATATAATATTATAAATAATATGTAGTGGAGTAGAACAACATGTATAAACAACTTGAAAAACTTATTACACTGACTAACAATGACTTAAACTTAGTGAATAGAAGATTTGGACAACGCACGGATATCACATCTGAACAGCTAGAACTTCTCCGTATTTTATTTAATTACGATCGCTTATCACAGTATGATTTGACGGTGAAGATTAGCAGGGAACAATCTATAGTTTCAAGGTGGATTAAGAAATTAGTTTTGAAAGGGTACATCACAAGTCAACAATCTAGCGAAGATTTAAGATGTAAAGAATTAATTTTGACTGATCAAGCACGTACATTAATTTCACAAATAAATAATGCACGTTGCGAATTGATTGAAGCAAGATGTCAATGTTTATCGGAAGTCGAATTAGATAATTTAAATCAATTACTTGATAAGTTAAATCAACGACGCATTTCATTGTAACACGGCAATAGCAAACACATAATTTAGTGTCATTGTGCACACAACAAAAATTGAATCATGAATTACAAGCAAAAGTAGCGGTGATTGTTAAAATTGATGGTAAACAATCACCGCTATTTTTGCTTGTGTATGTATAAAAAAGGGATCAAAGGTCATCCCCCATGATTGATAGTGGGGAGGATGACTTTTGATCCTATGTTCATGTTGCTTATTTATATTGTGGGATGTCGAAGTATTTGCCGACTTCGCCAATTTTATCATAGTAGCCTTTGATGATTTTAGCATTGATGTTAGCCCAATCTACATCTGTTGCATATTGGTGTGTTCCTGGATGTGCAGGATTCCATCTCATTTTGTAAAGCGTATTTTGACCAGCTTTTACATATGAGTTGCCGATGAATTTAGCACCACCAACGATTGCTTTTGATACTGTGTCCCAACCAGCTTGTTTAGCATATTTAATACCTTCACGTAAAGGATCGTTATCATATGCAGCAATACCAAATACGTTATGGTATTTCGTGTTAGAGTTAGTTACAACTTTGTTGTTCACTACATCTGCACCTTTTGCTAATTGAGAAGTACCGTTACCTGTTTCTAATAGGGCATGTGAGATAAGATAAACTTCATTAATGCCATACATTTGAGCAGCTTTGTTAAATGCAGCACCTTGGTTTTCTAATACACCTTTACCTTTTAAGAATTGATTAATTTTATCAATAGAAATATTTTGTGGTTGGTCTAAGCGTAAGAATTGATATTTTAATGCTGGATCTTGAGCTAAACGCTTCGTATCCATTGCATGCTTAACATCATTAAAGTTAGCATCTGTCCACTTACCTGGTACACGTTGTACTTGTGGTTTATATTGTAAACCAGCTTGTATTTGAGCAACTTGGTTTAATGTCATACCTGTTTGATTATACTTAATTAATTCTTTAGCTAAATCAGTTGATTTAATCCATGCTAATTTACCGTTAGATAATTTACCATAGTACCAAGTTTGTCCATTAATGACTTGTTCTTTAACAACTGCGAATGGTTGTTCATTAAATGCTTTTAATGAGTATTTAGCTGTATCAGAATTTGGTGTTACATAGTAATAACCATTACCATTTTTAATTACATAAGTGTAGTTATAATCTTTGGCAGCTGATGTAGTTGGTTTAACAGCAGTTGGTGCAGTTAAATCTTTTGCATTTACCCAACCAGTGCGGTTATTAATAGTACCGTATAAATACACATCTTTGCCTACAGATACTTGTTTCGTTGCATTAAATGTACCTTGAGCAATGTTATTGCCTGTTAAAATGACTTGGTTTTTAGTACCCCAAGGAACCATTGATAAGCCGTTATTTGATTTATTAACAGTATATTTTTGAGTTGTTTTAACTTCTTTGCCTAAGTTTTGAACATTTAAGTCTTTTACATTGAACCAACCTAATGGAATATTATGACTTGTATTATTTAATAATACGTATGTTTCATTACCATGAGCACGTTCTTTTGTCACATAGAATGTACGATCCGCATATTTTGCGCCGTTTTTCGCTGTTTTTTCATAAACAGAAGCACGAATACCAGTGTTGTTTGGTTTAACTTGCGCAATTTTGCTAACTGTTTGAGTCGTTTGAAGTTTAGTAACAGCATAAGCTTTTACAGCTGTTTTTGGTTGTGCAACAGCTTTTTTAGGTGCGGCAGGTACAGCTAAATATGCTTTACTTACCCAACCGGATTTACCATTTACAGTTCCATATAAATAGATAGATTTATCAATTTGTTGTTGCTTAGTCGCTTTAAAAGTTTGGTTACCTGTACCAGATACCGCACCAGCTTCTTGTTTATAAGTACCCCAAGGTACTGAATATAATTTAGTGCCTGGTTTTACTGTATATGTTTGCATTACATTTACAGGTGATTTTGCATTGTTATAAATAACGTCACCTTGTTTAACCCAACCAATTAAAGTTGGACTATTGTAATCTTTAACTAAGTAGAATTTGTTTCCACCTAGACTTGCTTCTTTTGTTACAGCAAATGTTTTTTGAACTTCTTTCGTTGGCTTACCAGTTTTGTCATAAACTGTAGTGAATAAGCCATTGTTTTTAGCATTAATTTGAGCAACACCGTTTAATGATGAAACTGTTAATTTATTATTTGTTGTAGGTGTTGATGGCTTAGGTGTTGGTGTAGGCGTAGGTTTAGCAGTATCAACTAAATATGCTTTACTTACCCAACCAGATTTACCATTCACAGAGCCATATAAATAAATTGATTTATCAATTTGTTGTTGCTTTGAAGCCTTAAATGTTTGGTTTCCAGAGCCAGACACGCTACCAGCAACTTGTTTAGATGTACCCCAAGGTACCGTATAAAGTTTCGTACCAGGTTTGATTGAATATGATTGATTTACATTTACAGGTGATTTAGCTGTGTTGTAAACCACATCGCCTTCTTTAACCCAACCAAATTTATTACCAGAATTGTAATCTTGAACAAGATAGAATTTTTGATTACCTAATGTAGCTGTTTTAGATACAGCAAATGTTTTTTGAACTTCATTAGTTGCTTTACCAGTTTTGTCGTAAACAGTAGTATATAAGCCACTATTTGTCGGTTTAATTTGAGCAACACCATTGTTTGCAGCAACAGTTAATTTACCAGTTGATGGTGTCGATGGTTTCGACGGTGTTGTTGGTTTTGATGGTGTAGTAGGGGTAGTTGTAGATTGCGTACCCCATGGCGCCACTTTACCCATTTTTATTAAGTATTTTTCATTAATTAAGTCATATAGTTGATCATAACTATAATTATGACTTCTTAAATATCCATGTGGATCGGCATGGTCCGTACCACCTAAATATTTACTTACAGCGTAGTGAGTCCATACTGTACCATTTCCATCATATTCAGCACTATCAGGTTTCAAACCATAATATTGCAATTGTGTAGCTGCATAGTCAGCATAGTTATTCATTGAACGTGCAAATGAAGCATAATCGTGTGTATGAACGATTTCAACATTGATGAATCTAGGGTTACCGACTGCACCGACACCCCAAGATAAGTAATCCGTTGGTGCTGTTTCGATTATACGATCCCCATCAACAAATGCATGTACGAATGCGTTTTGATAGTTGTTTTTCATATAACTAATTTCACCATTTATCGTCGAACGATCATTAGCTGTATCATGAACTACGATACCTTCAGGACGCCCAACACCGTTACGGTATGCGTATTTAGGGAAGTAAGATGTATAATCTTCTTCAATCTTAGGTGCTTTTAAGTTATTTTTACGAATGTAATCGTTAATTGAAGAGTTTACTTGTGGTTTATATTTTGGCAAACTCGTTTTTGGTGTTGCAGCAACTGATCTTGGTTGTGCTGAAGCGCTAAAAGTAGTTACTTTAGGTGTCGCTTCAGTTTTAGCTTTAGGTGCTGTTGTAGTTGCAGCTTTAGGTGTTGCGGCTTTATATTGCGTTTCAAGAGCTGCAGGTTTAGCAGCTGATTTAATTAATTCTGGATTAATTTGATTTTCTGAATTATCATCTTCATCATCAAATAAACTATAACCAGCATTTGAAACATTAGTGTTAGTTTTAGGTGCTGTAGTGCTTGTTGACTTTGCAACAGGCTGCGTATTATTTGTAGTCGCTGATTGATTAGCACGAGTGTCACCATTTACTTGTGCAGTATCAACTTTTTGACTTACTTGAGCATTGCCTGTTTTGTTATTTGCTGTTTTTGGTTGGACAATAGCAGGGTCTTGATATACTTGAGTGCCAGAAATGTTTTGCGTTGGATTTTTTACCTCAGCCTTTGCTTGTTCAGTAGTTGCTTTAACTTTATTACTATCTAAAACGTTTTTATTAGTAGTTTGATCTTGTGTCGTCTCAGCTGCTTGAACTTGATGTGCAGTGACTGCTGAACCTACAAGCGTTAATGCAACCATTGATGGTAGTTTGTAATTGAATTTTTTCGCCATTCTATTTATTACTCCTAACATTTATTAATTATTACTAACATTATAGTACCTGTTTTATATACCTGTGCGTATTTAACCAATTTGTAATATACTCTTAATTTACATTTTCACTGTAAAAAAATGAAAAAAATTTTGAATCTCAATGGTGACGTGACAAATCAAATAGAATTGATGTCAATTTAAGAATTGGTTTATTACAAATGTTTCTAAAATAGATACAACTTTTTTTAATTAAGCGAGGTTAACTTTTTTGTCATTTCAATATGCTCGATGCCTTCCTCAAGAAATATATTACCTCTCATTTTAAAGTTTAAACTTTCATAAAATGGGATAGCATGACATTGGGCATTCATAGTAGCTACGTAAAAACCTTCATCTTTAGCTAATGATTCTACAGCTTGCATAAGCATTCTACCCATTCCTTGTCCACGATGTGATTTTGTCACAGCCACTCGTTCTATTTTGACAGTTGTTTCATTAATAGGGCGTATACGAGCTGTGGCAACTGGCTGTCCATTATCATATCCAATGAGGTGAATAGATTCAGATTCATATTCATCAATTTCAATTTCCTCTGGGACGCCTTGTTCTTCTACAAACACTTTCTTTCTTATATAGAAGCAATCTTCTAACATCTCTTGATTGTTTACTTTTGAAAACATAAAATTCCTCCATATCCTAACAAAATCATTTACATTTAATTTACTAATAATAACATAGAATAACGATTGTTATTTTCCTCAAAAATAATTAGACATAAAAAAGCTATAAAGATGATTCATATGAATCATCTTTATAGCTAATTAATTATTAATGTTATAGTGCTTCTTTTCTAATAATTGCTGTATATTGCCAAAAGATTCGCATTTGAGCAATATTCCAATTATTCATTCCCATTGTAAACCCAGAAGGTTTAAATATATTCACATCTGTCACTTCTAAAGCTGCTGCGACTAAATATTGTAATGGAATACTAAGTGATTTCATTGTTTCGGTAATGCCATTTTCATCATATACCCATGAAAATGGTAACTCTGATTCGAAAACATCTACACTATTGAAAATTTCAGGTAGGGCTAAAATATAACATGCACCATCTACAATAGGATTCTCGATACTATTTTTGTAATAAATTAGGAGTGCTTCATAGTTTTCTCGATGCTCATGATTGACGTAAAAAAATTCACTTCTAAAATGAGCCATATCTTGGCTATGAATAATTTGTTGTTCTAACATATTAAACATCCCATTTATATTTGCAATCTTTTCGTATGTTTTTCTACTCATGTATGATGCTCCTTTCATAAATAGTAAATGTTAATCGTCATATAATATTAGTTTACAACACCATTTTGGTTATTTGAAGCTTGTGGCGTTTGTTGAATATTACCTTGATCTTGGTTAGTGTTTTGACCCGTAGTAGGTTGTTGCTGATTATTGGCACCATTGTTGTTATTACTATTAATACTGTCGTCAGTATTATTCGAAGATTTATCTTTATCTGTCGTATCATTTTGTTCTTTTCTCAATAAACTACTATCTAAAGGCGTTAATGGTATTAATGAACCATAATGGTTGATAACACGTTGATCTAAGAAATCATTTTTATCATTGATAGGTGATAATTCTAAATCATTACGAAGTAAGTTAGCATATTTTTGAATGCTTTCAACGCTTGGATGATAATAGTAAATACCATTTAACATATCATCTTTACCTTTTAGTTGTGCTGTTTTAATTTCAACATCATTTGTTAAGTACATTTTAGCTAAAGCTTTAATTTCAGAGTTAGTTAAATTATGCTTAGCATTTTTACCTACAATTTGAATCACATTATCAAGTTTATCAATAGAATCCACTTCCTGTGCTTTTTGGAATAAAATCTTAATTAATTCCATTTGACGTTGTCCACGTTTCAAATCTGAATCATGATGTCTAGTTCTAGCAACTGCTAAAGCCTCATCACCATTTAATTTTTGGTACCCTTTTTTAATTTTAATCTTACCAGTATCATCTGTGTTAGGTTCATTTAAGTCGTATGGCACATCATAGTATATGCCACCAAGCTCATTTACAGCCTCGACAAATGCTTTCATATTGACTCTCACATAATAATCAACAGGTACATTCATGGTAGCTTCTACCGAATCCATTGCGGCAATTGGACCACCATATGCATGTGCATGGGTAATCTTATCGTAATAGCCAACTTTAGGAATGTAGCTGATAGTATCACGTGGAATACTAAGCATTCTAATTTGATGTTTTGATTGATTAAAAGTAGTTAAAATCATAGCGTCTGATCTAGAGTGTTCAGCATCCTGTCCTTTTTTTCTTCTTCCATCGTTATCATCGATACCTAAGAAAAGAATAGAGATAGGTTGTTCTTCGGGATTGACTTTATTATCTCTTAAATTGGATTGACGATTAGCATTTTTGCTGTCTTGAGAAGATTCGAATGCATCTTGGGACGTTTTAAAAAGTAACGTAGCGAAGACTATTGGAACAACAATGAGAACCAATGCTAGAAGGATCAAAAAGTATTTTACAAATTTATTCATGATTGATGCTCCTATATTAAATTTTTGTTAAATCATAATCATAATTTTAAAATATAATTAGTTGAACGATATTTATACAACTTCATTACTAATACATTATAGCCTTAAATTGTAGTACTTTATAGTAAAAAATACAAATGTTATGTCAAAGTTCCTTGTAATTTGAATGTTTTGTTAAAATCAAAAAGCATTTTTAAAAATATAATGCGACTTTAGTATGATGTCTTAAAAAATTTAAAGGCGTAATATAAATTCGAGTGATTTATACAAAGTGATAAGGTATAATTAATTTTGTTGTATAGATAACATATTAGAAAAACTTATTACTATGTAGCGTAAAGCATAAATGAATGATAAATTAATTTTTGTAAGTTGTATTATTAGGAATCTAGGTTCAAAGTTTTAACTATTTAAATATATAATGAATACATTGTGAGGCTATTATCAAATGAAATTTAATAAAGTAAAACTAGTTATACATGTGTGTGTACTATTATTTATCATTATTTCTATAGCGTTAATTTTTCATCGATTACAGACGAAGACACATTCTATAGAACCAATACATAAGGAAACAAAATTATCAGACAATGAAAAATATTTAGTAGATCGTAATAAGGAAAAGGTTGCGCCGTCTAAACTAAAAGAAGTATATAATAGCAAGGATCCTAAATATAAGAAAATTGACAAGTATTTACAAAGTTCATTATTTAACGGTTCAGTAGCTATATATGAAAATGGCAAATTGAAAATGAGTAAAGGTTATGGATATCAAGATTTTGAAAAAGGTATTAAAAACACACCGAATACGATGTTTTTAATAGGTTCAGCTCAAAAATTTTCAACAGGGTTACTGTTAAAACAGTTAGAAGAAGAACATAAAATAAATATCAATGATCCAGTAAGTAAATACCTTCCATGGTTTAAAACATCTAAGCCTATCCCATTGAAAGATTTGATGTTGCATCAAAGTGGATTATATAAATATAAATCCTCAAAAGATTATAAAAACTTAGATCAAGCAGTTAAAGCGATTCAAAAACGTGGCATTGATCCTAAGAAATACAAAAAGCATATGTATAATGATGGGAATTATTTAGTGCTAGCTAAAGTTATCGAAGAAGTTACCGGCAAATCATATGCCGAGAATTACTATACAAAAATAGGGGATCCATTAAAACTTCAGCACACAGCATTTTATGATGAACAACCTTTTAAAAAATATCTAGCAAAAGGTTATGCTTATAATAGTACAGGACTTTCGTTCTTAAGACCTAATATTTTGGACCAATACTATGGTGCAGGTAATTTATATATGACACCAACAGATATGGGTAAATTAATTACTCAAATACAACAATATAAATTATTCAGTCCTAAAATAACCAATCCATTATTACATGAGTTTGGTACGAAACAGTATCCAGATGAATATCGATATGGTTTCTATGCTAAGCCAACATTGAATAGACTTAACGGGGGATTCTTTGGACAAGTCTTTACTGTTTACTATAATGATAAGTATGTAGTTGTACTTGCATTAAATGTAAAAGGAAACAATGAAGTTCGAATTAAACATATTTATAATGATATTTTAAAACAAAATAAACCTTACAATACGAAGGGTGTTATTGTTCAATAATTAAGGTTCTTCATCTTTTATGGTGGGAAGGTAAAACTTCCTGCTTTTTTTAATACACAAAAAGCGCAATTGCCTCTATAATTTAAAGTGACCAAACCCAAACTAAAGGAGACAAGTGCGCCTATGTGTAATGATACCTTAGAATTACTAAGAATAAAAGATGAAAATATAA
>NZ_JACVZJ010000011.1:0-58541 GCF_017151945.1 Staphylococcus sp. EG-SA-10
CTTTTTCATATTCTTGAAACATATATAGCAGTACATCTATGTCTACTTTAGGTTTTATTGACATAAATAAAGCTCCCTTCAAAGTTTTCATTTTTTCAATGTCTACTTTGAAGGGAGCATTTCATTTTATTATAGAAAGGTCCCATCAAGTCTTTATTACTAGTTGCTAATTGTAATGGTATTAAACAGAACGGAAGAGCAATACTTAAGAATACTTGAGAGAATACAAGTAGCTGCTCAATTTTAGCTGCATTACCTCTAAAAATGATTAAACATACGATAACAGGAATGACAGCAAGGGAACGTGTAATTAAACGTCTTAACCAATTTGGTATGTGTAATCTTAAAAATCCTTCCATTACGATTTGTCCTGCTAAAGTACCAGTAATCGTTGAATTTTGACCTGACGCTAATAATGCAACTGCAAATAATGTACTCATGATTGCACCCATTGTTGCACCCAGTACAGGTTCAGTTTTTAAGGCATGATATAAATCATAGAAACCACCTAAATCGTCAGCGTTTGAGTTGAAAAATAGTGATGCTCCTAACACTAATAATAAGCAATTGACTACAAATGCGATTGATAACTGAATGTTCGAATCTATCGTAGCAAATTTAATCGCTTGCGCCTTTTCTTCATTGTTATGTCTTGAGTATGTTCTAGATTGTACAATTGATGAATGTAAGTACAAATTATGAGGCATAATTGTAGCTCCAATAATACCTAATGCAATATAGAGAATGCCGTTATTTGTAATGATTTCACTATGTGGTATAAATCCATTTAACACAGCGTTCAACTGTGGTGATGAAATATAGACTTCAAATATAAAGATGAATAACACTGTGAAAATTAATGTACCAACAATAGCTTCAATTTTTCTAAAACCATATTTCATTATAAATAGCAGTAAAAATACATCAAGTACAGTTATTAGTGCACCGACGATTAAAGGTATGTTAAATAGGAGATTGAGAGCAATAGCACTACCAATAACCTCAGCAATATCTGTGGCGATAATTGCTAGTTCTGCAATAATCCAAAAGATTATAGCAATAGGTCTTGATAAATAATGTCGTGTCATTTGAGCTAAGTCCATACCTGTTGCTATTCCTAATCTCACTGTCATGCTTTGAAGTAACATTGCTGATAAACTTGAAATAAGAATTACGAATAGCAAAGTATAGCCATATTGCGCGCCACCTTGCATTGATGTTATCCAGTTTCCGGGATCCATGTAACCAACAGCGACTAATAACCCAGGCCCAAGAAATGATAAAAATTTCTGTTTATTTGAACTGCGATGATCGAATTTAATTGTATTGTTTATTTCGTCTAAACTTAATTGTTCATTTGTTGAATGTCGTTTATTATTCATTTTGACTCACCTCTACTTCTTATGGACAATATAATAACCTAATAAAATGTTTAGGTCAACCTAAATTTATTTTAATTTTTTAAAAGTATGAATTATTATGTTGAACGTTCGATTTAATGGTAAGCAAAAAGAGCACGAAATCATGGATGTGATTACGTGCTCTATTATTTAAACAAAGTTATTTATGCAGAATAAAATGGTAAGAACTGATCGAAGGTTTCTTCTAAAAATGCAATAAATGCTTTGTCACTTTTTAATCTTTTATCTTGTGGTGTGATTGCACGCGCTATAAAGAATTCACCTTTTTTTACATTGATGGCTCTTTGTATCGCTTCTTTTAAATCATCATCCGTTAAATCTTTAATAAATGGTTTATCAGGTTTCATATGATCTAAGCAAACACGATAATCATCAGGTAATTGTTGAATAGCTTTAAATTTTCTTTCAAAAACTTTTGCACGTGTTGCTTTATCTTTTGCTTCATGCATGATTCCAAACATAACAAACAGTTGATCTTCAAACATACCAATTTGGAAATGAGGTAACATTTTATAGCCTCTTTTGTTTGTTGCAAAAGCAACCCATGTATCTTTAGGAGGATTCACACTTCTTCTAGCATGCTTTGCTACGTGAGGATAAAATGTTTCACCAGTTTGACTTGTAAAGAAGTCACTAAAATATTCTCCTAATTCATGGAGTTGTGGTCGTATGTATTCGTTTAAAGCTTCCATTCGTGTGTCTAAGCCTTCTACGTTGAACGCTTTGAAATCTTTAGGTTTAAATGTATATTTTGTCATAGAGTACCTCCTGTATAGTGTTTAAAAATATTGTAGCATATGTTTTATCAATAGTAGCTTAAGATGCTCTCATTAAAATTAGTATTTTCATTTTTATCTTAAGAAGTTATTTTTATAAAATGTTGATGTATAATAAAGATGTTAGGAGATGATGTTATGGCACTTTATGGATTTGCCCAAGGACTTATTCAAGAAGCAGGAATTAGAATTAAACAATTGATGGAGCAAAATTTAACAATTGAAACAAAGTCAAATCCGAATGACCTTGTTACAAATGTAGATAAAGCAACAGAAGATTTTATTTTTGATACAATTTTAGAAACATATCCAAATCATCAAGTATTAGGTGAAGAAGGGCATGGTCATGACATCGATACTTCCAAAGGTACGGTATGGGTTGTTGACCCAATAGACGGTACATTGAATTTTGTTCATCAACAAGAAAATTTCGCGATTTCAATTGGTATTTATATCGATGGTAAACCTTATGCAGGTTTTGTATATGATGTTATGGCTGATGTCTTATATCATGCTAAAGTAGGGGAAGGTGCATATCGAGGTAGCCAACCCTTGAAACCATTGAATGATTCTAATCTAAGACAAAGCATTATTGGGATCAATCCGAACTGGTTAACTAAACCAATTTTAGGAGAAATCTTTAAAGAAATTGTTAATGATTCTAGAAGTGCAAGAGCATATGGTAGTGCAGCGCTTGAAATCGTTTCAGTTGCTACAGGTAATTTAGAAGCATATATGACGCCAAGACTTCAACCATGGGATTTTGCTGGCGGATTGGTTATTTTATATGAAGTAAATGGACAAGCTTCAAATTTACTAGGAGAACCATTAACAATTAGTGGTCCAAATTCAATCTTAGTTGGAAATCGTGGTCTCCATCAAGAAATTAGCAATGATTATTTAGAGCCACATCGCGATGCGTTAATACAATTACATGAACAACGATTTAAAAGAAAATCAAAATAATTACCAAAAGCGTAATATGTAGTCCTAACAATTAGGTAACATATTACGCTTTTATATCTTAAATAATAAAAACACGCGCCAATATAAAACCATTTAAATGTTCATCATGAACATGTGTGGTCTTTAATCAACGCGTGTTATTGTCGATATAACTTATAGCCAATCGTTTTCTCGATATTTTTTCTTTGTAGTAAATCCAATTCCAAAGGTTGCAACGAGTAATATAAATGTTAAAATCATCATTGGTACATTTGATGCACCAACAGCAAAACTAAATAATACTAAGAAAATAACAGCTAATATAGAAAATACCCAAAAGATATTTTTAGATTTTTTTTGTTTCATCCTATCCCCACCTTTTGCTTATCTTTTCTCAATTATATGATATAATAAAAAAGTTGTAATTAAAAGTGGGATTTTACTTAAGAAAGAAGGAAACTATTTATATGACTAATAAAAGAGAAGATGTCCGCAATATAGCAATTATTGCTCACGTTGACCATGGTAAAACAACTTTAGTAGATGAGTTGTTAAAACAATCTGGTATATTCAGAGAAAATGAACATGTCGATGAACGTGCAATGGACTCTAACGATATTGAAAGAGAGCGTGGAATTACGATTCTAGCCAAAAATACGGCTGTTGATTATAAAGGTACACGTATCAATATTTTGGATACACCAGGACATGCAGACTTTGGTGGAGAAGTAGAACGTATTATGAAAATGGTTGATGGGGTTGTCTTAGTAGTAGATGCGTATGAAGGTACAATGCCTCAAACACGTTTTGTACTTAAAAAAGCGCTAGAACAAAACCTAAAACCTGTTGTTGTTGTTAATAAAATTGATAAACCATCAGCACGTCCAGAGGGTGTTGTAGATGAAGTTTTAGATTTGTTTATTGAATTAGAAGCAAACGATGAACAATTAGAATTCCCTGTTGTTTATGCTTCAGCAGTAAATGGTACAGCTAGCTTAGATCCTGATAAACAAGATGATAATTTACAATCATTATATGAAACAATTATTGATTATGTACCAGCTCCAATTGATAACAGTGATGAGCCATTACAATTCCAAGTAGCATTGTTGGACTACAATGATTATGTTGGACGTATTGGTATTGGTCGTGTATTCAGAGGTAAAATGCGTGTCGGAGATAATGTATCACTAATTAAATTAGACGGTACAGTGAAAAACTTCCGTGTAACTAAAATCTTTGGTTACTTTGGATTAAAACGTTTAGAAATTGAAGAAGCACAAGCTGGAGATTTAATTGCTGTTTCAGGTATGGAAGACATTAACGTTGGTGAAACTGTAACACCACATGACCATCAAGAAGCATTGCCAGTTCTACGTATTGATGAGCCTACTCTTGAAATGACATTTAAAGTTAACAATTCACCATTTGCTGGCCGTGAAGGTGACTTTGTAACAGCGCGTCAAATTCAAGAACGTTTAAATCAACAATTAGAAACAGATGTATCTTTGAAAGTTTCTAACACAGATTCTCCAGATACATGGGTAGTTGCTGGTCGAGGTGAATTACATTTATCAATCCTTATTGAAAATATGCGTCGTGAAGGTTATGAATTACAAGTTTCAAAACCACAAGTAATTATTAAAGAAATTGATGGTGTAATGTGTGAACCATTTGAACGTGTGCAATGTGAAGTGCCACAAGAAAATGCAGGTGCGGTTATTGAATCATTAGGTGCACGTAAAGGTGAAATGGTTGATATGACTACAACTGATAATGGACTTACACGTTTAATCTTTAATGTACCGGCTCGTGGTATGATTGGTTATACGACTGAATTTATGTCAATGACAAGAGGTTACGGTATTATTAACCATACATTTGAAGAATTTAGACCACGTATTAAAGCACAAATTGGCGGCCGTCGTAATGGTGCATTAATTTCAATGGATCAAGGTTCTGCAAGTACTTATGCCATTTTAGGACTTGAAGATAGAGGTGTAAACTTCATGGAACCTGGTACTGAAGTTTATGAAGGTATGATTGTTGGTGAACATAATCGTGAAAATGATTTAACTGTTAACATCACTAAAACAAAACATCAAACTAACGTACGTTCTGCAACGAAAGACCAAACACAAACAATGAATAGACCGCGTATTCTAACATTGGAAGAAGCATTACAATTCATTAATGATGATGAACTTGTTGAGGTTACACCAGAAAGCATACGTTTAAGAAAGAAAATTTTAAACAAAAATGTTCGTGAAAAAGAAGCAAAGCGTATCAAACAAATGATGCAAGAAAACGAATAATTTAACATAATAAAAGAGAAGCTGAGCGATGAAAGTTGCTTAGCTTCTCTTTTAGCATATAATATTTGAAAAAGTGTTTAAATGCTATCAGTTCCTGTTACTTTCACATTTTCAAATTTTTAACTTGTTTATTCAGATATTAATCGAGCGGATAGTGTTGCGCACGTTGTTTAGGGGTGTCTAATCGACTTTTACAATCATCGCACATAAATGTTCGAATAGGATTGTTTTTAAGTCGTTTAGACTCAGTTGTGCGCTCATCTATAAATACTTTTGCATCACAGATAATGCATTGCACTTGTCTCAAATTAAATCACCTCAATATGAGTTACATGGTTGATTCGATATGAATAACCATCTTCTTGATTGTAAATAAAACTATCTACACCATTATCGCTGTAAAGTCGTTTACCGTCTTTTGCAAATTGGAAAAATAAATAGGGTAATAGATCTATCGGTATATCTAAATAATCATGCTCATTTGATAATCTAATAGTAGTTGCAGAGTCATGTGGTTCGGAATGTTTGAAAAATGGTGTCATATTAATGACAAATGAACCTTCTAACATGGCACGTTTTTTGTATTTTATTTCTGAATTTAAAGTAGGCGGATTAGTTTGTCCTTCTAGGATAGCACGATTCCATTCATGATTATCTTCAAAGTCGATTGGTTTTGAACCATCAAATACACCTTTTTCTAAATCTTCGATGCTAACTTTTCTATCATCGAAAATCCAAGTCGTACTATCTAATGTTATAGGAAACTTTACGGCTCCTTTAATTTGTATCATTTTCCCACTCCCTATCAATGTATATAGCATTATTTTAACACAAATTGCTAACGACACATTTTAAATCTACTTGCTTTTTAATATTTAGTAAGATAAACTTTTAGTAAGACTTGAGAATTTATATAGAGGGGGAGCGTGTCATGGCGAAACAAACAACAATGAAAAATGCAGCTTTGAAACAATTGACTAAAGATGCTGATGAAATCTTGCATCTGATTAAAGTTCAACTAGATAATTTAACATTACCTTCATGCCCATTATATGAAGAGGTACTAGATACACAAATGTTTGGACTTCAAAAAGAAGTTGATTTTGCTGTTAAATTAGGTTTAGTTGACCGCGAAGATGGCAAACAAATTATGTTACGTCTTGAGAAAGAACTTTCAAAATTACATGAAGCTTTTACACTTGTTTAAGGTTTAATATATAAGCATATTAAAACGGCGTGAGATATCGACAATTGAGCTGCGCCGATTTTATATTTATAGTTTAATTACTGATTAAAGTGGCTGTTATGTTGTCTTCTTGATGACATGTCAGTCACTTTTATTGGGTTTTAGCAATTCACGATATTAAGTAAACAAATATTCTATAAATTACCTCAAGATACCTGTTAATATTTGTGATTATGACGATGTCATGTATATAATAAGTAACATGGATTTTTAAAATTAAAGTATAAAACGAAATCATTTGAAGTATAAATTGTAGAATTGGATGACTGAATATATGAAGAATTTTAGAAGTATTTTACGGTATATTGGTAAAACCTCAAAGTTTATTGATTATCCGTTATTAGTTACATATATTGTATTGAGTTTAATTGGATTAGTGATGGTATATAGTGCCAGTATGGTTCCAGCAACTAAAGGCACATTGACTGGTGGTATCGATGTTCCAGGAACGTATTTTTACAACCGACAATTAGCATATGTCATAATGAGTTTTATAATTGTATTTTTTATTGCATTTTTAATGAATGTTAAATTACTGAGTAATATTAAAGTGCAAAAAGGTATGATTATAACTATCGTCTCGCTATTATTACTGACGTTAGTAATCGGTAAAGATATTAATGGTTCTAAAAGTTGGATAAACTTAGGATTTATGAACTTACAGGCATCTGAGTTATTAAAAATTGCAATCATATTATATATCCCATTTATGATCAGTAAAAAAATGCCTAGAGTATTAAGTAAACCAAAATTAATTTTAAGTCCTATTGTATTAGCATTAGGTTGTACGTTTTTAGTTTTCTTACAAAAAGACGTAGGGCAAACATTACTAATATTAATTATTTTAGTTGCGATTATTTTTTATTCAGGAATTGGGGTAAACAAAGTCCTAAGATTTGGTATACCAGCAGTGCTAGGATTCTTAGTAGTATTTGTCATTGCATTAATGGCTGGTTGGTTACCAAGTTATTTAACTGCCAGATTTAGTACGCTAACAGATCCATTCCAATTCGAATCAGGAACTGGGTACCATATTTCCAATTCATTGCTTGCGATAGGTAACGGTGGCGTATTTGGAAAAGGATTAGGAAATAGTGCAATGAAATTGGGCTATTTACCAGAACCACATACAGATTTTATTTTTGCAATTATTTGCGAAGAATTAGGTTTAATCGGAGGATTGCTAGTTATTACTTTAGAGTTCTTTATTGTATATCGTGCCTTCCAGTTTGCAAATAAAACATCATCATATTTTTATAAACTTGTGTGTGTTGGGATTGCCACATACTTTGGAAGCCAAACGTTTGTAAACATTGGCGGTATTTCGGCAACAATTCCATTAACTGGTGTGCCATTGCCATTTATCAGCTTTGGTGGATCATCAATGATTAGTTTAAGTATTGCTATGGGATTACTTCTGATTGTAGGTAAACAAATCAAAGTAGACCAGCAACGAAAGAAACAACAACAAAAAGTTGATATAAGAAGACAATTTAATTAAAAAAATACTAGCCAATATTTAGTATGAGATGACTTCTGTCATTAAGCGATGCTAAACATTGGCTATTTATATACTCTTTGTCAAATTGGATTGATGAGTTCAATAACGGAAGTTAGGCAACCAAACAACGCTTAACTTCCTTTTTGTTTTGATATTACGAGATTACTCATGATTATCAAATTTTATAAACAAAACAACGTATAATTATAACTAAATTTTATGACTAAAAATCACTAAATGTGGTGGCGAAATTAGAATCATGATGATAAGATAAAGTTATCGCTATTGATAATAAATGTTGATGTTTTACGATTTTATTTTTAATTTTTTAGAGTTGTAGAAATCGAAAATGTTTCACAACAAAAACGTGAACTACCTGTTGTTGCATAGTCATTTTTGAAATTATTATTTTTGAAGCGGAGGTTTTAATTGTCTCAAGAATGTTAAATTTTGAAAATTTGAAACATAACTATAGCAAAACAGAGCGCTTTAAGATAAAATTTTATTATCTAATTAGTTAGAAAATTCTAATAGTTTGAGGAGTGTATCGCTATTGAAACAAATAAAAAAGTTACTTGTTGCTAACCGTGGAGAAATTGCAATTCGTATATTCAGAGCGGCAGCAGAATTAGACATCAGCACAGTTGCAATTTATTCGAATGAAGACAAAAGTTCATTACATAGATATAAAGCAGATGAATCCTATTTAGTTGGAAGTGATTTAGGTCCTGCTGAAAGTTATTTAAATATTGAGCGTATCATTGATGTAGCAAAACAAGCGAATGTGGATGCGATTCATCCTGGCTATGGTTTTTTAAGTGAAAATGAACAATTTGCGCGTCGTTGTGCAGAAGAAGGGATTAAATTTATTGGTCCTCATTTAGAACATTTAGATATGTTTGGAGATAAAGTTAAAGCTCGTACAACGGCTATCAAGGCAGATTTACCAGTTATTCCTGGTACAGACGGTCCAATTAAATCATATGAATTAGCAAAAGAATTTGCAGAAGAAGCTGGTTTCCCGCTAATGATTAAAGCCACAAGTGGTGGCGGCGGTAAAGGTATGAGAATCGTTCGTGAAGAAAGTGAATTAGAAGATGCTTTCCATAGAGCAAAATCAGAAGCAGAAAAATCATTTGGTAATAGTGAAGTTTACATAGAAAGATACATTGATAATCCAAAGCATATTGAAGTACAAGTCATAGGTGACGAACATGGAAATATCGTACACTTATTTGAACGTGATTGTTCAGTACAACGTCGTCATCAAAAAGTTGTAGAAGTTGCACCATCAGTTGGATTATCACCAACATTACGTCAACGTATTTGTGATGCTGCAATTCAATTGATGGAAAATATTAAATATGTCAATGCAGGTACTGTTGAGTTTCTAGTATCTGGTGACGAATTCTTCTTTATAGAAGTTAACCCTCGTGTACAAGTAGAGCATACAATTACAGAGATGGTAACAGGAATTGATATTGTTAAGACACAAATTTTAGTTGCAGCAGGTGCTGATTTATTTGGTGAAGAGATTAATATGCCGCAACAAAAAGATATTACAACATTGGGCTATGCCATCCAATGTCGTATTACAACAGAAGATCCGTTAAATGATTTCATGCCGGATACTGGAACAATCATTGCTTATCGTTCAAGCGGTGGCTTTGGTGTACGTCTTGATGCTGGAGATGGTTTCCAAGGTGCTGAGATATCACCTTACTATGATTCATTACTCGTAAAATTATCTACACACGCGATATCATTTAAACAAGCAGAAGAAAAAATGGTACGTTCATTACGAGAAATGCGTATTCGTGGGGTTAAAACTAATATTCCATTCTTAATTAATGTAATGAAAAATAAAAAGTTCACAAGTGGTGATTACACAACTAAATTTATTGAAGAAACACCAGAACTTTTCGACATTCAGCCGTCTCTAGATAGAGGTACTAAAACATTAGAATATATAGGTAATGTAACAATTAATGGTTTCCCAAATGTTGAGAAACGTCCGAAACCAGACTATGAATTAGCATCAATTCCAACTGTATCTTCAAGTAAAATCGCTTCATTTAGTGGTACGAAACAATTGCTTGATGAAGTAGGTCCAAAAGGTGTAGCTGAATGGGTTAAAAAGCAGGATGATGTCTTACTAACAGATACAACTTTTAGAGATGCACACCAATCATTATTAGCTACACGAGTTAGAACTAAGGATATGATTAATATCGCATCCAAAACAGCGGACGTATTTAAAGATGGTTTCTCACTAGAAATGTGGGGCGGTGCTACATTTGATGTGGCATATAATTTCTTGAAGGAAAACCCATGGGAACGACTTGAACGTCTACGTAAAGCTATTCCAAATGTATTATTCCAAATGTTGTTACGTGCTTCAAACGCAGTTGGTTATAAAAACTATCCTGATAATGTTATTCATAAATTCGTACAAGAAAGTGCTAAAGCAGGCATAGATGTCTTTAGAATTTTCGATTCATTAAACTGGGTAGATCAAATGAAAGTTGCCAATGAAGCAGTACAAGAAGCGGGCAAAATCTCAGAAGGTACTATTTGTTATACAGGTGACATTTTAAATCCTGAGCGATCAAACATTTATACTTTAGAGTATTATGTCAAACTAGCTAAAGAGTTAGAACGTGAAGGTTTCCATATTTTAGCGATTAAAGATATGGCAGGCTTATTAAAACCTAAAGCTGCTTACGAATTGATTGGTGAGTTAAAAGCAGCTGTAGATTTACCAATCCATCTTCACACTCATGATACAAGTGGTAATGGTTTATTAACGTACAAACAAGCAATAGATGCTGGTGTCGATATCATTGATACTGCTGTTGCTTCAATGAGTGGTTTAACAAGTCAGCCAAGCGCCAATTCGTTATATTATGCATTAAATGGCTTCCCACGTCACCTTAGAACTGATATTGAAGGTATGGAGTCACTTAGTCATTATTGGTCAACTGTACGTACTTATTATTCAGACTTTGAAAGTGATATCAAATCACCGAATACTGAAATTTATCAACATGAAATGCCTGGTGGACAGTATTCGAATTTAAGTCAACAAGCTAAAAGTTTAGGTTTAGGCGAAAGATTTGATGAAGTCAAAGATATGTATCGCAGAGTGAATTTCTTATTTGGTGATATCGTAAAAGTAACGCCATCGTCTAAAGTAGTTGGTGATATGGCACTTTATATGGTACAAAATGATCTTGATGAACAATCCGTGATTACAGATGGCTATAAATTAGATTTCCCAGAATCAGTAGTGTCGTTCTTCAAAGGTGAAATAGGACAACCTGTAAATGGTTTTAATAAAGATTTACAAGCGGTTATTTTAAAAGGCCAAGAAGCATTAACAGCTCGTCCAGGTGAATATCTAGAGCCGGTTGATTTTGAAAAAGTCCGTGAGTTGCTTGAAGAAGAGCAACAAGGTCCTGTTACGGAGCAAGATATTATTAGTTATGTATTATATCCAAAAGTATATGAACAATATATTCAAACTAGAAATCAATACGGAAACTTATCGTTACTTGATACGCCTACATTCTTCTTTGGAATGCGTAATGGTGAAACAGTAGAAATCGAAATCGATAAAGGTAAACGATTAATTATTAAACTAGAAACGATTAGTGAACCAGATGAAAATGGTAATAGAACGATTTACTATGCGATGAATGGTCAAGCGAGACGTATTTACATTAAAGATGAAAATGTGCATACAAATGCGAACGTTAAGCCAAAAGCAGATAAGAGTAATCCAAGTCATATCGGTGCGCAAATGCCAGGTTCAGTAACTGAAGTCAAGGTTAGTGTAGGTGAAACTGTGAAAGCTAATCAGCCGTTGCTAATTACTGAAGCTATGAAAATGGAAACAACAATTCAAGCACCATTTGACGGTGTGATTAAACAAGTAACTGTAAATAATGGTGACACAATAGCGACAGGCGATTTATTAATCGAAATTGAAAAAGCAACTGACTAAAATGATTAAAATAAAACGAGATTACACAACAATTGACGTGTAATCTCGTTTTTACTTGTCTTAGGTTTAATTTTAAATATTGATATAAAAAAACCGTAATTTTAATGGGCGTGCCATTAAAATTACGGTTTGCTTTTTTGTTATTGCTTGTCACTTCTTACTGATCGTAACATTAGCATGATAAAGTATGTTGTCATACCAAATAAATAAGTGATAAATAATGCATGGAATAGTGCGATTATCAAGTTAACATTTGTCATAATAGACAATGCACCTGTGATAACTTGTAATATAACAAGTATAAATGCAGCTGTATAACCATAATGAACAGTACGGTTATTTGGATAATTTTTAACAGCGTGAATATAAGTAATCATAATAATCGTAAATACTATAAAAGCCATGATACGATGAGTGAGTTGGACCCAATCTTGTTCTGAATGTGGTACAAGATCGTGGAATGGCAATGGCCAACCACCATATGCTAAACTTGCATCCGCATGTCTCACTAGTGCACCAGTGTAAACACCACAATAAATGATGATTGCCATTAACCATGTTAAACGTCTTAATGGCTTTTTGATATATAATTCGTCAGCTTCATATTTTTGATCTATAGAGAAAATAATTAATGTTATTAAAAATACAGATGAGAAACTGATTAATGATATACCAAAGTGCAATGCTAAAACGTAATCGTTTTGTTGCCAAATAACAGCAGCAGCTCCGATTAATGCTTGCAATAATAAGAATCCAACACTAATGATTGATAAAGGTTTAATTTCTTTAATGTAGCCTATATGTTTCCATGCAGTGATAACTAACCATAAGACCATTAATAAAGACAAAGCTGAAACGGCTCTATGACTTAACTCAATAATCGTATCAATAGGAAAGAATTCTGGAATCAACGCACCATGACATAGTGGCCAAGAAGAACCACAACCATCAGCTGATCCGGTTTTGGTAACTAAGGCACCACCAAGTTGTACAAATGTCATCATTAACGTTGCTACGACACCTAACCATTTTAAATTCTTTTTGCCAAACAATTTATACACCCCATCATAAAAAAACGCATCACTGAGAATTAGAATTAATAGCCGGATTTGAGATGATACTATAAATTGACCTGATTGTAGGATATGAAAAGATGGGATCCAACGCAGGAAATATGATTTAATTTTACAAGTATTGTAAGTGGACGACACAAAAGGACCTTAATCGTAATGATTTTTTTATTGGGATAATTATGTAATCCACGTTTACTCAAATTTGAAGCTTAAATATTAATCTCTTTTAGATGCATGATTCTACTTATTAAAATTTTCTAACATATACATTATAGCAATAAATTAAATGTTATTTGTGTCACAAAATTGACATTTTCTCTTGTCGTTAATTTGTCACAATTTAATTTTATTAAACCTAGTCTTTTTATGCAATCTAAGATATCATAATCTTATATGAACAAATTTAAGGAGGGGGATTATGAGCAAAGAGCATACTTTGTCACAAAATATTAGCAGAGTTAACTTCAAAGAATTGCAACAGATAATTAAAATGGGACTTGTTCAAGGTAACTTAATTCCTGCTTTTGCGGGCGCATGGCTAGCAGTTGTAATGACAAATCATTCCTTCTTATCATCAATACCTCAAATTTTATTAATGCTATTTGGATCTACTTTAATTATGGGTGGCGCATGTGCGTTAAATAATTATTACGACCAAGATATTGATCGTATTATGCCTAGTAAACAAAATAGACCAACTGTAAATAATAGAATTACAGATCAAAATTTATTACTATTAAGTTTTGGTATGATGTTAGTTGGAGAAATTTGTTTGTTTTTATTGAATATACCATCAGGCGTACTTGGTCTTATGGGGATTGTAGGTTATGTGTCTTATTACTCAATATGGTCTAAAAGACATACAACATGGAACACAGTGATTGGGAGTTTTCCTGGAGCAGTACCACCACTAATTGGATGGGTTGCAATTGAAGGACAAATTAGTTTAACAGCGATTGCGCTGTTTTTAGTTGTATTTTGTTGGCAACCAATTCATTTTTATGCCTTAGCTATTAAACGTAAAGATGAATATGCACTTGCAAATATTCCAATGTTACCATCAGTTAAGGGCTTTAAACGTACACGTGTCAGTATGTTTATCTGGTTGATTATTTTATTGCCAGTACCTTTATTACTAATAAATTTAGGTGTCGTATTCGTAGTGTTAGCTACATTATTAAATTTAGGATGGATTGCATTAGGTTTAACAACATTTAAGAAAAATTCAGATCAAACAAAATGGGCAACACAAATGTTTATATATTCACTAAATTATTTAGTGATCTTTTTCGTGTTAGCTGTGATTGTTTCATTACTTACTTTGATCTAGATTAATTAAGTTAGGATGAAAAATATGGGCGTTCCAATTTTACCAACGATTAGTACGACATGTATTGTCATTAGTGCAATTTTAATTGCCATTGGTTGGAGACTTATTTGGAAAAGGGAAATAAATAAACACAAAAATGTTATGTTAGCTGCAGCTGTTTTTGCTTTAACTTTTTTCTTAATCTATGCAAGTAGAACGATTTTTATCGGTAATACAGCATTTGGCGGACCAGCATCAATTAAGAAATATTATACGATTTTCTTATTTTTCCACATTAATTTAGCAACAATTGGTGGTATTCTAGGTCTAGTTCAAATTATTACTGCATTTAAAGATAAATATAATGTACACCGCAAATTCGGGCCATTCGCTTCAGTTATATGGTTCTGTACTGCAATTACAGGTGTAGCAGTTTACTTATTATTATATGTATTATATCCAGGTGGAGAAACGACATCACTGATTAAAGCAACATTTGGTCATTAATACGCTTATACAAATGATACTAATCTGATAAGGCAATTTGTTTTATCAGGTTTTTTGATGAAGAATAGTCGGGCAGTTGATGGTATTCATTTGATACCTTAACTGTCCATTTTTTTATACATATTTTAATCCTAATAATGAAATTCAACCTGAAAACATAAAGATAGGTTATGATATAGAGTGTAGGGAAAATCTTTATGATGTTAACATTATGCCTGAAGATGATTTTGTTTCATCGAAATGACACAGTTATGTCAGTGTTGAAAATTTGCTAATTAATGTGTTGTTTTTTACAATAGTATTAATACTTTTTAGGTGGTTGATTGATGAAAAAGTTAATTATAAGAGTCGTCGGTGTATTATTTTTAGTTGGATTTTTAATATATCTTTTTTATTCACCGAGATTAAAATTTGATGTATTAGAGAACCCGAATAAAGGTAATAAAGTAAATAGATCTGAACAGGTGAATAAATCAAATAACCATGCTGAAAATCCAAAGCCTAAAGAAGGTGTTGGTACATGGGTAGGTAAAGATATTAAAGTGCTTACTTCTAAATTTGGACAAGCAGATCTTGTCTATCCTTTTAGAGATGGTTACAAAAATTATGTGTTTAAAGACAAAAACAGTTATTACATTGTTTCAACTAAACGTGAAGAAATCGTTTCAGTGTATGCTACAGGTGAAAAAGTAAATGTTAGTCCGTTAAAAATAGGACAACATTCTGCAGAAATTTTTAATCATACAAGTATTAATCCAGAACCGTCCTTTAAAGTTGATGGTAAAAAATATGAATTTGAACTTTCAGATGAAGATTTAAAAACACAAACACTGATTAAATATGGCAACATATATGCACAAGTGTATTCTGATCAACAATCGAAAAAGGTGCTAAGTGTACGATTTTTAACAAAAGAAATGTTAGCAGATATTGAACCTTATCGATTAAATTCTAATTCTACGTCAGAAGAGCATAATAAGCGTCCAGTTGAGCAAAATCCAAATCAATTAATTTCTCTTTATGAAGTAACGAATGAAATGAGAAAATTAAAAGGATTAAAACCATTGAAAATCAATAGCGATTTAGCACATATTGCATCTAATAACTTATATGAAGCGACCTCTAATGGTTCTGATAGTGTTGAATTTACAGAGGACGCATTAAGAGGGCAATTAGATAAAAATCACGTTACTTATAAAACAACTGCTCAAAATGTTGGTTATGCGTTTAATGATGTACCAACATTAATCCATAGTTGGATGAATTCAGATATACATCGATCTCGTCTATTAAATTCAAAATACGATGAGATGGGTGGAGATGTAATGAGAGATTATTATTCACTAATTTTCTTAGAAAAATAACAATGAGGGGTATTTATGATTAATGAAGCTTCACTAGCGATATTAGATGATATTGATGAACTAGCTGATATGATAGTTGCATCAGATATTTATGCATCATTTGAGCAAGCTAAGCAGGCGCTCGAAAACAATGACGAGGCACATTTACTTTATCAATCATTTTTAAAATCAAAAGAGAAATATGATGAAGTAATGCGTTTCGGGAAATATCATCCTGATTATAAAAAAGTCATGTTAGAGACAAGACAACGCAAAAGAGCATATGAGATGCTTGACGTTGTGATGCATTACAAAGCTAGGGAAATGGCACTTCAACATTTAATTGATGAAGTTGTTACGAAAATTGCGTACGCTGTTTCAGAACATGTCAAAATAGAAACAGGTAATCCATTCTTTCAAACATCACATAGTGGTTGTGCGACGGGCGGATCCTGTAATTGTTCATTATAAAAAACATCGAGTCAGAAAAAGATGGTTATTGAAACCATTAACTAGCATCTGACTCGATTTTTTTGTTTATTGTTTATTGTTTATTTGAATTGTTGTGCTAAATCTGGTCGATCAGTCACTATAGTATGTGCACCTTTTTGGTATAAATCATTCATTAGATCTATACTATTTACACCATAATAGCCTGGAATGACATTCATATCATTTAACCATTTGATAAAACGAGATGAAGTCAAATCAATGCCTTTAAAATGAGTAGGCATTTGGAAAGTTTGTGCTAATGGTTGGTAGTACCTACCACCTAATAAATGATATTTTAAAAATGCCTCTGTAACTTCCTGTTGGCTAGCACCAATTGCAACAGATCCTTGTGCAATTTTATTAAAACGTACGATTTGTTCTTTATAAAAACTTGTCACAAGAACACGGTCAAATGCTTGATTTTCTGCAATTGTATCAAACATAATTTGTGGTGCGATTGAGCCTTCATAGGATTCAGGAGCATCTTTTAAGTCTACGTTTATATACATATCAGGATATTGCTTCAGCAACTCATCGAAGGTTAGTATAGCTGTGTGTGCATGACCACGATATGGTGTTAGTCCATTGATATCTTTGAAGTGATAAGCTGCGTCTAATTTCTTTAATTCTGCTAATGTATGGGCACTAACTTTTCCAGAGCCGTTCGTCGTTCTATCGACAGTTGCGTCATGAAAAACGATAAGCTGTTGATCTTTTGTGAGTCTCACATCTGTTTCAAAGCCATCAACGCCTAATTGTTTAGCATAGTCAAATGCAAGTTGCGTTTGCTCTGGTCTTAAAGCCATACCACCACGATGCGCAAATATATATGGTTCATTGCCTTTGAAAAAAGCAGGGATGGTTTGCTTTCTAGTAATCACTTTATTTTTATTTATCATTAACAAACTACTTACAAATCCAGCACCGACTAGTACCGCATTTAAAATGTTTCTGTTTACTTTTTTCATAAAAAATTCCTCCTCGTTTACTTTTATAGCTTAACAAATTCATAGTTCTGACTACAGCGAAATGTGTGGTTAATCATATAGTGATACTCTTGAGAATTGAATTAATATAATGATGTTTAATATAATCTAAATACATTTATCGAGCAATTACATAAGACATAATTAAGGTAGCTTAATATTTTAAAATTAATAAAGACATGATATGATTAATGCTGAAAATAAATGGAGTGAGGTTTAAATGAATTTAATCCCAAGAACAAGTATTGTAGTTTATTTAAAACATATGAAACATGAACGACAAATCCGAAAATATGGACATATCGTTCATTCAAATAGAGATCGCAAATTTGTAATTATGTATGTGAATGAGCAAGATGTTGATCAAATTGTACATAAACTAATGCAACTTAAATACGTTAGACACATTGATGGCTCACCATATAAATACTTAAAGAAAACTTACGAAAAAGAGAAACACGAAATATATAATTAATATTATTGAAGTTCTGGTATCCATTTTTGGAGCCTTAACACACTAATTAAATAATTATAATATAACGATAAATCATGAAATGCTTGAGGGGGCTGTACATCGATACCTAAAATAGGTATGTCGAATTTTTCAGCACAATCATTAATCATTTGAAACTTTTTATTTGAATCTGGATATGGATATTTAATAGCGTTAATCATGATATAAAATGCTTGGAAATGATTGCCAGTTGTAGGGTTCATAATGATTGCTACAGATGACTTTTTATTTTCAGCTTGTGGTGAATGAAAATAGATAATTTTATCAATACGTTGATGGTTATATTCAATCATCGTCATGAATTCGAACAAATCTGTTAGACCTTCACCAAGTGTAATAAATGTTTGTTTCATTGGTTTATCATTCTCCTTTTTCTCAATAAATTATATTAAATAACTAAATGAATTGGAAGTGTGAACAACATGCGCGTCATTGCAGGTAAACATAAAAGTAAAGCTTTAGAAAGTATGGAAGGCCGTAATACGAGACCAACTATGGATAAAGTTAAAGAAGGTATCTTTAATAGTTTATATGATGTGTCAGGTATAGGTTTAGATTTATTTGCAGGAAGCGGGGCGCTTGGAATAGAAGCACTCTCTCGAGGTATGGATAAGGTTATCTTTGTTGATCAAAATTTTAAAGCTGTAAAAGTTATTAAATCAAATCTTGCGAATTTGGATTTAGAGGCACAATCTGAAGTTTATAAAAATAATGCAGATAGAGCTTTAAAAGCATTGTCAAAACGTGATATTCAATTTGATGTCATTTTCTTAGATCCACCTTATAATAAAGGTCTCATTGATAAAGCTTTAAAACTAATTTCAGAGTTTAATTTATTGAAAGAAAATGGTATCATCGTTTGTGAATTTAGCAATTATGAAGAAATAGACTATCAACCGTTTAATATGATTAAACGTTACCATTATGGGTTGACAGACACATTGTTATTAGAAAAGGGAGAATAGCATGGAACATACAATAGCGGTCATTCCGGGTAGTTTTGACCCCATTACTTATGGTCATTTAGACATTATTGAGAGAAGTACAGATAGATTTGATGAAATTCATGTCTGTGTTCTTAAAAATAGTAAAAAAGAAGGTACGTTTAGTTTAGAAGAGCGTATGGATTTAATTGAACAATCTGTTAAACATTTACCTAATGTCAAGGTTCATCAATTTAGTGGTTTACTAGTCGATTATTGTGAACAAGTAGGAGCTAAAACAATCATACGTGGTTTAAGAGCAGTCAGTGATTTTGAATATGAATTACGCTTAACTTCAATGAATAAAAAGTTGAACAATGAAATTGAAACGTTATATATGATGTCTAGTACTAATTATTCATTTATAAGTTCAAGTATTGTTAAAGAAGTTGCAGCTTATCGAGCAGATATTTCTGAATTCGTTCCACCTTATGTTGAAAAGGCATTGAAGAAGAAATTTAAGTAATAAAAATAACAGTATTTTAGGTTTATCATGGTTTACAATCCTAAAATACTGTTTTCATTTGTTAACGATATTGCTGTATGACAGGTGTGTTGAAATCTGTTTGTTGTTTCCCGCTTATTGCATTGTATATGTGTGTTGCTTTGATTTCATTTGTGAAGTAATGTGCATTGCTTTTGTTAATATTGGTTATATATTGTCTTTCTGGGAACGCTGTTTTTAAATGCTTTAAATATTGTCTGCCACGGTCGTTCATCGCTAATACTTTAACTGCGTGAATGTTTCTCGTAACATCTGTAGGTTTAATGTTTAATAATACATTCATTAACAGTCTCTGAATATGCGTATATGTATAACGCTTTGTTTTTAGTGATTTTACAAAATGATGAAAATCAGTTGCTTCATTAATGTTAGATTTTAAACGATTTTCAAAACCTTCAGTAACAGTATAAATATTCTTTAATGATTCTGTAGTCATAGCTATGATTTGATATTTCAAATATGGAAATATTTGATTTAATGTTATATGAGGTGTTACGTACAGGTGTTGAATATCTTTAGGTACCACATGATGCCAATGATCATCTTGACTAATGATTGATGTTCTAATAGATGTACCACTTGCAAACTGATGGTGTTGAATTAATGAATCATGATGTTGAGCATTCTCTCGTTTAATAGAAATTGCATTGATGTTTTTAGCATGTTTAGCAATTGCTTTCAGATAACTAATACCAAGTATGTTGTTAGGACTTGCTAGTGCTTCATGATGCTCTAATAATTCGCTAATGATACGAGGGTAGCTTTTACCTTCTTTTACTTTTTGTGAAAAGGATTCGGATTGTTCAATTTCATTAATGCTGTGAGCTAATTGCTTTAATGTTTTGATATCATTATTTTCACTACCAAATGCAATTGTATCGACACTCATATAATCTGCGACTTTAACTGCTAGTTCGGCAAAATGATCGCCAGATGATAAACTGGCAGTTGCTGGTAGTTCGATAACTAAATCAGCTGTTGATAATGCCATTTTTGCACGAGTAAACTTATTATAGATTGCTGGTTCGCCACGCATGACAAAGTTACCACTCATTATTGCAATAGTAACGTCAGCATTTGTAAGTTTTTTAGATTGATTAATATGATATTGATGCCCATTATGAAAGGGATTATATTCTGTGATTAAGCCAACGCTTTTCATTTGCAATTCGTCCTTTCGGTATTCATTATTAATATTGTAACAGAACATGATATGTTAAGAAAAAATCTTGACAACTTGTTCTTAGAAAGTTAAAATAAATTTTGTGCTTGTTAGAGGTGAAGCCATATGAAATGGTCAATTACGCAATTAAGGAAATATCAAGGTAAGCCATTTGAATTTGATCAAACGGTGAGTTTTGACAATTTAAAAGAATCATTAGATTTAATTGATTTATCTCCAATTACAATCCAAGGTCAGTTAACCATTAAGTCAACAGAAGTCGTTGCGGATATTCACATTACTGGTACGTATACAATGCCTTGTGCACGTACTCTTGTACCAGTTAAAGTCCCACTAGATGTAACTACTACAGAAGTATTTGATTTAGAAGGGTACAATCAGTATAACGATGATCAAGATGATGTAGATGAACACTATCACATTATTAAAGATGGTATGGTTAATCTTCATGATATTGTCGAGGATATAGTTATTATTGAGAAACCAATGAGAGCTTATTCAGAGCAAAGTGACCAAATGTTGACAGTAGGTAATGGTTGGGAAGTAATCGATGAGGATCAATTAGATGAGCTTGCTAAACAGCAAGAACAAGATGATTCAGAATCACGACAAGTTGATCCAAGGCTTCAAAAATTACAACAATTATATGATAAAGAGCAATAAGTAGTTTAATTAATGATATAATGTTGTTAATTAAACTAACATTTAGTATTTTTCGTTTATAATCTAAGGAGGATATATCATGGCAGTACCAAAAAGAAGAACTTCTAAAACTAGAAAAAACAAACGTCGTACGCATTTCAAAATTTCAGTACCAGGTATGACTGAATGCCCAAACTGTGGCGAATACAAATTATCACACCGTGTATGTAAAAACTGTGGTTCATACAATGGCGAAGAAGTAGCAGCTAAATAATTTTAGTTACTCAATATAAAAAGTCCCGCTTAAAATGATTGTTTTAAGTGGGACTTTTTATATTGCAAAAAATAAATGGCGGACGAGGTAACAGGATACCTCATCTGCCAATTAAAATTTGTTAATTTAATAATTAAATATAAAGACGATTAATTAGTTTTTACGTTTTCTAGGTAATACGAATGCAACGATGCTACTTAAAGCTAATAATGCCATTAATGGTAATGTCATATCTTTATTTGATTCTTCACCAGTTTGTGGTAATGATTTTGCTTTATTTTCTTGTGTATTTTTATTGTTTTCGCTTTGAGTGTGTCCATCATTTGTGTTTTTAATGTTTGCTTTTTGTAATGGAGCACTATCTTTTGCTTCGCTAGAACCTGCTGAAGTTTGAACAACATCTATTGTTGTTTCTGATGAAGCAGTTGTTGGTTTTGCAACATTTTGAGTCGTAGATACTACCTTAGTTGGAGTTGTACTACTTGATTCTACTTCAGCTTTAGCTGGTTTTGTAGCAGGCGTTTTGTCTTTACCTGACTCACTAGATGCGTCATTTTCTTTTTCAACACTTGGTGATTGTTTATTGTCATCTTTTTGGCTGTCTTGTTTTTGTGATTCTTTTTCAACAGGTGGTGTTGTTGGTTTGCTAGGCGTAGCTGGAGTAGTTTCCTTCTTAGCTGAGTTATCTTGTTGTTCTTTTTTGTTAGATTTATCGGCATTGGCTTTTGTAAATGCTTCTTTATCAACGATTCTGACATGGTATTGTCCATCATAATCAATAGTTTTTACGTGAACTTTAACGATAGCATCATATAGAGTTTTACCTTCAACATATGGGAAAATAATCGTTCTAGTGTTATTTTTAGCATCTTTGCTAATTGTTCTAACACGTTGACCTTCAACCATGAAATCTTTCCAGTAATCGTCATTAGTAGTTTCCATTACCATATATTTTTTTCCGTTAAGCATACCTGTTTTAATAGGGTGTTTAACAAAAGTATCCATCATAGATTCGTTATTCTCAACACTTTCATAAACAACATATTTTGTATCTTGTAAATCAGTCATTTTTTCATTTGTTGGTTGTACATTTTGGAATTCAGTTATCGCAGATTTCACTTGTTCATCTAAAGCTTTTTTCGTCTCTTCTAATTTCTTCTTGTATTCAGCTTTCAATTTTTCAGGAAGTTTATCTTGAATTTTATTTAATTCATAAACTTGTCTTTCTAGTGTTTTCGCTTTTTTATATGGCGCTAATAATTTTTCAGCTTTATAATCTTCTTCAGTTTTGAATTTATCTGCACTGTTATAAATTGGTTGTGCGAATTCCATTAATGTGTAATCGTATTTTTCTTCTTTGTTATTGAAGTGAGTTGAACTTACAATTTTAACGGCTTTTGTTCCATTTGAAACAGAGAAGCGAATGTAAGCATAATCTTTAACAGTATCGTATGATACTAATTTAATTGGCAACTTTTTGTTACCTTCATAAACTTCAAATTTTCTCCAAAATTGACCTGATTGTAAACCTAATTCTATTTCTGGTTTTGAATCAGTGAAAATAACTCTAGCTGGTTTAACAGAACTTGCATAATGATAAAACTGTTGAGTTCCATCTTTCTTTTTCATTTCAAAATCAATTGGACGAGAGTTTGGTGCGCTATGATCTTTGTCTTTTATTGCAGGGTTTTTAATCGCTTCTCTTAGTTCCTGATTCAAAATAGGATATGTATTGTTATCGGCTTTTGTTGCTGGTTTAACTTCTTTTGTTTCCTTAGGGGCTTTAACTTCTTTAACTTCTTTAGCTTCTTTTGTTTCAGAAGTAGGGGCCTCAACTTCTTTATTAGATACTGAGACAGCATTGGCTACTGGTTTAGCTTCTGGAGCTTTTTCAGTTGTTGTTGATGGACTTGCAACTGCTTCGGTTTTCGGTTGTGCTTCTGTATTTGTACCACCTGTTTCTTCAGCTGCTTGTGCTTCGCCATTTGACATTAATAATAAAAGTGTACTAATCGCTACAGATGCAACGCCTAGTGATGACTTTCTAATTGAATAAAATGATTTAAATTCTTTTTGTTGTTTGTTCATGTTGTAGAAACAACTCCTAATTGTATATTATCAACTGATAATCATTATCAATTGATTACTTGTATTGTACATTGAAATGGCAGTTAATTTCAACGTTATTTTATAAAAAAATAACCTATGTTATAGATTATGGAATATCTACGACATAGGTTAAATAAAATTTAAAATAAAAAATATATTAAGTTATGAGTGTGACGAAGATTTATTTAGATTCTTTTCTTTTGAAAAGTAACAAAGATAATGAACCTAAAAGGGCAAGTGTTGCGAAGGCAACTGTGCTAATAAAGTTATCAACTGAAGTTAAACCAGTTTTTGGTAATTCTTTAGCTTTAGAATCTTTTGAAGGTCCTTGTTTATGAATTTCGTTTTGTTTTGTAACTTTGTTAGTTTGTTGTGATTTATTATCACTTACAGCTTGAGTGTTGTTTTCAGATTTCGCTGTTGCAACATCTTTAACAGGTGTTTGAACTTTATTTTGTTCTTGAGCTGTTTGTGCTGTTTTAACTGTATGAGCAGTTTGTGTTTTAGTTTGATCTTTTGTTGTATCAGTACTTACAACTTTAGTAGAGTGATTGTCTTCAACTTTGCTTGTTGTAGTTACAGTAGGTTTAACTTTTTCAACTTTAGGTTGAACTGGTTTAGTTTGCTCAGTAGGTGTTTTAGGTTGAGCAGGTTTTGGTTGAACCGGTTTAACATTGTTTGGTTTTGCTGCGTCAGCTAATGTAGGAATTGCTTTTTCAAATTCTAAATGCGTAGTATATCTATGATTGTAATTAATTTGTGGCACGACAATATGTACTTTTGTAGTTAAACTCTTATACCCAGGTTCAACAGCAACATTGATTGTTCTAGTGTCAGCTTTTTTATCATCGTTAACAACAGTTGTTGCTAATTCTTGATTGTTTGCATTGTAAAATTTGTATTCTTTCCAGAATGATGCGTTGTTTAATACAGCTTGGAAATAATATTTATTATTTTGTTTAATCACTTTTCCAGGGTGTTGCATATAGTCATCCATGTGTGACTTCTCTGAAGATCCATCTTTTTGCACTTGGAAATTAATTGGTTGTGATGTTGCTTGAGAAACTTGTGTGCTTTGATTATTAGTTGCGTTCGTAGCTTCTGTTGCCGCATTTACTTGTTGGCTGTCTGCGCCTATGTATACAAGGGAACCTAAAATGATAGACGCTGTACCCATTGTAATCTTTTTCATAGCTGATGAACGTTGTTCTGATTGATACTTACTGTTTAAATAATGTTTTGTCATGTTGTTTTCCTCCTAAGGATACAAATTATGTGTTGTTATATGAGATGATTAACCATTGCAATTGATAATGGTTATCAATTATACTAGCACATCTATTTTCGTATAACAATAATAAATTGATTATAAAATAAATATTGACAATGATAATCATTATTATTTATGATTTTAGTAAAGACTTAAAAGCAATCATAAAAAGGAGGATTATGTTTTGAAAAATATTTTAAAAGTTTTTAATACAACGATTTTAGCATTAATTATCATCATCGCGACATTCAGTAATTCTGCAAATGCCGCGGATAGTGGCACTTTGAATTATGAGGTTTACAAATACAATACCAATGACACGTCGATTGCTAATGACTATTTTAATAAACCGGCAAAGTACATTAAGAAAAATGGTAAATTGTATGTTCAAATAACTGTAAACCACAGTCATTGGATTACAGGAATGAGTATCGAAGGACATAAAGAAAATATTATTAGTAAAAACACTGCCAAAGATGAACGTACTTCTGAATTTGAAGTAAGTAAGTTGAACGGTAAAATAGATGGAAAAATTGACGTTTATATCGATGAAAAAGTAAATGGTAAGCCATTCAAATATGACCATCATTACAATATTACATATAAATTTAATGGAGCAACTGATGTAGCAGTTGCTAATGCACCAGGTAAAGATGATAAAAATTCTGCTTCAGGTAGTGACAAAGGATCTGATGGAGCGACTACTGGTCAAAGTGAATCTAACAGTTCGAATAAAGACAAAGTAGAAAATCCACAAACAAATGCTGGTACACCTGCATATATATATGCAATACCAGTTGCATCCTTAGCATTATTAATCGCAATCACATTGTTTGTTAGAAAAAAATCTAAAGGCAATGTGGAATAATGAGAAATGTTAAACAAATTGCTACAAAATCTATTATAGCTATTATTAGCTTAGGTATATTTACATATACAACAATGATTGGTAGCGTGTTGGCTGATGAGATGAAATATCCATCAGCCAAATTTAATCAACCTGAAGCAAAAGATAAAACAGAATTAACTTCATCAATTTTTGATGAAAAGATAAAAGAGAATAAAGCGTTAGAGTTACTAATTTTTAATCAAGAAAATAAAAATGTAACTGAGGAACAACAACTAGTTGACGAAAAGGCGAAATTGATTTCAGATATGACTGGTAAAATTTACTTGCAAGTAAAACTAAAAGGTCAAATTGATAAAGAACAACTTGTATTTCAAAATGACAAAAATGAAGAATTTCCTTTTGTTATAAAAGATGAAAAGGATGACACAATAGTAAGAATTTTAATTGAACAGCATATGGATAAAATCAATATGCATGTTAAAACGTTGGCTGAAAAGAAAGATCTAGATAACAAAGAAATGGTGTATTCTATTCATTTTAAAGAGAAAAAAGTACAACATGATGATGCAAAAGAAGTGCCTTCAAAACATCAAAATCAAGAAAATAATCAAGATCAGCTTAAAAAAGATATTGATGACAAAAAAGATAGTCAAAAATCAGACATTAAGGAAAGACGTACTAGCCTTTTTACTGAAAAAGGATTAAATGATATTCCTGTACAAAAAGATAAAGTGCAACAAGACAGTAATAAAAAGATTGAAAATGAGCGACCTAAAGCATCAGGTACATTAAAAGTTGAAAATAGCCCTCCAACAGTAAAAAAGGTTGAAAATGATCACAAAGAGCAACCGAAACATAAAGATGAAAAATCAAAAAAGGAAAAGAAAAAAGTAGTTGAAAAAGAAAAAGCGTTACCAGCTTTTAATAGAGATGATGATAGCAAGAATAGTAGTCAATTATCTAGTGATATTAAAGAACTTGATGAACCAAATCATAAAAAGCAATATATGTTATTTGCAGCTGGCATTGTGTTAGCAACCATTTTACTTATTTCGGCACATTTATACAGCAGAAAGAGAGGTAACCAAGTTTGAGAATCATAAAGTATTTAACCATTTTAGTGATAAGCGTCGTTATCTTAACCAGCTGTCAATCTTCCAGTTCTCAAGAATCAACTAAATCCGGCGAATTCAGAATCGTACCAACAACTGTTGCATTGACAATGACATTGGACAAATTGGATTTACCAATTGTCGGCAAACCCACGTCATATAAGACATTGCCTAATCGTTATAAAGAGGTACCGGAAATTGGTCAACCAATGGAGCCGAATGTTGAAGCTGTTAAAAAGTTAAAACCAACACATGTTTTGAGTGTGTCAACGATTAAAGATGAAATGCAACCATTTTACAAACAATTAAATATGAAAGGCTACTTTTATGATTTTGATAGTTTAAAAGGGATGCAAAAGTCGATTACACAATTAGGTGATCAATTTAATCGTAAAGCACAAGCAAAAGAATTAAATGACCATTTAAATTCTGTTAAGCAAAAAATTGAAAATAAAGCAGCTAAACAAAAGAAACATCCCAAAGTGTTAATATTAATGGGTGTACCGGGTAGCTATTTAGTAGCAACTGATAAATCATATATTGGTGATTTAGTTAAAATAGCAGGTGGAGAAAATGTTATTAAAGTGAAAGATCGTCAATATATTTCGTCTAATACTGAAAATTTGTTGAATATCAATCCAGATATTATTTTACGATTACCACACGGAATGCCTGAAGAAGTTAAGAAAATGTTTCAAAAAGAATTTAAACAAAATGATATTTGGAAACATTTTAAAGCTGTGAAAAATAATCATGTTTATGACTTAGAGGAAGTGCCATTCGGTATTACAGCAAATGTTGATGCTGATAAGGCAATGACTCAATTATATGATTTATTTTATAAGGATAAAAAATAGTGAGTTGATATGATGATAAAAAATAAAAAGAAACTACTATTTTTATGTTTGTTAGTCATTTTAATCGCAACAGCTTATATTTCGTTTGTAACCGGTACAATTAAATTGTCATTTAATGACCTAATTACAAAATTTACAACTGGTAGCAATGAAGCAGTGGATTCAATCATTGATTTGCGATTGCCACGTATATTAATTGCATTGATGGTTGGCGCAATGTTAGCAGTTTCTGGAGCATTATTACAAGCAGCACTACAAAATCCTTTGGCAGAGGCGAATATCATTGGCGTTTCATCAGGTGCACTTATAATGAGAGCACTTTGTATGTTGTTTATTCCACAATTGTACTTTTACTTACCATTATTAAGTTTTATTGGTGGTTTAATACCATTTTTAATAATTATTGTGTTGCATTCTAAATTTAGATTTAATGCTGTAAGTATGATATTAGTAGGCGTTGCGTTATTCGTATTATTAAATGGTGTTTTAGAAATTTTAACTCAAAACCCTTTAATGAAAATTCCTCAAGGCTTAACAATGAAAATATGGAGCGACGTATACATATTAGCAGTATCAGCTTTATTGGGATTAATATTAACATTACTATTGTCCCCTAAATTGAATTTACTAAATTTAGATGACATACAAGCGCGAAGTATCGGTTTTAATATTGATCGTTACAGATGGTTAACAGGTTTATTAGCAGTATTTTTAGCAAGTGCAACTGTTGCGATTGTTGGACAACTAGCCTTTTTAGGTATTATTGTGCCACATGTGGTTAGAAAGCTAGTTGGGGGCAATTACAGAGTACTTATTCCGTTTTCTACAGTTATTGGTGCATGGCTATTGTTAGTGGCTGATTTATTAGGACGAGTGATACAGCCTCCTTTAGAAATTCCAGCCAATGCTATTTTAATGATTGTCGGTGGTCCAATGCTAATTTACTTAATTTGTCAAAGTCAACGAAATCGAATCTAAAACGGTACAACAACTGGTTTAGTGATGACTGAAGAAACGTCGTTAATAAAAGAGGATTTTTATGAGAATGAAGCGATTTTTAACTATTGTACAAATTTTATTGGTTGTAATTATTATCATTTTTGGTTACAAAATTGTTCAAACATATATTGAAGACAAGCAAGAACGCGCAAATTATGAGAAATTACAACAAAAATTTCAAATGCTGATGAGCAAACATCAAGCACATGTGAGACCACAATTTGAATCACTTGAAAAAATAAATAAAGACATTGTTGGATGGATAAAATTATCAGGAACATCATTGAATTATCCAGTACTACAAGGTAAGACAAATCACGATTATTTAAATTTAGATTTTGAGCGAGAACATCGACGTAAAGGTAGTATTTTTATGGATTTTAGAAATGAATTGAAGAATTTAAATCATAATACTATTTTATACGGGCACCATGTCGGTGATAATACGATGTTTGATGTGTTAGAAGATTATTTAAAGCAATCGTTTTATGAAAAACACAAGATAATTGAATTTGACAATAAATATGGTAAATATCAATTGCAAGTATTTAGTGCATATAAAACTACTACTAAAGATAATTACATACGTACAGATTTTGAAAATGATCAAGATTATCAACAATTTATAGATGAGACAAAACGTAAATCTGTGATTAACTCAGATGTTAATGTAACGGTAAAAGATAAAATAATGACTTTATCAACGTGCGAAGATGCATATAGTGAAACAACGAAAAGAATTGTTGTTGTCGCAAAAATAATTAAGGTAAGTTAAACAGAAAAGAGGATAATTATGAAATTTATGGCAGAAAATAGGCTGACGTTAACAAAAGGAACAGCAAAAGATATTATAGAACGATTTTACACGAGACATGGGATTGAAACATTAGAAGGCTTTGATGGCATGTTTGTTACACAAACTTTAGAACAAGAAGATTTTGATGAAGTAAAAATTTTAACAGTTTGGAAATCAAAGCAAGCTTTTACGGATTGGTTAAAATCTGATGTCTTTAAAGCAGCACATAAACATGTTAGAAGTAAAAATGAAGATGAAAGTAGCCCGATTATCAATAACAAAGTAATTACATATGATATAGGCTATAGTTACATGAAATAATTGAATTTAAAGAGGTTGCAGTACTTGTTATGACAATTGGTATTGTTAACTTTTGTAACGACCATACATGATACTGATGATGGTCGTTTTTTTAATGAACACAAACATGCTAACAACAAATTGCTAAAACGTAGTTTGATTTGAATGTGCTTTGAAAATAATCATCAAATATATGATTTTGATTTATTTTGAAGAAGAAAAGAATTAATAATGATATTTTGGGGCGTATGATTTATAGTAGTAGTATCGATAAAAGAAATTTATACAATTTGAAATAATATGAGTGATAAAATCGATTAATTAATATTAACTATACAATCAAATGTTTTCATCTTATTAATGATTAATATTTTTATTTTTAAAAATAAAGCGAGGAGCTATCTATGGAACAAATTACTTCTGCACAAAATAATAGAATTAAACAAGCGAACAAGCTAAAAAAGAAACGTGAGAGGGATAAAACTGGATTAGCTTTAATTGAAGGTGTGCATTTAATTGAAGAAGCTTATCAAAGTGGGATTGTAATTACACAATTATTTGCAATTGAACCTGCTAGATTAGATCAGCAAATTATCGCATACGCGCAAGAAGTTTTTGAAATAAACATGAAAGTTGCTGAATCTTTATCAGGTACAGTGACACCACAAGGTTTTTTCGCAATCATTGAGAAGCCACAATATGATATTTCTAAAGCACAACAAGTATTGCTTATCGATCGTGTTCAAGATCCTGGAAATTTAGGTACATTAATTAGAACTGCGGATGCTGCTGGAATGGATGCTGTAATAATGGAGAAGGGTACGACAGATCCTTATCAAGATAAAGTGTTGCGAGCGAGTCAAGGTAGTGTTTTCCATTTGCCAATTATGACACAAGATCTCGATACGTTTATTACTCAATTTAATGGTCCTGTTTATGGTACAGCACTTGAAAACGCAGTGGCTTATAAAGAAGTTACTTCAAGTGATTCTTTTGCACTACTATTAGGTAATGAGGGAGAAGGTGTTAATCCTGAATTATTAGCACATACTACACAAAATTTAATCATACCTATTTATGGTAAAGCTGAAAGTTTAAATGTAGCGATTGCAGGTAGTATTTTACTTTATCATTTGAAAGGTTGACCGTGTTGAAAGTTTTCCGATATAATTATAATTAATTGTTTAACAGAACATTTCTACGTGATTGCATACACAATTGAATATAAACCAATAAAAAGGCATGGACATTTATATAAATAATTGTTTTAGGGAGAATAATCGTGACTGCAAGTTATTCCAATTATTTAAAGTCTTTTCACCTTTTTGGTTACTTAAAGAGATTTAAGTCGGAAAGACAATCCGTTATCAATATTAAACAAGTGTATGCTTAGGCATAAATTTGGGTGGTACCACGGAAATGACTTTCGTCCCTTATTTTTTAAGAGGATGAAAGTCATTTTTTAGTTAAACAACAAATATGATAAATAGAAAATGAATAGTTCGAATAGGGAGGTCAGTGACATATGTCTGAACAACAAACAATGTCAGAGTTAAAACAACAAGCGCTTGTAGATATTAATGAAGCAAATGATGAACGTGCACTGCAAGAAGTTAAAGTGAAATACTTAGGTAAAAAAGGGTCAGTTAGCGGACTAATGAAATTGATGAAGGATTTGCCGAATGAAGAGAAACCTGCGTTTGGTCAAAAAGTGAATGAATTGCGTCAAACAATTCAAAATGAATTAGATGAAAGACAACAGATGTTAGTTAAAGAAAAATTAAATAAGCAATTGGCTGAAGAAACAATTGATGTATCATTACCAGGTCGTCATATTGAAATCGGTTCAAAGCATCCATTAACACGTACAATAGAAGAAATTGAAGACTTATTCTTAGGTTTAGGTTATGAAATTGTGAATGGATATGAAGTTGAACAAGATCATTATAACTTCGAAATGCTGAATTTACCTAAATCACACCCTGCACGTGATATGCAAGATAGTTTCTATATTACGGATGAAATTTTATTACGTACGCATACATCACCAGTGCAAGCACGTACGATGGAATCACGTCATGGTCAAGGTCCAGTTAAAATTATTTGCCCTGGTAAAGTGTATCGTCGTGACTCTGATGATGCGACACATAGTCATCAATTTACACAAATTGAAGGATTAGTTGTTGATAAAAACGTTAAAATGAGTGATTTGAAAGGTACTTTAGAATTGTTAGCTAAGAAATTATTTGGTGCTGATCGTGAAATTCGTTTACGTCCAAGTTATTTCCCATTCACTGAACCTTCTGTAGAAGTTGATGTGTCATGTTTTAAATGTAAAGGAAAAGGTTGTAATGTGTGTAAACACACAGGATGGATTGAAATTTTAGGTGCTGGAATGGTACATCCTAATGTATTAGAAATGGCTGGTTTTGATTCTTCAGAGTACTCTGGATTTGCATTTGGTATGGGACCAGACCGTATTGCAATGTTGAAATATGGTATAGAAGATATTCGTCATTTCTATACTAATGATGTGAGATTTTTAGATCAATTTAAAGCGGTAGAAGATAGAGGTGACATGTAATGTTGATATCAAATGAATGGTTGAAAGAATATGTAACAATCGATGATTCTGTAAGTAATTTGGCAGAACGTATTACGCGCACAGGTATTGAAGTGGATGATTTAATTGACTACACAAAAGATATCAAAAATTTAGTTGTCGGCTTCGTTAAGTCAAAAGAGAAACATCCTGATGCAGATAAATTAAATGTTTGCCAAGTTGATATCGGAGAAGACGAACCTGTACAAATAGTATGTGGTGCACCGAATGTTGATGCAGGACAATATGTCATTGTTGCTAAAGTAGGTGGAAGATTGCCTGGTGGTATTAAAATTAAGCGTGCCAAATTACGCGGTGAACGTTCAGAAGGTATGATTTGTTCGTTACAAGAAATTGGTATTTCAAGTAATTATATACCGAAAAGTTTTGAATCAGGCATTTATGTATTTAGTGAATCCCAAGTTCCAGGAACAGATGCCTTACAAGCTTTATATTTAGATGATCAAGTAATGGAATTTGATTTAACGCCGAATCGTGCAGATGCTTTAAGTATGATAGGTACTGCTTATGAAGTTGCAGCATTATATAATACAAAAATGACTAAGCCAGAGACAACATCAAATGAGCTTGAGTTATCTGCAAATGATGAACTAACCGTGACAATTGAAAATGAAGATAAAGTACCATATTATAGTGCACGTGTTGTTCACAACGTGACAATTGAACCCTCGCCAATTTGGATGCAAGCACGCTTAATAAAAGCAGGTATACGTCCTATTAATAATGTTGTCGACATTTCAAATTATGTGTTATTAGAATACGGTCAACCATTGCATATGTTTGATCAAGATGCGATTGGTTCACAACAAATTGTTGTTCGTCAAGCTAATGAAGGCGAAAAAATGACAACATTAGATGATACAGAACGTGAATTATTAACGAGCGATATTGTCATTACTAATGGACAAACTCCAATTGCATTAGCTGGTGTTATGGGTGGCGATTTTTCAGAAGTTAAAGAACATACATCAAATATAGTTATTGAAGGTGCTATTTTTGATTCTGTTTCCATTCGTCATACATCAAGACGTTTAAATTTACGCAGTGAATCATCTAGTCGTTTTGAAAAAGGAATAGCTACTGAATTTGTAGATGAAGCAGTCGACCGTGCATGTTATTTATTACAAACTTATGCAAACGGAAAAGTGCTAAAAGATAGAGTATCTTCAGGAGAACTTGGTGCATTTATTACACCAATCGACATCACTGCTGATAAAATTAATCGCACTATTGGATTTGATTTGTCACAAAATGATATTGTTACTATTTTTAATCAACTAGGGTTTGATACAGAAATAAATGATGATGTTATTACAGTGCAAGTACCATCACGTCGTAAAGATATTACAATTAAAGAAGATTTAATTGAAGAAGTTGCACGTATATATGGTTACGACGATATTCCATCAACGTTACCTGTCTTCGAAAAAGTTACTAGTGGTCAGCTAACTGATCGTCAATATAAAACTAGAATGGTTAAAGAAGTGTTAGAAGGTGCTGGATTAGACCAAGCTATTACGTATTCATTAGTTTCTAAAGAAGATGCTACTGCATTTGCGATGCAACAGCGTCAAACAATTGATTTATTGATGCCAATGAGTGAAGCGCATGCGTCATTACGTCAAAGTTTATTACCACATTTAATCGAAGCGGCATCATATAATGTGGCACGCAAAAATAAAGATGTAAAATTATTTGAAATCGGCAATGTCTTCTTTGCTAATGGTGAAGGTGAACTACCAGATCAAGTTGAATATTTAAGTGGTATTTTAACTGGAGATTATGTAGTCAATCAATGGCAAGGTAAGAAAGAAACGGTTGATTTCTATTTAGCAAAAGGTGTCGTGGATCGAGTAGCTGAAAAGTTAAACCTTGAATTTAGTTATCGTCGTGCTGATATTGATGGATTACATCCAGGTCGTACAGCTGAAATCTTGTTAGAGAATAAAGTTGTTGGTTTTATTGGTGAATTACATCCAACATTAGCAGCTGATAATGATTTAAAACGGACGTATGTTTTTGAGTTGAATTTTGATGCATTAATGGCTGTGTCGGTAGGTTACATTAATTACCAGCCAATTCCGAGATTCCCAGGCATGTCTCGTGATATTGCATTAGAAGTGAATCAAAATATTCCAGCAGCTGATTTATTATCAACGATTCATGCACACGGTGGCAATATATTAAAAGACACACTTGTCTTTGATGTATATCAGGGTGAACATTTAGAAAAAGGTAAAAAATCAATTGCAATACGTTTAAATTATTTAGACACAGAAGAAACATTGACAGATGAACGTGTTTCAAAAGTACAAGCGGAAATTGAAGCAGCATTAATTGAACAAGGTGCTGTTATTAGATAATGATTTAAACCCCATGTTAAGGATATCTGAAGTAGATTAATATCCCTAACATGGGGTTTTATTTTTGGATTCACCAATTAGGTTCCAATTCATTTATAAATCAAAGAGGCACAGCGGATTACAGATGATGCTTCGCATCACTGCATATAAAGTCATACTTATGAGCAAAGCAAATTAGTATGACTTACCTAATTAGGGTCACCAATTAGGTTCCAATTCATTTATAAATCAAAGAGGCACAGCGGAATATAGTTGATGCTTCGCACAACTGCATATAAAGTCATACTTATGAGCAAAGCAAATTAGTATGACTTACCTAATAGGATCACCTATTAGGTTCCATTTCATTTAAAAATCAAAGAGGCACAGTGGATTACAGTTGATGCTTCGCACAACTGCATAAAAGCCTCTAATGATTAAAAATCAAAGAGGCTTTAAAATTTTTTGGGCTTTTTCACGATTTTTAAAATGCTTTTTTGAAATGGTATCTAAACGTGAAATACCGTATTTTTTTATAATTTTGGCGGCGATTACATCGACTTTAGCACCGGCACCTTTAGGAATTGTCATATTAATATTTTTTGATATTTGATCCATATACGTAACAAATGCGTATCTAGAAATTATGCTTGCCACTGCAATGGCTAATGACTTCGATTCTCCTTTTGTTTCAAATTTTGTTTTCTTTGGAAGTGGTATATCGGATAATGCGTAATGGCTATACACTTCGCGTTTTGCGAACTGATCAATGACGATATAGTCTAATTGAGACGAATCAATTTTTTCAAGTACATTTTTGATGGCTTCATTATGAAGAACAGCTTTCATTTTTACTTGAGTCCAGCCTTTTGCTTGCTGAATATTATATTTTTCATTGTGTAGTGTTAATAGTGAATGTGGGATGAAAGTAACCAATTGCTCAGCAAGTTCTACAATTTTGGTATCGGTTAATTTTTTTGAATCATCTACACCCAAAGTTTTTAAAATAGGGACATGCTCTTTGGTAACGAAAGCAGCACATACAGTCAATGGACCAAAGTAATCGCCACTTCCAGCTTCATCACTACCAATACAGTTAAATTGATCATACATTAAAGTTTGTTCAAGAAAAGAATTAGCCATATTTTTCTTTTTAGTTTTATTAGTATTCAATTGAGAATGCTGCGGTAGAAGTTCTTCAGACACAGCTTCTGCATGATTACCTTGAAACATGACTTTACCTGATTGGTAAATATTTACAGTTGTATTTTGATACTTTGCACGTGCTTTCATACCTTGAGGTAAATTCTCAGTATCAAAAGAAATGCGTGACATTAATGTCGTTATGTCTTTATCCGACAATTTAAAAACGATATTCGCCATTTGTGTAAATCCTTTCATATAATTTCATTATCATTAGCAAAAATAATCATATCATAAATGATAATAACGTCAGAAACATTTATATATGTTGTAAAGAATTAATTGCGGATACTTACAAAATACATAGTGGTCATGTATAATGTTTATGAAAATGTTATAGTGACACAATTTAAACATGATAAAGTATTGAATAGAAAATTCTTTACATTATTTCATTTCATTATAAAAAGAACATTAAGTCATCTATAGAGATTGTGTTGTTGTTTTATCGTAATTGCAATATAACAATATTAGTATCAAATTCAGACAAACAATCCAGTCATATTTTATAACGTGAATTTAGATTTTAAAAAAAGGATCAGGAGAAATTATAAATGGCACAGTTTAAAAACAAGGTAAATGTATCAATTAATGATCAGCTTTTTACAATTGTTGGGGAAGATAACCCAGAGCACATACGATATGTAGCACATTTAGTTGATGATAAAATAAAAGAATTAGGGTATAAAGCAGCAGGTTTAGATACTTCAAGAAAAGCAATACTAACTGCTGTGAATATTATGCATGAAAAAGTACTACTAGAAGAAGAAAATCGTCGTTTGAAACAACAAATTCACAAATTGCAGCAGCGTGAGCAATAAATGGTCATTGATTTTATCATAATCATTTTCTTTGTGTATTTTGTCATCGTTGGATTCAGACGAGGTTTTTGGTTATCTATGATACATTTGAGTGCAACGATTGTATCATTGTGGATTGCCAGTCAATTTTACAAATCTATTGTAGAAAGATTAATTGTATTTATTCCATATCCTAAAACAACAGCATTTAATACAACTTTTGCGTTTCATTTTAATCATCTACAAAATCGATTTGAAGCGATTGTAGCTTTTTTAATGATTACATTGTTTTGTAAGTTCATTTTATATCTAATTATCGTAACTTTTGATAAAATAATAGCGTATCAAAACATTCATATTTTCAGTCGTGCAATGGGAATGATAGTTGGTGTGTTTATGACGATAATTGTCTTACACTTTACGTTATATCTATTGGCATTATATCCTAACGAAGCATTACAACATCAGCTTAAAATATCTATTGTGAGTCATTCATTGATTTTTCACATCCCATATTTATCGGCTTTCACCATTAATTTATAAATTATCATAAGAGGTCAGGACAAAGGTATATATTAATGATACGTCCTGGTCTTCTTTTTATGGAGTGTTATTATGACAAAAAAAGATGTTATCAAACTATTAGAACAAATTGCTACTTATATGGAATTAAAAGGGGAAAATACTTTTAAAATATCAGCGTATCGAAAAGCAGCTCAAAGTCTTGAATTAGATGAACGACCATTAGATGAAATATCTGATGTAACGGAGTTAAAAGGCATTGGTAAAGGTGTTGCAGAAGTAATCAATGATTACCGTGAGACCGGTGAATCTCAGTATTTACAGCAATTACAGGAAGAAGTTCCGGAAGGTCTTATTCCACTTTTGAAAATTCAAGGACTTGGAAGCAAGAAAATTGCTAAGCTATATAAAGAGTTGAATATTGTTGATAAAGCTTCACTTCAAGTTGCTTGTGAAAATGGAAAAGTTAGTGAATTAAGCGGATTTGCTAAGAAAACGGAACAAAACATATTAGAAGCTGTGAAACAACTTGGTGCTAAGAAAGATAGATATCCAATTGATCAAATGAGAAGACTTAATCAAGAAATCATTGATTATATAGATACATTAAATTATATCGATCAATATTCATCTGCAGGAAGCTTCCGTCGTTTTAAAGAAATGAGCAAAGATTTAGATTTCATAATAAGTACCGATAACCCAAAAGCAGTGCAGCAACAATTATTAAATATTCCCAATAAAGTAAAAGAAGTTGCAGTGGGGAACACAAAAGTTTCATTAGAATTAGCGTATGATGATGAAACGATTGGTGTCGATTTTCGATTAATTGAACCAAGTGCTTTTTATCATACATTGCAGCATTTTACTGGGTCAAAAGAACATAATATAAGAATTCGACAACTTGCTAAAGCACGTGATGAAAAAGTAAGTGAATATGGAATTGAACAAGCTGATGGTACATTAATTCAATATGATAGTGAAGCCAAAATATATGAACATTTTAATGTGAATTTTATACCACCTGCTATGCGAGAAGATGGTAGCGAATTTGATAAAGATCTAAGTAATATCATTACATTAGATGATATTAATGGAGATATTCATATGCATACAACGTATAGTGATGGTGCGTTTTCCATTCGAGACATGGTAGAAGCAAATATCGCAAAAGGTTATAAATTCATGGTAATTACTGATCATTCACAAAGTTTACGTGTTGCTAATGGCTTACAAGTAGAAAGACTTTTAAGACAAAACGAAGAAATTAAAGCTTTAGATAAAGAATATAGTGAAATTGATATTTATTCAGGTACAGAAATGGATATATTACCTGATGGCTCGCTGGATTATGATGATGAAATTTTAGCACAACTTGATTATGTAATTGGAGCTATTCATCAAAGCTTTAACCAATCAGAAGAACAAATTATGGAACGATTAGCTAATGCATGTCGCAATCCATACGTGCGACATATAGCGCATCCAACAGGGCGTATTATAGGTAGAAGAGATGGTTATAAACCGAATATTGAACAATTAATGGCATTATCTGAAGAAACGAATACAGTATTAGAAATTAATGCCAATCCACATCGACTGGATCTGAACGCTGATATCGTTCGTAAATATCCAAATGTGAAATTAACTATTAACACTGATGCGCATCATACAAATCATTTAGATTTTATGAATTATGGCGTAGCAACTGCGCAAAAAGGATTTGTAACAAAAGATAGAGTGATTAACGCATTATCGCGTGAAGCTTTCAAAGACTTTATTGAAAATAATATAAAACTTAAGAAATAGAGGGATTTTATGAGACAAAAAACATTAGACGTCTTAGAATTTGAAAAAATAAAATCACTCGTTGCCAATGAAACTATTAGTGACTTAGGCTTGGAAAAGGTCAATCAAATGATGCCAGCTACTAATTTTGAAACGGTTGTTTTTCAAATGGAAGAAACGGATGAGATTGCTCAAATCTATAATAAGCATCGTTTACCAAGCTTGAGTGGCTTATCTAAAGTATCAGCATTCATTCATCGCGCTGATATTGGCGGCGTTTTAAATGTATCAGAGCTTAACTTGATAAAAAGATTAATTCAAGTACAAAATCAATTTAAGACATTTTATAATCAATTGGTTGAAGAAGATGAAGATGTTAAATACCCAATATTAGATGACAAGATGAATCAATTACCTGTGTTAACCGATCTTTTTCAACAAATAAATGAAACATGCGATACGTATGATTTATATGATAATGCGAGTTATGAATTGCAAGGGATTAGAAGTAAAATTTCTAGCACGAATCAACGTATTAGACAAAATTTGGACCGTATTGTTAAAAGCCAAGCAAATCAGAAAAAATTATCAGATGCTATTGTAACAGTTAGGAATGAAAGAAACGTTATACCTGTCAAAGCTGAATATCGACAAGATTTTAATGGGATTGTACATGATCAATCTGCTTCAGGACAAACATTGTATATTGAGCCATCATCAGTTGTTGAAATGAATAATCAAATTAGTCGATTACGTCATGATGAAGCAATTGAAAAAGAACGCATTTTAACGCAACTAACTGGTTATGTGGCTGCGGACAAAGATGCACTACTTGTGGCAGAACAAGTCATGGGTCAGTTAGATTTTTTAATCGCAAAAGCGAGATATAGTAGAAGTATTAAAGGAACAAAGCCGATATTTAAAGAGGAACGTACTGTATATTTACCTAAAGCATACCATCCATTATTAAATCGTGAGACTGTTGTAGCTAATACCATCGAATTTATGGAAGATATTGAAACGGTAATTATTACAGGACCGAATACAGGTGGTAAAACAGTAACATTAAAAACATTAGGTTTAATTATTGTTATGGCTCAATCTGGATTGTTGATTCCAACACTTGATGGTAGTCAGTTAAGTGTATTTAAAAATGTATATTGCGATATCGGAGATGAACAATCAATAGAACAATCATTATCAACTTTTTCATCTCATATGACGAATATAGTTGAAATTTTAAAGCATGCAGATAAACATAGTTTAGTTTTATTTGATGAATTAGGTGCAGGTACAGATCCAAGTGAAGGTGCTGCCTTAGCAATGAGCATTTTAGATCATGTTAGAAAAATTGGTTCTCTAGTAATGGCAACGACGCACTATCCTGAACTTAAAGCATATAGTTATAATCGAGAAGGCGTTATGAATGCGAGTGTAGAATTTGATGTAGATACTTTGAGTCCAACGTATAAGTTATTAATGGGTGTGCCGGGTCGTTCAAATGCTTTTGATATTTCTAAAAAGTTAGGTCTTAGTTTGAATATTATAAATAAGGCTAAGACGATGATTGGTACTGATGAAAAAGAAATAAATGAAATGATTGAATCATTAGAGCGTAATTACAAACGTGTAGAGACACAGAGGTTAGAACTGGACCGTCTTGTAAAAGAAGCGGAGCAAGTGCATGATGATTTATCTAAGCAGTATCAACAATTCCAAAATTATGAAAAGTCTCTAATAGAGGAAGCGAAAGAAAAAGCAAATCAGAAGATTAAAGCTGCAACAAAAGAAGCTGACGATATTATTAAAGATTTAAGACAATTGCGTGAACAAAAAGGTGCAGATGTTAAAGAACATGAATTGATTGATAAGAAGAAACGATTAGATGATCATTATGAAGCGAAATCTATAAAGCAAAATGTACAAAAGCAAAAATACGATAAAATTGTTGCTGGTGATGAAGTAAAAGTATTATCTTACGGTCAAAAGGGTGAAGTTTTAGAAATTGTCAATGATGAAGAAGCAATTGTTCAAATGGGAATTATTAAAATGAAGTTACCTATTGAAGATTTAGAGAAAAAACAAAAAGAAAAAGTTAAGCCAACGAAAATGGTTACACGTCAAAATCGTCAAACAATTAAAACTGAACTTGACTTACGAGGCTACCGTTATGAGGATGCTTTAATTGAACTAGATCAATATTTAGATCAAGCCGTTTTAAGTAATTACGAACAAGTTTATATCATTCATGGTAAAGGTACAGGTGCACTTCAAAAAGGTGTACAACAACATTTGAAAAAGCATAAAAGTGTTAGTGACTTTAGAGGTGGTATGCCAAGCGAAGGTGGATTTGGCGTTACCGTTGCAACACTAAAATAAATTATAATTTGATAAATTAAATAGCTGCAGTTAAAATAATGTAAAGCAACAAGAATACATTTCAAACATGTTATTTGAAATAAGCATAAAAATTGAGCAAATAGAAATACATGAAGCATGTTATCTGATATAATTTGAACATCATAATAATAATTAAGGAGGATTGGCATTTATGGCAATCGTAAAAGTAACAGATGCAGATTTTGATTCAAAAGTAGAATCTGGTGTACAATTAGTAGATTTTTGGGCAACATGGTGTGGTCCATGTAAAATGATCGCTCCAGTATTAGAAGAATTAGCAGCTGACTATGAAGGTAAAGCTGACATTTTAAAATTAGATGTTGATGAAAATCCATCAACTGCAGCTAAATATGAAGTGATGAGTATTCCAACATTAATCGTCTTTAAAGACGGTCAACCAGTTGATAAAGTTGTTGGTTTCCAACCAAAAGAAAACTTAGCTGAAGTTTTAGATAAACATTTATAAGTTACAACCAATGACGACTGGGGCATTTCTTTAATGAATTGCTCCAGTTTTTGTTTGTGTTTTTAACATAAAAAGTTGAATGATAAGTCATCATATTGTTTACGACTTGAGAATGGTGGGATTAATAAATCTATGAACGATAAATGATAATCAAGCATGCTAATAGACATGTAGCAGTTGGTTTGATAAAACAATGTTAAATATTACAAGATGTGCATGAAAAGTCGTACTCGAAGATGTTGATTATGAACTAGAATTAGTGGTGATAAATTTGAAGCGCTTTCGTAGCATCATTCATTTTAAAATTAGAAGGGGGGATATTTTTGGAAGACTATAAGCAACGAATTAAAAATAAATTAAATGTCGTACCTATGGAACCAGGCTGCTATTTAATGAAAGATCGTAATGATCAAGTGATATATGTTGGCAAAGCTAAAAAGCTAAGAAATCGCTTGCGATCGTATTTTACGGGCGCTCATGATGCTAAAACAACGAGACTGATTGGAGAAATACGTCGCTTTGAGTTTATTGTCACGTCAAGTGAAACAGAGTCACTTTTACTGGAATTGAATCTGATTAAACAATATCAACCTAGATACAACATTTTATTAAAAGATGATAAAAGTTATCCATTTATTAAAATAACAAAGGAAAAATATCCTAGACTACTAGTGACGAGAACCGTAAAACAAGGTACTGGCAAATATTTCGGACCGTATCCGAATGCATATTCTGCTCAAGAAACTAAAAAGTTATTAGACAGAATATATCCATATCGCAAATGTGATAAGATGCCAGATAAATTATGTCTTTATTACCATATTGGACAATGTTTAGGACCATGTGTATATGACGTTGATTTGAGTAAATACGCACAAATGACGAAGGAAATTACTGATTTTCTGAATGGGGAAGACAAAACAATTTTAAAAAGTTTAGAAGAGCGAATGTTAACTGCAAGTGAATCACTTGATTTTGAACGGGCTAAAGAATATAGAGATTTAATTCAACATATTCAAAATCTAACTAATAAACAAAAAATTATGTCATCAGATAAAACGATTCGTGATGTCTTTGGTTATAGTGTTGATAAAGGATGGATGTGTATCCAAGTTTTCTTTATACGACAAGGTAATATGATAAAGCGAGATACAACGATGATTCCCTTACAGCAAACAGAAGAAGAAGAATTTTATACATTTATTGGACAATTTTATAGTTTAAACCAACATATTTTACCTAAGGAAGTTCATGTACCACGTAATTTGAATAAAGAAATGATTCAATCTGTTGTGGACACTAAAATCGTTCAACCCGCGCGAGGTCCCAAAAAAGATATGGTTGACCTAGCTGCACATAACGCTAAAGTATCCTTAAATAATAAATTTGAATTAATATCACGTGATGAGTCCAGAACAATTAAAGCTATTGAAGAACTTGGAACACAAATGGGAATTCAAACACCAATTAGAATTGAAGCATTCGATAATTCTAATATCCAAGGTGTGGATCCAGTGTCAGCAATGGTTACATTTGTCGATGGTAAACCAGACAAGAAAAATTATAGAAAGTATAAAATCAAAACGGTTAAAGGTCCAGATGATTACAAATCAATGAGAGAAGTAGTAAGACGACGATATTCTCGCGTTTTAAACGAAGGATTACCATTACCGGATTTAATTATAGTAGATGGTGGTAAAGGACATATGAACGGGGTTATTGATGTGCTACAAAACGAATTAGGTCTTGATATCCCTGTTGCAGGTTTGCAAAAAAATGATAAACACCAAACATCTGAATTATTATATGGCGCTAGTGCAGAAATTGTACCACTGAAGAAAAATAGCCAAGCATTTTATTTGTTGCACCGTATCCAAGATGAGGTTCACAGATTCGCAATCACATTTCATAGACAAACACGTCAAAAGACAGGCTTGAAATCAATCCTTGATGATATAGATGGTATCGGTAGCAAACGTAAAACATTATTATTGCGTTCATTCGGTTCAATCAAGAAAATGAAGGAAGCTACACTTGAAGATTTTAAAAATATAGGTATTCCTGAAAACGTCGCAAAGAACCTACATGAACAATTGCATAAATAAATTACTGGGCGTGAGAATCATTCTCATGCCCCAAAATATATGAAATAATGTTACAATATGGTTAACAAAGTTATTTTTTTGAATGTACGTGGAAGCGTTTTCTAAATGAGAAAGTTTATCATCACAAGCAATCTTAAATATCGAATCCAAATGTTACATTGTTCGACATGCAGTTTGGTGATCGTGCAGTGTGTATTTGTCTTTAAAATGTTTCGCTTAATGATAATGACAACGCTAGAAACGATATCACTTTAGGGGGTTAAGCGTACGTTTAATATAAATAGCTCAATAAATTAAATATTCGTTCACAGGGGGGACTCCTTTTGGCTCAATCAAAAAATGAATTTTATCTAAGACGTATTCACTCGTTATTAGGTATTATCCCAATAGGTGCATTTTTGGTCGTTCATTTATTAGTGAATCACCAAGCAACACAAGGTGCTGAAGCGTTTAATAAGGCATCTAACTTTATGGAATCATTACCATTTCTAATTATTGTAGAATTTTTATTTATATACATTCCGTTGTTATATCACGGTTTGTTTGGTATACACATTGCATTTACAGCAAAAGAAAATGTTGGACATTACTCGATTTTTAGAAACTGGATGTTCTTCTTCCAAAGAGTGAGTGGTATCTTAACATTTATCTTTATTGGTATCCATTTATGGCAAACACGTTTACAAAAAGCATTTTACGGCAAAGAAGTGAATTACGATTTAATGCACGAAACATTGCAACATCCTGGATGGGCAATATTTTATATTATTTGTATTATTGCTGTTGTGTTCCACTTTGCAAATGGCTTATGGTCATTCTTAGTTACTTGGGGTGGACTTCAATCTCCAAAATCACAACGAGTATTTACATGGGTTTCATTAATCGTATTCTTAGTTATTTCGTATATTGGTGTTACTGCAATTATTGCCTTTATGTAATACATCGCATTTAACAAATATAGATTGAAAATTTAGGGGAGTGAAATTTTTATGGCAGAGAAACATCTTATTGTTGTCGGAGGTGGCCTAGCGGGCTTAATGTCAACAATTAAAGCGGCAGAAAAAGGTGCACATGTAGATTTGTTCTCAGTTGTACCAGTAAAGCGTTCGCACTCTGTTTGTGCCCAAGGTGGCATTAATGGTGCGGTCAATACTAAAGGGGAAGGCGATTCTCCTTGGATTCACTTTGATGATACAGTGTATGGTGGCGACTTCCTTGCAAACCAACCACCTGTTAAAGCGATGACAGAGGCAGCACCTAAAATTATTCATTTATTAGACCGTATGGGCGTAATGTTCAATAGAACAAATGAAGGTCTATTAGATTTTAGACGTTTCGGTGGTACATTACACCACAGAACAGCATATGCAGGGGCAACAACTGGACAACAATTATTATATGCATTGGATGAACAGGTTCGTGCATATGAAGTAGATGGATTAGTTACGAAGTATGAAGGATGGGAATTCCTTGGCATAGTTAAAGGTGACGATGATAGTGCAAGAGGTATCGTTGCACAAAATATGACAACTGCTGAGATTGAAACATTTGGTTCAGATGCAGTTATTATGGCAACGGGTGGCCCTGGTATCATCTTCGGTAAAACGACAAACTCAATGATTAATACAGGATCAGCGGCTTCCATTGTTTACCAACAAGGCGCTATTTATGCTAATGGTGAGTTCATTCAAATTCATCCTACTGCAATCCCTGGTGATGATAAACTGCGACTAATGAGTGAATCAGCACGTGGTGAAGGTGGACGAATTTGGACATATAAAGATGGTAAGCCTTGGTACTTCTTAGAAGAGAAATATCCTGATTATGGTAACTTAGTACCTCGTGATATCGCGACGCGTGAAATTTTCGATGTATGTATTAACCAAAAATTAGGTATTAATGGCGAAAACATGGTATATCTTGATTTGTCACATAAAGATCCACATGAGTTAGATGTAAAACTAGGTGGTATCATTGAAATTTATGAAAAATTCACTGGTGATGACCCACGCAAAGTACCAATGAAGATTTTCCCAGCTGTCCACTATTCAATGGGTGGTCTATATGTAGATTATGATCAAATGACAAATATTAAAGGGTTATTTGCAGCTGGAGAATGTGACTTCTCTCAACATGGTGGTAACCGCTTAGGTGCCAATTCATTGTTATCAGCGATTTATGGTGGTACAGTAGCAGGTCCAAACGCGATTGAGTATATTTCAAATATAGATCAATCATATACTGATATGGACGAAAGTATTTTTGAAAAACGTAAAGCTGAAGAGCAAGAACGTTTTGATAAATTATTAGCTATGCGCGGTACAGAAAATGCATATAAATTACACCGTGAACTTGGTGAAATTTTGACAGCAAATGTAACTGTTGTTCGTGAAAATGAAAAACTGTTAGAAACAGATAAAAAGATTGTTGAATTGATGAAACGTTATGAAGATATTGATATGGAAGATACTCAAACTTGGAGTAACCAAGCGGTATTCTTTACTCGTCAATTATGGAACATGTTAGTACTTGCACGTGTTATTACGATTGGTGCATATAACCGTAACGAATCACGCGGTGCCCATTATAAACCAGAATTCCCGGAGCGTAATGATGAAGAGTGGTTAAAAACGACAATGGCCTCATTCCAAGGCGCATTTGAAAAACCACAGTTTACTTATGATGACGTCGATGTGAGTTTAATACCACCTCGTAAACGTGATTACACAAGTAAGTCTAAAGGGGGTAAAAAATAATGACTGAACAATCAGTGAAAAACACTCCACAACATGAAACACAATCTAAACCGAAACAAAAAACAGTAAAATTAATTATTAAACGACAAGATACAAGTGATTCTAAGCCTTATGAAGAAACATTTGAAATTCCATATCGTGAAAATTTAAACGTCATTGCATGTTTAATGGAAATTAGACGTAACCCAGTTAATATTAAAGGTGAAAAAACAACACCTGTTGTCTGGGATATGAACTGCTTAGAAGAAGTATGTGGAGCATGTTCTATGGTTATCAATGGTCGTGCAAGACAATCTTGTTCTGCGATTGTTGATCAATTAGAACAACCTATTCGTTTAGAGCCAATGAATACTTTCCCAGTTATCCGTGACTTACAAGTTGATCGTTCTAGAATGTTCGATAACTTAAAACGTATGAAAGCATGGATCCCAATTGATGGAACGTATGATTTAGGTCCGGGACCACGTATGCCAGAGAAAAAACGTCAAACAGCTTATGAATTATCTAAATGTATGACATGTGGTGTATGTTTAGAGGTTTGTCCTAATGTTACTGAAAATAATAAATTCGTTGGTGCGCAAGCAATCTCGCAAGTTCGTTTGTTTAATTTGCACCCAACAGGATCTATGACTAAAGATGAACGTTTAAATGCATTAATGGGTACTGGTGGCTTACAGCAGTGTGGTAATTCACAAAACTGTGTTAATGCTTGCCCTAAAGGTATTCCATTAACAACATCCATTGCAGCAATGAACAGAGAAACAACATTCCACATGTTTAAATCATTCTTTGGTTCAGACCATGAAGTAGAATAAAAATTAATCCCTTTTGAGTTAAAATGTTATGTTCCTTTCAAAATTAAATTGAATGGAGATACACAAAAACTTAGAAGGGATTTTTTATAGTTACATTACATGACAATATGATAGTGAGCTAATTTAAAATAAGTATTATATTATAATGACAAAAATGGTAAACACAGTGCATAATACTAAAATCCAATGCTTAGTTATGATAAACTAAAAATTAAATTAAAAGTAAGGATGACCGAATATGAATAAACCAATAGGTGTAATAGACTCTGGTGTCGGAGGTTTGACAGTAGCTAAAGAAATTATGCGTCAGTTGCCAAATGAGACGATTTATTACTTAGGTGATATTGGGCGATGTCCATATGGGCCAAGACCAGGAGAACAAGTAAAACAATATACAGTTGAAATCGCTCGTAAATTAATGGAATTTGATATAAAAATGCTCGTGATTGCTTGTAATACTGCAACTGCTGTAGCTTTAGAATATTTACAAAAGACCTTATCAATCCCAGTGATTGGCGTAATTGAACCAGGTGCTAGAACAGCAATAATGACGACTAAAAATCAAAATGTATTAGTACTAGGAACGGAAGGCACAATTAAATCTGAAGCATATCGTACGCATATTAAACGTATAAATCCACATGTAGAGGTACATGGCGTTGCCTGTCCAGGTTTTGTGCCACTTGTAGAACAAATGAGATATAGTGATCCAACAATTACAAGTATTGTTATTCATCAAACATTGAAACGTTGGCGTAATAGTGAGTCTGATACTGTCATTTTAGGATGTACACACTATCCATTGCTCTATAAACTTATCTATGATTATTTTGGTGGTAAAAAGACAGTGATTTCGTCTGGATTAGAAACCGCTCGTGAAGTTAGTGCATTGCTAACATTTAGTAATGAACATGCAAGTTATACTGAACATCCAGATCATCGATTTTTTGCAACAGGTGATACCACACATATTACTAACATTATCAAAGAGTGGCTAAATTTATCTGTCAATGTGGAACGTATATCAGTGAATGACTAGGAGGATTTTTAATGAAAGAGATTGTTATTGCATCGAATAATCAAGGGAAAATAAATGACTTTAAAGTGATATTTCCAGATTACCACGTAATAGGTATTTCAGAACTAATACCAGATTTTGATGTGGAAGAAACAGGATCAACATTTGAAGAAAATGCTATATTAAAATCAGAAGCTGCTGCAAAAGCATTGAATAAAACGGTCATAGCTGATGACAGTGGACTAGAAGTTTTTGCATTAAATGGTGAGCCAGGTATATACTCTGCACGTTATGCTGGTGAAAATAAAAGCGATGAAGCAAATATTGAAAAATTATTAAATAAGCTTGGTAATACAACTGATCGTCGTGCGCAATTTGTTTGTGTCATAAGTATGAGTGGCCCTGATATGGAAACAAAAGTATTTAAAGGTACTGTTTCAGGTGAAATTGCAGATGGGAAATATGGCGAAAATGGTTTCGGATATGATCCGATATTTTATGTACCGAAATTAGATAAAACTATGGCTCAACTTTCTAAAGAACAAAAAGGGCAAATTAGTCATAGACGAAATGCGATTAATTTACTTCAAGCTTTTCTTGAAGGTGATCAACATGTCTAAATGGATTGTTGTGAGTGATAATCATACTGAATCTGGCATTTTATATCAAATTTATGAAATGCACCCAGATGCAGATGTATATTTACATTTAGGAGATTCAGAGTTCACGTATGATGATACGGAACTTAGCTTATTTAATAGAGTAAAAGGCAATTGCGATTTTTACCCAGAATTTGAAAATGAAGCGGTCGCAAAATGTAATGACGTGAAAGCATTTTACACTCATGGACATTTATATCAAGTCAATCGAACAAGAGATTTATTAGCTGCAAAAGGACTTGAATTAGGTTGTTTGTTTGCATTTTATGGACATACACATGTGGCAAAATATGAGTATATTAATGGTGTTCATGTTATTAATCCTGGAAGTATATCTCAATCTAGAAGTTCAATGGAAGAAACATATGCTGAAGTTATTATTGATGATCAAACTTTACATGGCACCATCAATTTCAAAAATCGACATCATGAAACAATAAGTCATACTACTTTTTAAATAGAAAGTAGCTATGGCTTTTTTTAATTTATAGACTGATTTAACTAGGAGGTCGTGACATGAATGTTTGTTTAAAAGTGTTGCTGACAATTTTTAGAAGGTAACTGGAATGAATAATACATTTATGTTGTGAAAAGAATTGTAATTTTGGGGAATGTGATTGTTGATGGTCCTATATGGTTGAATCATGTTGATTATTTGGTTAAAAGTGTATTATTAAAAAGTATAAAATTAATATTCCAAGAAGTCAGGAAATTTGAAATTTTAGTTAAAATCATGAATCGTATACATATTTAAAAGGATTTCTAAAGGCATAAATTATATCAATAATTTGATGGTTAAAATATGGAGTAGCAAAATTCTTGAAATTCAGAAATGTAGTGACACAAATATTAATGTTTAGTTAATAAATAGTTAATGTAGTTTTTTGTATCTGTCTATTATTATAAATATATACAAAATAAATATTTGAGGATAGGTGTTATTAATTATGAAAAAGAATTTTATTGGGAAATCAATTTTAAGCATAGCTGCTATTAGTTTAACGGTATCAACGTTTGCCGGTGAATCTCATGCACAAACTAAGGCTGAAAAATATGATCAGTATCAAACAAACTTTAAAAAACAAGTAAATAAAAAAGTTGTGGATGCACAAAAAGCTGTAAACTTGTTCAAACGTACAAGAACTGTTGCAACACACCGTAAAGCACAAAGAGCTGTTAACTTAATTCATTTCCAACACAGTTATGAAAAGAAAAAATTACAAAGACAAATCGATCTAGTTTTAAAATATAATACTTTAAAATAATTGATAGAAGCCATGCTATAGAGTGTGGCTTTTTGCTATATCTAAAGTTATAATTAATTTATAATGTTGTGTTCATTTGAATGGTGAGCTTATGGGGATAAATCATATATATAATTACTTAAAAGTGAATGCAATAGTTGTTTATGTTTTGAACAAGCGAGGTGGCAATTGTGAAAAGGAAATCGAATGTATTAACAATCATAAAAATTGTAACGGATATAGTGGCAACCGTGTTAATCATACGTGCTTTATTAAACAATCGTAAAGATGCTAAATAAATTGGGAGTTACCTAAAATAAAAAAGCACGCCAAAACGTTAGCATTGTTTTCTAACGTTTGGCGTACAACTATTTAATTAATACCAACTAATTGAATCGATTTCACCGTTTTTAACCACTAGAATATTTTTTCTATGTTCTTCTAATGGGCGAGTGATATCGAATGTATAATAACCATTTTTACCACCGTCTTTGATTTTTACTACAGCTATTGTATTGCCTTTACCCATCTTTTTAGCTATTACATATAAGTCTTCAACAGTTTTACCTTTATAGTGTTCGTTTTTTTCATCGGCTTCTTTTATTAATTTATCAGCACGTTCCTCGTCCTTTTTAGCTTGATCTGCTAAATTTTTAGCGATTTCTAAACCTTTCCATTCATAACTAAAGAACGCCTTAGCATCATTAGTTTGAGTTAGAAGACCTGCAGCGATTACTGTAGATGCGATAATAGTTTTTGTGATATTTTTTTTCATAATAAGTTCTCCCTGTAAAATAAATTTGTACTTACTAATGCGAGTACACTGCTATTTTACAAACGGTTTCATGCATTTACCAGTTAACACTTCATTAATTAAAATTAAGTGCAAATTAATAAGGTTTAATGCAATCGAAAAAGAATAATGATGAATTTGATGGTATTATTTTTATTTGAGGTATTATTGAATTTGTTGATAGTATAATAATAGTAGTAAACGTCACTCAACTATGATTGAATAATTTTTATTGTTAAAACGATATTTGTATTTCTCTACATTTTATTTGTAATATTGGGTAGACAAACACTCCAAATTGTTATCCACATAGCTTTTTTGATAATTAATGTTTATAAAACAAAGAAATGACACATAGTAGAGAAGTAATTAATATGTATAATTTTACTTATAAAGAAATAAGAGATATATTCTAATTATGGTTGATATGTTATGATTAATATATAAGTTAAAAATTATACTATTTAGTTGTATTATGCATTTTCGAAGTAAGCATAATTCAACACTTACATTTTTAAATAGATAAAATAGTGTAAAATCACGTGCCAAGATTACTATAGAGTAGGCATTGAGTATTATTGGCAATCACTTAAGTGATTGTTATTTTTTCGTGGTCAATAATAAAGATATAAATAAATATATTGAGGTCAAACGATGATAATTAAAATTTTAACAATTCTATTACTACTTTGTATATTGAGCTATTTGGTTACAAATAGAAAGAAGCCTTTTCTGTTCTTAAAGACACTCTTTATGGGTGTGGTATTTATATTTATAGGATATATTTCACTGGCAATATCTGCCGTAATTATTTATGGTATTATTCAATTTATTACAATTGATTTTGGTAGTTTTTTCTTAATGGGTATTATATTGATCTTGATTTCAAGTATATTCCAATTATTTATAGTTAGATTACTTTTTAGAAAAAAGAATGTCGATTTGACAGAGGTTGTCGTTTTAGAACATTTAATTCAATGGTTCTTAGTTTACTTTGCGATCTATCAGGCAGTAAATGAAAAAATGGACATTAATGATATTAATATCGACAATTTCCAATCTGTCTTTTTTGACGTGTCTAATTTGAATTTAGTAATTCTACCAACGTTAATCATTAGCTGGGTCACAATATTTAACTATAGAATGAGAAGTTACAAATAAAATCTATGAAATTATACCATCAGACACCAACATTCAAATGGTGTCTTTTTTGTTGTGTGGTTTTATTTTTGAAATTCGAAAAAGTAGAGGCGTGAATTTTTTGACTAGTGTATAAGTGCTGATGAGTCACAAGATAGATAACTATATTTTGTCTATATTATAAAGTGTTTATAGTTAATTAATAATTAGTTAATTTCAAAAGTTGTATAAATAGGATAACTTAATAAATGTAAGATAATAATTTGGAGGATAATTAACATGAAAAATAAATTGATAGCAAAATCTTTATTAACAATAGCGGCAATTGGTATCACTACAACTACAATTGCGTCAACAGCAGATGCGAGCGAAGGGTACGGTCCAAGAGAAAAGAAACCAGTGAGTATTAATCACAATATCGTAGAGTACAATGATGGTACTTTTAAATATCAATCTAGACCAAAATTTAACTCAACACCAAAATATATTAAATTCAAACATGACTTTAATATTTTAGAATTTAACGATGGTACATTCGAATATGGTGCACGTCCACAATTTAATAAACCAGCAGCGAAAACTGATGCAACTATTAAAAAAGAACAAAAATTGATTCAAGCTCAAAATCTTGTGAGAGAATTTGAAAAAACACATACTGTCAGTGCACACAGAAAAGCACAAAAGGCAGTCAACTTAGTTTCGTTTGAATACAAAGTTAAGAAAATGGTCTTACAAGAGCGAATTGATAATGTATTAAAACAAGGATTAGTAAAATAAAACTTCAATCGTTGCTGTTATGTGGAAATAAATAATTAAATATTATGTTAATTTTTATTAATGAAAAAAGTAATCTATTTAATGACAGGTTAATGTAATTGTCCTGAAATTGACTATATACTCAGTAAGTATCAATTTTAAGGAGAGTTTACAATGAAATTTAAAAAATATATATTAACAGGAACATTAGCATTACTTTTATCATCAACTGCGATAGCAACTATAGAAGGGAATAAAGCAGATGCAAGTAGTAAGAAAGACTATATAATTCAAAGTGAGTTTCATGATAAACGCATAGCAGAAGAATTAAGAACTTTACTTAACAAATCGAATGTATATGCATTAGCTGCAGGCAGCTTAAATCCATATTATAAACGTACGATTATGATGAATGAATATAGAGCTAAAGCGGCACTTAAGAGTAATAACTTCGCTAAAATGGCTGATGCTAAAGTTGCATTAGAAAAAATATGCAAAGAAATTAATGAAATTATAAATAGATAAGAAATAAAACAGGTTGAGACAAAAAATGGTCTTAACCTGTTTTCAATTTGCATATGTGATAAATTCTATATCAAAATGCTTATGTATAATGAATGACATTTAAAAGTAGGGGAGACAAATTTAAATACAATAGTTCCTAGGATTACTTTCAAAATAACTATATCAATTATTTACTTTGCTCTCCTATTTTTTAAAATTGGTACATGTTTAAACAATCAAAAGTGTACATTATTAAATTATCAGTTCCAGTTCTAGTGCAATAATGGTAGTAGTTGACTATATGAAAATACACTTGTAACAAGTTTTTTCAATACTCGTGGGGCCCCAACACAGATAATTTCGAAAAGAAATTCTACAAACAATGCAAGTTGGGGTGGAGCCACAACAGAGAGAAATTGGAACCCCAATTTCTACAGACAAAGCAAGTTGGGGTAGGACATCGATAAAGAAATACTGTTTCTTTAGAAATTAGTATTTCTTATGAATGAGTTTTACTCATGTATTCATTTTTTAAGTACACATTAGCTACAGCTAATGATAAAGAACCACTACATAATAAATCATTAGTGGTTCTTTATCATTTCTATCTCACTCTTTTACTGGAAGAAAAAGTTTACGTTTGTAGAACATGCCACAATACCAAAAATAATTAAGAAAAATAAGACGATAAGCATGATGACACTTTTCAAACAACCTCTATCAGTTTCTTTCGATTTTCTTTGTTGAACCTTTTTATAATCTTCAAGTAGTTTTGTCGCTTTTTTATTTATATGTTTATTCATGATGTTGACTCCTTATAATATATGTTTAATTCATTAAAATAGTTGAAAACATGACTTGAAATAAAGATATAAAGCTAAAGTAAGGATGTACAATTGTTTCAAATTTTATGAAAGTATAAGGTTAAATATGTTAATTTGATGATGATATTTGCTTTTTATTTTCCAAATGGAATTTCCTTAAACTGATGCATTAAAATATTAATGAAGCACTAGAATACATAAATGAATAGTAATGGTGCACAGTATAGAATAATTAAGGCTATATTAAGTATAAATATCGTTAACTGTAAGCTATCTTTAGTTTTAATATAAACTATTAGGATAATCGACGTAAGAAGAATCATATATATTAATGATGAAGAAGTCCATACAAAATCCGCATCATTTGTTGTTAATAATGGGACTATAATTAATCCGAAATTAATCATGCATGCTATATATACTATAATGTTATACACAATGTTAATTTTTGTTCACCACCTTATACTTCTATTTTAAAAACTTCTTTATAATGATATATTGTTTAATGTTGAAATAATTAGATTATCTAATTTTCATTTGCTTTACATGTAAAAGGCTATATATAGTATGCTCTTTATGATTCTAAATGCTTTTTAATATTTAATGCTCATCAACATTTGGATTTTGAATATTCAATTCAAAAACTTTATTAGCTACGTCAATTGTAAAATCAGAACCATAGTTGACATGAGCTACTTTTAATTTTCCATCTAAATAATAGATTGCGATTGCAACATCGTAAAATTCGTCAATGACAAATAAACTCTTTTCGTTTGCTACAACCTCATGCTCTCCTGAGTATACAACGTTAATTTCCCAATCATTAAAAACCATTTGTTAACCTCCTTGAACATTTAAATTGATTCAACTTAAGTTTAACTTATTCATACAACTTCGTACAATATCTAGATGAACATTAATTGTATTTCTAGAAATCTTTTTCAATTATATGTACTAATTATACTTTTAAATTTCTTATTTCAGTATAGTTTTAAAACGATTTTAAATTAATTCTGCAAATATATTAACACATAATGTGTTCAAAAAGTTTTGAACAATTTCAAAACTTTTATATAAAGGGTTTGACAACATGGAATTCAAATATCTTATTTTAAAAATCACCTCATATAGTGTCATGTTTAGTCTAACTTTTAAGTCAGGAAAGCAAATCAAGTAGATAGTTTAAATTAAAAATATCATAAGTTAATTAAACTAAATTCAGTATAAAAATTAGCCGAAAAACATCATTTCTGAAGTTATCGGCTAAAGTTATAAATTATATTTATTTGTACATGAACAAATAATTTACATTAATTTGTCATTTCTTCTTTTTCCCAATCGATTTTATATCTTTCTGAAGAACGATCTGTCCATTTATCTTTAGTATTGGTACCTTTCCAATTTGTTGAAGTCCAATGCAATTGGTAGTCATCACGAACTCGTTCGTATATTACATCTATATTTGTTTGTTGTTTGGATGCTTTTCTATCCATAGTAATAACTGTAGCGAAGTCTGGTGAAAACCCTGAAGATAATAGAGAACTTGCTTTGTTAGGATCAAGGAAGTTATCTGCTGCTTTCATAGAGCCATTTCTAGTTTTCATGAAAAGTTGATTACCATATACCGGGTTCCAAGAATCTCTATCATATGGTCCCCAATTTTGATTCACCATATTGTTAAATATCACTTTCCAGCCTACTTTTTTATCAGTTGGGCTCTCTAAAATTGTTTTGAAATCCGGTTGAACATATTTGAGTGTATGACCAATCGAAACATTTGCACCAATAAGGCCACCAATTTTTCCTGTATCATCACCAGTAACATTACCGTTGAATCCATAAGTTAAAGTACTCATATACTCTTTTGTATCAATCGAATTTCTTGGATAGTAATCAGATATTTGAGCTACTTCATTATCAGGTAGTTGCAACTGTACCTTAAAGGCTGAAGGCCAGGCTAAACCACTTTTGTTAGCACCTTTCTTCGCTATAAACTCTATATTGACCAGCAATGGTACCTTTCGTTCTAATAACTAGCAGTTTTTTATTGTGATTTTTATCATCGATAAAACTATAAAATACTTTTTTGTGCATGCCATTTTCTTTATCATAAGTGACTAAATCACCTGTTTTTACTGTAGTATTGCTTCCAATATCTGTAGTACCGGTTTTAATATTAATATCAGAATCTGCGGCATTAGCGACAGGATTCATTAATATAGAACCTAGCAATAGTGTTGTTGTTACTGAGCTGACTATACGTGTTTTCATTTTCATCATCCTTCTATTTTTTAAAACGATTTGAGGAAACAATAATCAATATGTCAATTTAGAATATTGCAGTTGAGACATATCAAATATTTATAATCGTTTATATTAGTATATTTAATGTAGCAACTGATAAATTACTGAGTGATGATGAGTGATTATTTTAAGAATATGTTTTTAACTTTTATTTAAAATTTGAAAGGAAGCATTTCAATTTCGAGGGTTAGTCAAAGTTGAATAAATTCTTTATGAAACAAGGAAAAGACATAGCTAATTTTATTGATTAATTTCTTTAAAACTAATGATTTGTTTGATTTAAAAATGTAATCGATTACAATATAAAAATACAAATATCTTAGAATTAAATCAATTAATTAACTATTAAATAAAAATTAACTATATATTAACTACTGTAAATTAATAAATAGAAATAGAGAAAAAGGGTATTAATTATGTTTGGAATTTCGTCGGGAATAAATTTTGCCGATACATAGAAATATCTAATAGATAACGAAAAAGTATCGTATGTATTTTTAATATAGTGTAAAATATTATATGTAAAATAAAATGTAGGTTTTTAGTTAGAGGCATTATAAGAAAATTTTGAGTATAGGTTAGCTTTTAATGATGAATCTTATTGAAATTTGATTAATAAAAATATGATAGGGGATTAAAATGAAACTATTTTACATCGTATTTCTTATTATTATATGGCTGAATATATTTTTAGGAAATGAAATCATCCATACACTGACTGTTTTAATAACAACATTGTATATTGTTAATTCAAGAAAGGGGATTAAAAATGACAGAGTTGAATAATATTATAAACTCTCTTCAATCTTTGTTTGAGTCTGAATCAGGCTATAAAATTTCGAAAAATTCAGGAGTTCCATATCAAACAGTACAAGATTTAAGAAATGGGAAAACCAAACTAGAAGATGCTAGATTTAGAACGATTATTAAACTTTATAGTTATTATGCCTCATTAAAAGAACACTAATCATGGGACAATAAAGTATTGCTAAAATAATTGAATCATTAAATGAAGGAATAGAGCCTTAGACATAATAAATCAATGAACTGCACCCAGTCTAGTAGACAATTAAATAATTAAAATTAATGGTTGGTTTTGTTGTTATACAGAATCAGCCATTTTTAATGTAATTCTTTCATGATTAAAGAAAAGAATAAAATCATGAAT
>NZ_JACVZJ010000012.1:0-53191 GCF_017151945.1 Staphylococcus sp. EG-SA-10
TCTCGTCCGTTCGCTCGACTTGCATGTATTAGGCACGCCGCCAGCGTTCATCCTGAGCCAGGATCAAACTCTCCATAAAAATTATGATGTTTGATTAGCTCATAAATACTAAATAATGTTTGTAACTTATAGTTACGTTTTTTGGAATTAACGTTGACATATTGTCATTCAGTTTTCAATGTTCATTAATGTTCAATCTCTTTTATTATACTTCGTTTAATTGTTGAAGTTAATAACTTTTTGAACGATTACTTTATTTATTCTATATTGTTTTTATAGTTATTTCAATGGTAAGTTTTACACTTTTGAAATTCTTCTATAAAAACATCGCCGCCGTTTTTGACGACTTTATTATCTTATCAACTTTATAATTTAAAGTCAATAACTTTTTTGAAAAACATTCGTGTTTGCAAACCGCTTCTTTTTTCAATGCGTTGATTGCTTAACACAAGAACTTATTTTACCAGCATTCTAAAACAATTCAATATAAAAACGTACAAAATAAAAGTAATTTTGTACGTTTAGCATATATTATACCTATTTATTTGTAGCAGCTATAACTTTTTGTGCAATCGAGCTATAAATTTTACCTAGACGATCATCTGATTGATATATTGACGGTGCAAAATCTTTTGGATTCCAAGATGGTTGCTCTAAAGGTAATTCCCCAAGTAATTGAGTATTAAGTTCATCAGCTAACTTAGTACCGCCACCTTTGCCAAAGACATATTCTTTATTACCTGTCTCTTTACTTTCAAAATAACTCATGTTTTCAACTACGCCAAGAATAGAATGATCCGTATGTTTTGCCATCGCACCTGCGCGAGCTGCAACAAATGCTGCTGTAGGATGAGGTGTCGTTACAATAATTTCCTTACTTGAAGGTAACATCGTATGAACATCTAAAGCTACATCTCCTGTTCCAGGTGGAAGATCGAGTATTAAATATTCAATGTCTCCCCATTTAACTTCTGTAAAGAAATTCGTCAACATTTTACCTAACATTGGCCCTCTCCATATAACTGGCGCATTTTCTTCCACAAAAAAGGCCATTGATATAACTTTAACGCCATGACGTTCAACTGGAATTACTTCCTTCCCTTTAATTCCAGGCTTTTCATCGATACCCATCATATCTGGTACACTAAATCCATATATATCGGCATCTACTAATCCAACTTTTTTACCTTCACGAGCTAAGGCAACGGCTAAATTTACTGCAACAGTAGATTTACCGACGCCACCTTTACCTGAAGCAATAGCAATAAATTCAACTGGATTATTTTGAGATAACAGCCCTTCTATCGTTTTAGGTTTATTTTCTTCTTTTGGTTTAAATTGATTTACTTTTTCTTCTGGTAACGTTTCAAATCGTATACCCACAGTTTTTGCACCATTTTCTTTTAAAGCATTAACAACTGCCATCTGTAAATCTAATTGCGGTGCACCACCTAATTGTGCCATTGCCAATTTAACACTTACATGTTCTTTTTCTTCCTTAATAGAAACTTCTACAATACCTTCTGTTTCTTTTAAAGGTACATCTATAATAGGATCTTTAATTTCTCCTATTAGTTCTTTAACTTGATCTACCGTTAACAAAGTAAATCCCCCTTAATCAATTTAAAATATCTACATAATTGCAAATGTCATTTTTTACGTAGTCTATCAATAAAAGTATAAAACTTTTCATTAAATAAAAAAAGAAGTTAGCCTATTATTTTCAATAGACCAACTACTCATATTATTTTAAAATTTCCTTCTATTACTTTCAATCTCTTCAGGTTCTCTGATAAAAATTGCTATCACATAAGCAATCATAACTAGAACTGCTACAAATCCAAATGAGATATCTACTCCAATAGCAATTGATTGTTGTTTTATCTCATTTGAAGTTAAATGTGATGGTGAAGTTGATAAAAATATTTTTGCACCAAAACTCATTAATGTAACCATTAAAGCTGTGCCTAGTGAACCAGCCATTACACGACCAAAGTTCATAATAGCCGTGCCATGTGAGATTTCTTCATTTCTCAAAGAATTAATTCCTGTAGTATTTATCGGCATCATGAGTAAAGAAACTGAAAACATTCTAATTGCATATACAACTATTAAATACGTATAAGATGTGTCTGTATGCAAGAAACACAACATAATTGTAGTAATTGTTAAAATAGTAAAACCAGTATAAATCAATGGCCTAGGACCATACTTATCATAAAATTTACCTGTAAAAACCGACATAATACCATTTATTATTGCACCAGGCATGATAACTAGTCCTGATAACAAGGCAGATAAAGATAAACTGTTTTGAACATATAGCGGTATAAGCAGCGCGGGTCCAACCATTGACATCATAATAATCATTGAACTAATCGTACATAATGCAAATGTTCTATTTTTAAAAACCCTTAAATTTAAAAGTGCATTGCTTATATTGAATTGTCTACGAATAAATAAGTAGATGATAATAGAACTAATTATCATTGCACCAATGACTACCGGGCTAGTAAATCCTAGGTCGCCTGCACTACTGAATGCATATAACATTAACCCGAACCCAATAGTTGAATACATTACTGAGCGCTTATCTAATTTAGTATATTTCACTTCATTGTAACTTGAGATTGAAACCAAACCGAAAACAAAGGCAACTAAAGCAATTCCTACAATTATAATAAATGGTACTCGCCAACTCGCTTGATCAATGATTAATCCTGTAACTGTAGGTCCTATTGCTGGTGCAAATTGAATTACTAAACCTGCCAGCCCCATTGCAAAACCTCGATGTTCTTTACTGAACAATGTAAATAACGTAAATTGCATTAAGGGCATAAGTACCCCTGCCCCCATCGCTTGAATTACACGTGCTAACATTAAAACTCCAAAATTCGGAGCTAAGGCTGCAACAATAGAACCTAATAAAAATGTCCCCATCGCTGCTAAGTATAAAGGTCTAGTTTTAATCCTATCCATTAGATATGCCGTCAGAGGTATCATGACGCCATTAACAAGCATAAACCCAGTAACTAGCCATTGCGATGTACTTTCATTAATATTTAATTCTCTCATTATACTAGGTAACGCTGTATTTAATAATGTTTGATTTAAAATAGCTACAAACGCACTAATCAACATAACAGCAACTATGAAGTTTCGTCTCCGGGTTGTTAATTCAACTTTAGCCATCATAATTCCTCCTTTTTAAACAGATATACACTTGTCCCTTTAATACATATAGCCATTAACATAATGGGAGTAGTACTCAAATGATAAAGAAGCACTACATAATAAATCATTATTGGTTCTTGGGAGTGGGACAGAAATGATATTTTCGCAAAATTTATTTCGTCTTCCCACCCCAACTTGCATTGTCTGTAGAAATTGGGAATCCAATTTCTCTTTGTTGGGGCCCCGACTAGAATTGAAAAAAGCTTGTTACAAGCGCATTTTCGTTCAGTCAACTACTGCCAATATAACTTCGTAGAGCATAGAACATTGATTTATGTCCCAGCCTGACTTAAAAAACTAACAATATAACATTGTAGCGCCTAATAACTTATTTTATGTCTCAGACTCATACAATGGTTATTTAACTTATTTACCACAAATTGAGCACTAAGACTCACTATTATCGATTCTTCTATTGAACAAAAAGAAGTTGGAACACATATGTGCACTCAACTTCAGATATCTATTTTCTATTATTTAAATTTTTACTTTCAGGGTAAAATTGAAGCTTACAAACATATAAGAACCCTATAATAACCATGATTACCCAAAAATCGATATTGATATAAACATAATTTAAATGAATGATGAAATAAAATAACGTTGTTGCAACTGTGTAAGAAATCAAATGAAAAGTCGCGCCTCTAAAATATGCATTTTCAGGCAACATTTTTCTAAAATAATCCATTAAATGCTCGACTGCAAATATGATGAAGTACCCAAAGATTATATAACTACCATAATATAATAGGTTATCGTACATACTTCTATTATATGTAAAGTCACCCAACCTAAAATAAATAAGTATTCTACTTAATCCATATAAACCAAACCCTAGAAATGTTAAAAAAATCGCACCAGAAAGTACAAAAATAAAGAGAACAATCATTGTAGTTAACAAGTTATAAAACTTATGTTTAAGATAATTCACAATCATTGGCCTCCTTATTAATAAAATATTGAACGATTTATCTAGCATCTAGTAAATTTATTATTTCTTACTTTAATTACACTACATCAATTTTAATCATAATTCTATTCTTTTGATTGAGATGACTGTTCTTTAAAAAATACGACCCATAAAACAATAAGCCCAATGCTAATTACAACAACAGCACTTAACACATTGTGTAAGTTTGGACCAAAGATTCCTGATTGTATCGCATAAAGATATCCCATTATTGTTGAACCTATTGATGCCCCAAGATTTTTAGTTAATCCATAAAATGACATCATTTTTTTCATTTGTAATGGGCTAGTTTCTTCTTGGACAATTACACTATCTTTCGTATAAATATATCCAAAACTTAATCCTGCCAAAATTAATACAAATGCAATAAGTAACGGCAATTTAATACCAAATGAAATGATAATACTACTTACTAGTAGCAACGTAAATGATAGTAAGTAAATAACTTTCCTTGATAGTTTTGCTTCAATTCGATGTAAATTAAAATTCAATGTAATCCAAGCTACAGATAAAGGAAAAATAACCAATCCACTTTGTAATGGAGATAATCCTAGTTGTTCTTGAAGGTAGACTGGAATATATAAATTGAATCCCATTAAACAAATAGCTGTTAGAAGGTCAGTTATAAAAACTAAAGTAATTGGACGATTAAATTCAACCACAGGTAAAAATGGTGAAGAAACATGTTTTTCTACTTTAAATAAACGTATTGCCACAACGATAGCTAAGATAAAACTTAAGAAATTTAAAAGTAATAGCTGTTGGTTTAATAAAGCAAACATAATCAATCCAATAAATACATAAAATAGCGTGAGCCCTTTAGTATCAAATTTTGATTTAGCAACTGTTTCTTCCTCTGGAAAATGAAATGTCCATATAACTAATATAATGGCAATGATCGCAATCGGTATATTTATGTAGAATAACCAATGCCATGTTGCAAATTCTAATATACCACCACCTAGAAGCGGCCCAATGATACTCGAAATACCCCAAACACTGCCAACTATGCCCATAATTTTATATCGTAACGGAATTTCAAATGCTAACTTTGGAACAATTTGCGATAATGACATCAATACACCTGATCCAAAACCTTGTATCACGCGTGATATAATTAGCATAGTAAAATTAGTACTTAAACCACACATAAAACTACCTATACTAAATAAAAGTAATCCTGCAATTGCCACATAAATAATTTTAAATCTCGAAAGTAATTCGCCCACTATAGGATTTGCAATTACTAATGCGATAAAATACGCGGTAAAAATTAATGAAATTAAATTTCCTGCATTTAAATCTTGTTTAATTGTAGGTAATGCAAGCGAAATAATAGATGATTCAATCGCAGACATAAACATAATTAATATTAAAGCTATAACAGTTATGATTGACTTTAATCGCATGAAATACCTCCTTCTATATATTTATAAGATTTTATTTACAAACTATTGATTTTTATATGTATAAACACTTTTGACTTTCAAAGCTTAACGATAATTTTATTACAATACAATCCCCTAATAGAATGATTTAAGTAATAAAAAAAGCGGAGTTTCCCCCACCTTTTCTAAACGACTACATAAAATATAAGATTGCAATTAAATGCAACAGTGATGCTATAACAATAAAAATATGCCAAATCATATGAAAATATGGTCTATTCTTTTGTGCATAAAACCATGCACCAATTGTATATGACACACCGCCTAAGAAAATGAATAATATGAATATCCATGATGTGCGAATAAAAATAATTGGTAACAAGATAATACCTACCCAGCCCATCACTAAATAGACAATTAAACTTAACTTTTGATTAACTTTGACAGCTATGGATTTATATAAAATTCCCCAAAGAGTCGTTCCCCATAATAAAATAAATACTGTCCAACCTATCCAACCACCTACAATTGTTAACAAAATAGGAGTGTATGTACCTGAAATTGCTACGTAAATCATACTGTGATCAATAATCCTTAAAATATATTTATGGGGTGTTTCATTTTGCATAGAGTGATAAATTGTTGATGAAATAAACATCATAAAGATAGAAATAACATAAATTGACATACTAACTGATGCAAGTGTGCCATTTGCAATATAACTATGTACAGCCGCATAAGGTAAGACTAATAGTGTTAACAGCGCTGCCAGCCCATGAGATGCAGCATTGCCTATTTCTTCTCCAAATGACAATGGAATGATATCCTTAAATGTTTCTGCAATTGTGTCATTACTTTTTTTACTTGATTTGGACATCATAGTCACCGCCTAACATTAAATTAAACCCATTCTACGTAAATCTTCAGTTGCTGTTGCAACACTATCTTTACCTTCTTTATTTTTAAGAGGTGAAAACTCTTCTTCTCTAGGAACTTGTAACGTGACAAAACTAGTTCCATAAGTAAATATGTCAAAATAGAACAATTCGAATTTTAAAGTTGGTTGTTCAATAACCCCAAAGTTCTCATCTAATTGCTTCAAATTCTTAATAGCTAAATGATAAGGTAATTCACGATTTACAGCATTTAAAATAAAGCCAAGTTTAAATGCATGAATACCGATATTAGCATTGTTAAATTGATTTGCAACTTCTGGATCTAATTCTGAATACTCCAATACTGTATCTTTACAATCGACATTAACTAATCGTCCAACACTTTCTCCTGGTTTTGGTTGAATCGTTTTAGAAGTAATATCGTAATCATGTTCTACCGTAAATCCTGCAAATAGTGGATCCAACACTTTTACTAAAACATTATCGATATTATTCAAGAAAATATACTTAACGCCATTATTAGACATTTCTTCTAAGTATCCTGCCTTGTCTAAAGATTTAAACACGCCACCATTACCATTCGGCGTTTCCATAATACGACCCTGTTGATTTAAAATTAACTTCCCTTCTTCACTAAGCGCCACAATATTATCTTGTTTAAAGAAGTGGATTGCTTCTTGATCATATCCAAAATAACTATGTGCTTCGAAATAAGCTAAAGTTTCTTCATGATTGATATCACTTGTCATAATATACCATTGAATCGTATGTCCAGATTGATGATTCAATGTTTTTAATTGGTTAGCTTGAAGTTCAAATAAACTTACACCTTCAATTTCAAACGAACCTTTAGGTCCCTTGTAACCAAGTCTTGTTCCTTGACCACCTGCCATCAAAAGTACTGCAAATTGTCCTTCTTTAATAGCTTGAAGTCCTTGTTCCTCTATACGCTTAATCTCATCATCACTCATTTGTGATTTAATATCATATTTCACTTCAGAAACTGCAGATACATCATCTATTGTTTTCTTATTGATGTATAAATCGTTATATAATTTGGCAATAAAATCTAAATCTAATGACGCTACCTTCTCTTCAAGCGCTTCTTTTTCATTGTTACTCATTATTTTTTCATATTCACATAAATGATCTTGTTTATATTTAGCTAATTGATTTTTATCTAGCATTTTATGCCTCCTGCTGAGTTTGTAACCTTTAATAATTTATTTTCTATAAAAACTTAGTATTCCAGTTGCTTATTATATCATTGATGAAAGGCTGAAATAAAACATAAACTGTTCCGACCATTAACGCAGTAGCTAAAGATAAGTCTACAAGTCCACCTGTTTTAAATTGGATTGGTGTCTTCACATTAAACGGTAACGGATAAAATAATTTCACGCCTTTTGGTGTTATCATATCTAGTATAACATGTGACACTAATCCAATTATAATTGCTACCATATAATAATTAGGCGTCTGAATAATTTGCAATAAAAATGCTATGATTGCGATAAATAATATTGAATGCGTAAAGGTTCGATGTCCAAAGATCAATCTCACAAAAAAACTAATTACCTTAAACCTTCTGCCAATCTTACTTTGAGTGTGACATATATCGGGTAATAAGCTAGCTAGAGTTGCTAGAATGATAACCGTAACCGACGAAAAAATATCCGTTTGAAAATATTGTGTTGTTAGCGCTCCAACGAGCATGCCGCATGAAGCATGTGTTTTACCTGTCATATTTGTTCTCCTTTAATACTCACATTTTACCATATCCCTAACAAAAACACGAACATATTTTCGGGTTAAATTTCATTAGTATGACACAATTTAAAAAAGTATCACACAAACTCTTGAAAACGATTACAAAATCGTTTATGATGTATTTACAAAATATTTAAAGGATGTGTTTGAATAATGGCAATGACAGTAAAAAAGGATAATAATGAAGTGCGTATTCAATGGAGAGTTGCTGATATCAAAATTCCTACAAGTGAAATTAAAAATATTACACAAGACCAAGATATTCATGCAGTTCCTAAATTAGACAGCAAAGATGTATCTAGAATCGGTTCAACATTTGGTAAAACGAATCGCGTTATTATCGATACTGAAGACCACGAATACATTATTTATACTCAAAATGATCAAAAAGTTTACAATGAATTAACTAAATAAATTGTATAAAAAAATCATTCATGGTTAGGGCTTCATGAATGATTTTTTTAATTGATTCAACACCCAGCATAAACAAATACAAAAGGACAACTGTTTCCACAATTTTAACAGTTGTCCTTTTCTATATCTAATTACAATAACAAGTGTGCCATCAAAGAAATAATCGGTAGTGTAATGATTGTTCTAATCAAGAAAATCATAAACAATTTGCCGATGCTTACAGGAATCTTCGAACCAAGTATGACGCCACCTACTTCAGACAAGTATATTAACTGCGATATACTAAGTGCCCCAATAACAAAACGAGTTATATCATTTTGTACACCTTCAATTAATATAGAAGGTAAAAACATATCGGCAAAACCGATAATAATCGTTTGAGAAGCCTGTGCCGCTTCAGGTATTTGCATTAACTCTAAAAATGGAACAAAAGGTTTACCCAATATGACAAAAAAGGGCGTGTAGTTCGCAATAATGGTAGCAATAGTACCAATACTCATCACTACAGGCAAAATAACAAACCACATATCAACGACTGTTTTTAATCCTGACTTAAAAAAGTCAATAACGCCCGGTGCTTTAATACCTACTTCTGTTGCAGTATCAAAGCCATGTCTCAATGCCGTCTTTCCTTCTGGCAATGCCTCAGTACGCGCACTTTCAGGTACCTCCTTAGCATACTCATCAGGAATTTTATTTAAAGGCCAAATTCTTGGCATAATGACTGCTGCAACGAGGCAGGATACTATCACTGATAAATAGAAAGCAAAAAATTGATTTTGCATGTGCACTGTTTCAGCAACTACAATTGCAAAGGTGATAGAAACTACACTAAATGTCGTTGAAATAACTGTTGCCTCACGACGAGAATAATATCCTTCACCATATTGTCTACTTGTAATTAAGACCCCAACAGTTCCGTCTCCAATAAATGATGCTAAATTATCTACTGTCGAACGTCCTGGCAATGTAAATAAAGGTCTCATAACCGGTCTGAAAATAGGACCCAACATCTCTAACAAACCGTATTCCATTAATAGCGGTAAAAATAGAGCTGCAAATAAGAATACTGCCACTAATGTTGGCAATAAACTTGAGAACAATAATCCGCCCGTTTCATCTGAGTAAATAACCTTTGAACCAATTTGTAAAAATGTCATCCATGCAAAAACAACTGCTAATATTCGTAAAATTAACCAACCAATTCTAACGTTAAAAGCATTGTTCATTAGCCCGTCAGGTTTCAATTTATCTTTTAAAATAGTTGAACAAATCAGCGTTATGATACCCGATAAAGTAATTATCGTCACAATTAAAAATGGCATTACGCCACCTAATACATCTTTAAGCACGCCTGCTAAAAATGCCACGGGCAACGTTGTTTGCTTCTGTCCATCTTGTTCGACTGGAATTGGTACTAGAAATAATAAGATACCAATTAAAGACATCGTAATAAACTTAAGTCTCCCAATGATTATCTCTTTCCTTGAAAAGCTATCCATAAAATCAATCCATTTCTCTATGTATTCGTTTTAAGTATATACAGCATTCTATTCAGTTAACAAACATATTCCTTATCATTCTATCTTTTAAAATGTTTATGTATGCAAAATAATGAATAATTACAGTTATTAAATATACGCTATTTCTTGTAATTTTTCAAGATGAATTCAAAAAAGGTTAAGTACAATTACTGATTTCGTACTTAACCTTTTTTAACTCTAATCATATGTTAGTTATTTCATTCTTCGTAATAATATTAAGAAGTATGGTGCACCGATAATTGCAATGATAACCCCTACAGGAATATCCAGTGGCGGATGAATGCCACGGGCTAAACCATCTCCAAATGTTAACAATATAGCACCAATTAACCCCGACATGATAATAACGTGTAATGTTTTATTTCCTATTAATTGTCTCGCAATATGAGGTGCAATTAATCCTAAAAAGCTAATACCACCGACAACTGAAATTGCGGATCCTGCTAATATTACTGCTAAAATTAGCAATAGCATTTTAATCGTTTTAACTTTTAAACCGAGTGCGGTTGCAACAGCATCACCTAGATTCAATACATCTAATTGATAACTCAATAAAATGATGATTGGTATCGTTATTAAAAACCAAGGTAATATAGTATAAATATTCGACATATCATGTCCATATAGACTACCTGTCAACCAAACAAGCGCTTTGTTTGCTTCCAGTGGATTTCTGATTAATAAGAACTGCACAATCGCCGTACATATTGCGCCTATTGCTAAACCAATTAAGGCAAGCTTTGAACCTTTAACATCATATTTTGAAATTAAAAATGATAAAAATAAACTTACTGCAAAGGCACCTAAGAATGAACCTATAGGTAATACAAACAATGGTGCTGTTGGAAAGATCATAATAATAATCACAGCAGATAAACTGGCACCTTTAGAAATACCTATAACATCAGGTGAGGCTAACGGGTTTCTTATTACAGCTTGTATAATTGCACCTGATATAGCCAAGCTACTACCGATAATAATACCAAGTAATGTTCTAGGTATACGATACTCATTTAAAATAAAATCATCTTGTGTAAAGATTCCCTTAATAGCATCAATCGGATGAATCATGACAGACCCTACACATAAACTTATGAATATACTCACAATTAAAAGGATTGTGATTAAACTATAACGACGTATAATTTTCGTTGTCATCATATTCTTTTCACCCCTCTAATCGTTATAAATAAGAAGTAAAGTGCACCTACGAATGATGTAACAATCCCTACTGGTGATTCATAAGGATATGTAATTAAACGACTTAATACATCTGATAGTAGTAACAAATCTGCACCTATAATAAATGTTAATGGAATCATGACTAAATAATTCTTACTCACATAGCGTTTGACTATATGCGGTACGATTAAGCCAACAAATCCAATTGGCCCTGCCACTGACACCGACATACCTGTAAGAATAATGACTAATAGTCCAATGATAATTCTAACTTTATTTATATTTTGACCCAATCCCTTAGCAATGTCATCGCCTAGTTCCATAATCGTTAGTTGACGTCCAATAAAAATCGTTACAATTAAAGCACCAATAATCCATGGTAAAATGGTTAAAATTTCATCCCACTTCATACTGGATAATGAACCGACAAGCCAAAACATCACTTGTTCGTTTGAATTCTCATTCAAAATAATAATACCTTCAGTCATACTACTAAAAAACAAATGGATGGCCATACCAGCCAATGCTAATTTAATGGGTGTCATACCTTTCGTAGCACCTGAAAGTGTATAAACAGTTAAACCACCTATAAATGCACCTATCACACCTAAATATAATGCATAATATTCTAATGATGGAATGATAATCGTCACAAATACAATGAAAAACGATGCACCAGAACTGACACCGAAAATTTTAGGTGATGCGAGCGGATTGCGTGTCATCGCTTGCATTAACAAACCAGATACCGCTAATGCACCGCCAATAAATAACCCTGCAATCATCCTTGGCACACGTACATTATGCAATAAAAACGTTGCTTTCGTATCTGTATGACCAGTAACATAGTGAACTATATCGCTAAAATTAATTTTCGAAGAACCAATCGCCATATTTAAATATATACAAATAAAAAGAAAGCACAAACTCACTATATACGTGAGTGTTGTGCGTCTTTTTCTTTTATGATCTATGGCAGATTGGCTACTTATTTCTTTTATAGCCATTTACTTCCACCTTACTTTTGTTCTTTTTTTGATAATTCAACAAGTTCTTTAGCCATTTCTTCAGAAGAAATTAAGCCACGAGATCTTGCCCAAACATCACGGTCAACAATATCCACGCGATTATTTTTAACTGCGTTCAACTTTTTCCAAGTTGGATCTTCTTGTAACTTCTTGAATTCAGCAGAATCTTTTTTAGCATTATCTGTCATAATAATCATGCGTTCAGGATTTAAGTCAGCTAAATGTTCAGTATCTAATTGTAAGTAAGGTCCTTTCAAGTATTTACTTAAACCTTTTGTTACATCATCACTTAATGCATTTTTAAATCCAAGTTCGTTTAAAAATTGTCCAACATATGAATAGTTTGGATGTGCTAATAAACCAGCTTTAGCAACAACTGCTGGAAGCACTTTTTGATTTCTATCAAACTTAATTTCATCTTTATACTTTTTGATTAATTTATCATGTTCAGCAAGACGCTTTTCGCCTTCTTTTTCTTTATTTAAAGCTTTAGCAATTGTTTTGAACGAATTAATGTTTTGTTTGTAGTCTCCATCAAAACTCTTTAATGATAATGTTGGTGCAATTTTGTTTAATTCTTTATTAATACCTTTATGTCTACTGCTATCAGCGATAATTAAATCCGGTTTTAATTTACTAATTTCCTCTAAGTTTGGCTGTTTACGTGTACCTACAGAAGTATAATCCCCAATTTTTTCTCTAACTGGTTTAATGATACGTTTTTTCTTACCATCATCAGCAATACCAACTGGTTTAACGTCTAATGCTGCTAATGCATCTGCAAATGAGTACTCTAATACAACGATACGTTTTGCATCTTTAGGTACTTTTACTGTACCATTTTCATCTTTTACCGAAATAGTATCTTTAGTTGATGATTCTTTTTTACTTGAATTATCCGTATTACCACAAGCTGCAACTAAAAATAAGGCAACTATTAATCCCAATATACTAAAAGTTTTTAGACCTCTCATCGTTCCACTCCTTAATATGTATAACTTCATTTATTATTTTATTGATAACAATTATCATTGTCAAGTAGCGTCCAATCTTTTTATATTACTAAAATGTACGACTATATATTTCCTCTAATAATTATGACTACAATTAGCACATTTCCTTAGACAAAATACTGACAATGTATCATGGCTATCTCATCTTTGAATTAATACAATTGACACCATTTAACATGACCGTTATTCCTGTAATTCAGCTGTTATTACCTGTTGCATTTTTTATGTGCCGAACTGTTGCACTTAAATAGATAAATCAACAAATACAAAAAATCTAAGTTGAACAATTATCATACAACCGTGTAAACGATATGTAGTATAACTAGTCAACTTAGACTTATTGATAAATATATTAATATTGGTTTACCATAGCAGGAGATTTCACATCAAAATTTTGAAGTAGCGTATCAATCTTTGAATCATCAATATATACCTTATGTAAATTTTTCATATACATCGAATGAGAAAGTGCTTCATAATTTAATGAAAAAGATATATGATCTCCTACTTGATAGTGTCCTTGACCATTTAAATCAAGCATTAAATGATCACTCGAAGCGCCTAAAATATTGATATGCTGGTCCATAGGTAAAATATTATCGACTTTTGTATCTAAATAACCAATATCTACAATAGCTTGTATGAATGATTCATGCGTTTGTGTATTAACTCGAGGTTTAATTTCTAAAATCTCAGCCTCCAATGTAATCGCATCTTGATATAACATAGCTATCGCTTGATTTGTCGTTGTATCAACACCTCTAAACAACGTTTCACCTATTCGTAATTCATTTATTTTACCCAAATCATTATATAAAAGTTGTGGTAACATGCTCGAATTACCACCTGAAATAATTTTCAATCGATATCCTATTTCTCTTTCAACAGCTGAGACGAATCGATTAATCATAAAGATATCATCATCACTTGGCGCATCAGATTTAAAACACATAAAATTGAATGCTAATCCAACAAAATGAATATTTTTCAAGTGAATAATCTCTTTAATATAATCTAAAACATCATAAGTCAGAACACCTTCACGGCCATCTTTCCAATCTACCATTAATAAAATCTTATGTTTTTTTCCTAAAACTTCTGCTACTTCATTTATTTGATGTATGGTAGATAATTCTGTTTGGATACTCATATCAACTTTTTCTATCATATCTGAAATCTCTTTTTTGGCAGGCGTACGCAATAACGTATATGTTAAATCCTGATCTGCAATGCTAGTTATGTTATCCAATCTGGATTCTGCAACATGATTGATACCTAACGCTTTTAAGCTTTCTACAATTGTACGGTCACCAGCTATGCACTTAATTACTGGTGTGAATTGCATATTTTTACTTTGAAAAACTGTTTGAAGTACTTTGGCGTTATATTTAATCTTAGATATATTTATGTTAACGTGTGCCATGTAGTACTACACCTCTTTTTTTATCGGATTATCTAACTCAATATTTAAATATTGCTTTACTTTATTTTCCATTCTCATATTTAATAACGCTTTGACAGTAATTGTTGGTCCAAACAAAATATCTTTTAACTCATTTGCATGTGGTAGTGTTGGGTTAATGGCATGCGCTACTACTTGCTGTACTATGTTAAATAATTCGGCTTCTTCAACACAATCATACTGATTAAAATGATGGATTAATTCTGCCATTTGATTTTGAATAACAGCATGTTGGAATTTTGCAATCACTGCATCTATAGAATCAGCTATTAAACTATCATTTGTAATTTTAATATCTGATACACGATGTTGTAATGTTTCTAAATCAATTCTAGAACCACCTAAATCTCTCACTAAAAATTGAATATCAAAATGTGGCCCCAAGTTCACTACTGTATTTTGCATGTGTGCTTCTAATGCAATTCCATAATTTTGAATAAAAGCAATTAAAGGCGGGATTAATGCTTGAGAGTATCGTTCAATAAATGTCGTAATACTTTCTTTAGTAATTCCTTGATTTAACCACTCTAAGTAACTATCCACGATAACTTTTTGATCTATTGGATTTTTATTAACTAGACTTGCACTAACTACTGTTGCACCTTTTCCATCAATTTCAGGCTTTTGTCTTATAATACAAGCAAGCTGACGCGCCCTATCTTTATCAACATTTGCATATTCACCGAACGGTTCCATAGCAACTTTAAATCCTGGATATTGATTCAACATGTTTTGTAAAGCATAACTTAACTTTGGTCCATCTACAGTAGTCACAGTTGAGACTGTTCTAACGGCACTTGTTGCTTGTGCATCGACGGGCAACTTAACATGATATGGTTTATCAATTAAAGACATCGTCCTGAATGATAAAGTTGCTTTTGAAAGTATTGTAAACGGCGTTGGAATTAATATTTTTTTAGCAATCCATGCTTCAAAATATTTCCCTATCGTATGATCATATTGCCAAGGATGTACTAAAATCGCTCTATAGTCTTCACTTTTCAAACCTAAACTCTTCAAAAACACACGAATCTGATTGTAGTATTCGGGAATTATTTCATCAATAATAAATTGATCATTACCATCCATAGCTGTGCACACAACATGGTCTTTTTCAATCATCATAATTTGCAAAGGGATTTCTTTTTCAAACTCAGGTGCATATGCTCGTACTTCTTCCATAGTTAAGGGCAATTTCGTTTTGGTTAAAGGGTGTGTTGGATGACCCTCTGGTACCAAACTCTCAGAATAAGTTAAATCATCTGTCTTATCACTATCTTTTACATGTTGTAACCATGAAAAAAAGTTAATATCTTGTGGTAATCTTGAAAATTTAAAACTTTGACTTATTAATGTTTGTCTGTGAGACATTTGCTTATATGTTTCAACTAAACTATCTCGACTGTGTATTAACTCTTCGCGTAGTCGCTCTGAAATAGGGATTTCAAAATCATCGTTCAATACATCTAGTAGTCCTTCTAACGTCATGATTAGAGAGGTTTCACCTTTATTCAGATAAGTAATATCACCTGTAAACTCATAGCGTTCTAATGCACTTTTTCTAGCAACTTCAATAGTCAACACATGCATATGATACTGAATTTCAATTAAAGATTCTTTTTGTGAAATAAATGTTTGCTCGGGGTAAATATGTTCTTTAATAATGGCGTTAATTACACGATATTGAATATTTCTATCTGCCTTTGCCCATTCAAGATATACCATGATTACTTTCCTCCAACTTTAACTTCAACTTTCTATTTATAAAATAGAATACCATTGTAATGCATATAGTACTTATTCCCATTATTGAAAAAGTTCTAACAATGCCAAACACATCTGCACATATACTCATTAACAGACTTCCCAATGGAATCATACCTCTATCCATCATAATAATACTCAGTACTTTACCACGTTCATAATCTTTAACATTATTTTGAAAATAAACGCGATTTGTCGTACGTGCCCATTGACTAAACAACCCAATCAATGTAATACAAATGAACATGATGACAATATTGTGAAATACCACACCTAACAAAGCAATGCCAAATAAAAATGAACTTAAATAATACATATTTACCATACCAATATATTTAAGTACTTTAGGTAAAACTAGCGTTGCAATAATACCACCAATAGCACACATCGTCATAGCGATACCAAATATTTCAGATTTCCCCGGAAATACTTTGTTTGTCAAAACTGGTAAAAGTGTCGTATATGAAAAACCTGTCGCCATAATCAATAATGATGTTATAAATATTTGTCGACCTTCCATATGTAATTTGAAGTAATCTATAATGACTTTTAACGGCATGTATCTTGTTGCATCTTCAGGTATTTTAGTTACTTTAAAATGTAATGGTAAACATAATAAAACTGCGATAAAATAACAAATTGCCTGTGCAAGAAATGTTGTTGGCGCATGATAGACTGCTAATATGACACCAGCAATGGCAGGCCCTATTGAACGACAAATATTAATGATGAATGAATGAAATGATACAGCTTGTGTAGTAGATATTTTATCTGATAAATCTGGTAAGATTGCTTGTCTTAAAGGTGTTTCAACCGCACTTAAAATCCCTCTTAATGTCGCATATATAATAATGACGCTAATTGGAATTGCAGTGAAACTATACGTAAGCACACATAAAATTGCAGTTACTAAAAATGATGATGAAATTGTAATTCTCAGCAATCGCCCTTTATCATATTTATCGGCAATTGCCCCTGCCCACACACTTAGTAATAATATTGGTACAAGTCTGCAAAAATTGACAATCCCCAGATAAACTGCGTTATGATAAGTGGTAAGAACAAACCAATTTAGCCCTATTTGTCCAATCCAATTACCTAGAAATAGTAGAAAAGAACTGCTAAAAAAATATTTTGTCATAAAACTTACACCCGCATTCTGTTGATAATAAGAATCATTATCATTAATATGGATTATACAAATCTATCTTGCTTTTGTAAAATATTTCATAGAGGTGAATTATGAACTTGAACTTAATTTTTAAAGAACAGACATTAAAATTTAACAAAGAAGAACAAGAAACATATTTATTTTTACAACAACATAATAACGATTGGGCTAATATTTTTAAAGAGATGATTTTACAAGGAAGAGATAAAGTCACTCAGAGATTAGTCACATCAATGCATCGCGAAAACTTAGTTAAAGCGCGCACTCAAAGTAAGAAAATATTGAGTCGTGATTTGATTATGTTAGATATCTCAACGACTCAAATACTAGAAATCCCGTTCCCACAAGCTAAGCAAACATTATATGCTCCTATCACTGGAGAACACGCCTTTGATCGAATTGATGTTGAAGGCCCTTTCTACATTAAAGATGACATTACAAATACGATTACACGAGTACACCATCCAAATGAAATTCTTGAGTGTATTTTAATTGAAGCACCAGATTTAAAAAATGCTGCTAGTGATCAATTTCAGCAAGATTTAATAAACAGTGCAACTAATATGACATTTGCAATTAGCTATCAAGCACTGTCAATGCAACATGATTCTGCACCTTTATTTAATATTATCGAAAATAGCGAAGATAGTTACTTGCGTTCAGAGCAAGCCGTTATTGAAGGTCATCCGCTACATCCTGGGGCTAAATTACGTAAAGGATTAAATGCATTACAAACATTCCTATATTCTTCAGAATTCAATCAACCTATTAAGTTGAAAATAGTACTGATTCACAGTAAATTAAGCCGTACTATGTCACTGTCTAAAGATTATGATACAACTGTTCATCAACTATTTCCGGACTTAATTAAACAATTAGAAAATGAATTTACGCCAAAATTTAACTTTAATGATTATCACATTATGATTGTACATCCATGGCAATTAGATGACGTATTACATTCTGATTATCAAGCAGAAGTAGATAAAGAATTAATCATTGAAGCAAAACATACGTTGGATTATTATGCTGGTTTATCTTTCAGAACATTAGTTCCTAAATACCCAGCTATGTCGCCACACATCAAATTGTCGACAAACGTTCATATTACAGGTGAAATTCGTACATTATCAGAACAAACGACGCACAATGGTCCACTAATGACACGTATTTTAAATGATATTTTGAAGAAAGATGTCATATTTAAGTCCTATGCATCAACAATTATTGATGAAGTTGCTGGTATTCATTTTTATAATGAGCAAGACGAAGCAGACTATCAAACTGAACGAAGTGAACAATTAGGTACATTATTTAGAAAAAACATATACCAAATGATTCCACAAGAAGTCACACCAATGATTCCTTCAAGCTTAGTTGCAACCTACCCATTTAACAATGAATCACCTATCGTGACATTGATTAAACGTTATCAATCAGCTGCATCATTGTCTGATTTTGAATCATCGGCGAAATCGTGGATTGAAACTTATAGTAAAGCATTGCTTGGTCTCGTAATCCCACTAGTTACTAAATATGGCATTGCATTAGAGGCTCACTTGCAAAATGCTATTGCAACATTCCGAAAAGATGGTCTATTGGACACGATGTATATTAGAGACTTTGAAGGTTTAAGAATTGATAAAGCACAACTAAATGAAATGGGATACAGTACATCTCATTTCCATGAAAAATCAAGAATTCTTACTGATTCAAAAACGTCTGTGTTTAACAAAGCCTTTTATTCTACCGTTCAAAACCATTTAGGCGAATTAATTCTTACAATCTCTAAAGCATCAAATGATTCAAACTTAGAAAGACATATGTGGTATATCGTTCGTGATGTACTAGATAACATCTTTGATCAACTTGTACTTTCGACACACAAATCTAATCAAGTAAATGAGAATCGCATAAATGAAATTAAAGATACCATGTTCGCGCCATTTATAGATTATAAGTGTGTTACAACAATGCGTCTTGAAGATGAGGCACATCATTATACTTATATTAAAGTTAATAACCCTTTGTATCGAGAAAATAATTAAAATTATAGAATTTTATTAATCATGAACTCAAGAATTACATTAACTTATTAAATACAATCTATACAAATGAGAGTATAACGCATCTCCCATGTTCAAATTATTAAAAATCACAAAAAAGCTCGGCACTTAAATTGAGTGCCGAGCTTTTTTATCGAATAACTTATTGTAAACCTTGTCTTTCTTGGTTATTGTTTTCATTATTTTTTTCGTGTTTTTGTTTCCATTCTTTTTGAGTCATTACATCGTCAACTTGCATGTTAACTTCAACAACATCTAAACCAGTAATATATTTAACTTGTTCTTTTACTAATTCAGTTACTTTACGGAAGATTTTAGGTGCTGATTCACCATATTCTAAAATTACTTTTAAGTCTACAGCAGCTTGTTTTTCACCAACTTCAACAGATACACCTTGTGTAACATTGTTGCCACTTGAGAATGCATTAGTGAATGTATCAGTTAAGCCACCTTTCATGTCTAAGATACCTTTAACTTCACGTGCAGCGATACCAGCAATTTTTTCAACAACTTCATCAGAGAAAGTTAATTTATTTTTGAATTGAGGCTCTTGATTTTGTTCTTGTTGTTTTTGACGCTCTTCTCTTTCTTTTTCGTTAACACCAGTTTGATTGTCGTATGCTTGTTTTGCTTTATTGTTATCTACAGTCATAATAGATTCTCCTTTAACTTATTGTTTTTTATATTTTTTTAATTAAATTCTAAATTGATGAATTAACTCCATCGATTTAAAAAATTCATAAAATCTTGCTTACGGTCTTTTATATACCCAATACCCACACCAATTAAACATAAAACGATGATAAGTATTGTTTTCCAAAAACCTAACGTTAAGAATAATATCGCGATTAATAGAAACGCTAGGAAACCAACGATTCTCCATTTAAACACTTTTAAAAAATTAATCACTTGTTGTGTAGAGTCTTGTCCGTTTTGGTTATGATTGTTAGCCATGATATACCTCCCTTACAACACTCGTGGACCAGAAGTTTTCTGATCTCTCACATTAACTTCTAACTTACGTACTGGCATTTCTGTGAAATATTCTACATTCTTTTTAATATCCGCACGAATTGCTTCAGTTAAAGATTGAACTTGAACATTATTTGGTACGAAAAAGTCAGTTTTAATGTCGATATAAGATTTATTTTTTTTGTTATATAGTTTCGCAACTACATTTGGTTGTCTTACTTGATCATATTTTGCAACCGTATCGAATGCCGTCTTTTCAACAGCTTTACGAGATACGTAAACATGACCATCATCGAAGTCTTTGTATAATCCAGGTTTTCGATGCGTAGGTTTGAAGATACTAAATACTAATATAAGACCTATTAATATCAATAGTGAAGCAAGTGAAATAAGTAATGGTTGGAACCATTCAAATTGAAGGAAGTAGTCTTGATATTCAGTTATACGTCCATCTTGGATATACATGAATAACAGGAACCCCACGATTACTACTATTAATAAGCCAAGGATAAAGTTTTTAAGTCGTTTCACCCCTAACGACACCTCCTTAGTTAAAGTTAATTTAAAAACATATTAAATATGTACCCATCAGATTTTTTCTTAAACATAATAAATTAATAACTATAAATTTATTTTTAATATATAAGATGAAGTACCATTTAGTAATATATTCCCTAGTTCATATTAATGAAACCTAATTTTTAATTAATTTTCGTCAATATGTTTTGAAGAACGATATTCTAAAATATCTGGGTCACGATGTTTAATTAAAACCTTATTACTATTTCTCGGTTTCTCCTCACTCAAAGATTTTAAAAGCGACCATATCATCGCTATAATGACCACGGAAAATGGTAACGCAGCAATGATTAATAAATTTTGAATCGCTTGAGTACCACCTGTGTAAATCATGATGATTGCAAATAATGCCATAATGATACCCCAACTCACTTTGACAAATGACTTCGGATTAATATCACCACTTGAACTCAACATACCTAAAACATAAGTTGCCGAATCCGCTGATGTAACAAAGAAAATCATAATAACAAGTAAAGTAATTAAGCTTAATACAAAACCTAGCGGATAATGTTGTAGCGTTGCAAAAGTTGCTGTTTCTGTCGCAGCTTTAGCAATATCGGCAATATGATTATCTTGTAAGTAAATTGCTGACGCGCCGAATACCGCAAAGAATATAAAGCAAACTAACGCCGGGACAAAAAGTACACCTAGAATAAATTCTTTAATCGTACGTCCTTTTGACACACGTGCAATAAATATACCTACAAATGGTGCCCAAGATATCCACCATGCCCAGTAAAAGATTGTCCAATTTTGTAACCATTGGAATTTTTGACCGCCAGACGGAATGCGTAAACTCATACTAAAGAAATTTGCAATATAATTACCTAGACCATTCGTAAATGTATTTAAAATGTAAAGCGTTGGCCCAACAATAAAAAGACCAATAAGTACTACAAAAGCAAGTAACATGTTGATATTACTCAACGTTTTGATACCTTTATCGATACCTGACCATGCTGACCAAGTAAATAATATGGTTGCAATGACAATCAAGATTACTTGCATCGTGAAGTTACTCGGTACATTAAATAAAAAATGTAAACCTTCGTTTATTTGCAATGCACCGAAACCTAATGTTGCAGCAACGCCTGTGACTGTAGCTATGACTGCCAATACATCAATGGCACCACCTAAAGGGCCACGCATTGCTTTTTCACCTAATAAAGGCGTCAATGTAGCGCTGACTAAGCCAGGATATCCTTTATGAAAGCTAAAATATGCAAACACAAGCGCGACAATACCATAGACTGCCCATGCATGAATACCCCAATGGAAAAATGAAAACTGCATTGCATCATTAATTGCAGATTGCGTGCCAGCTTTATGAATAGGCGTTAATTTGAAGGCATGACTGATTGGTTCTGCCGTTGTCCAGAACACAAGTCCTATTCCCATACCAGCACTAAATAACATAGCAAACCAAGATGGCAATGAAAATTCTGGGTCTTCACCTTCTTCACCTAATGTAATGTTTGCGTATCTTGAAAATAAAATATACACACAGACAAATAAAATAACTAAAACGAGCAATAAATAATACCAAGAAAAATGCAGCGCAATAAATGTAGTAATGTTTTGCGTGAGTTTTTCTAACTGTTTCGGAAATATGGCACCAAAAGCAACAAATATCGTACAAATCACTAACGATACCCAAAACACTAGACTTACTGATTTATTTTTCATAAATACAAACCCTTTCTGTGTAATGGTAAGTTCATACCCACAACTGCAACATTTTAATCATTTGTAATTTTATATAGACACAATTAATAATGCTTCATCTTTTAAAAATGATATATAAAACACGCTCAAATTATTTATCAATGAACAACAAAGTATTTTATTGTATTTAAGTAATGCCTTTCTAATGCATTATTGAATTGATACCTGCAAAGTTGCCATATTTCCGTTTAGAATCAATAGTCGCTAGACACAAAAATAAGTCGCCCTATACAGTATTTTCTGCATAAGGCGACTTTACTTACTAAACTATATATTAATTACTAATTTCCCAATCATTGACTGTTTTTCCAATAATTGATGTGCTTGATATAAGTTTTCAGGTGACAAACCTTCAAAAACTTGTGTCGTTGTTGGTTGGTAATGTCCTGATTCTATATTTTTCGTAATATCTTCTAAATACTCATGTTGTTTAATCATATCAGGCGTTCGATGAATTGGACGCGCAAACATAAATTCATGTGTAAATGTTATACTTTTTAATTTTAATGCATTTAAATCTTGATCTTCATTAAAAGCTACAATAGTTGTAATATGCCCTAATGGTTTTATCAGTTCAATCATAGTATTGTAATACAAGTCTGTATTATAGGTGCAAAATATATAATCTACTAATGGAATTTCTTTTTCTTTAAATTGACGCACTAAATCCTCTTTATGATTCAATACGATATCTGCGCCCATCTTTTCACACCACTCTGTTGTTTCTTGTCGTGATGCTGTTGTAATGACAGTTAAACCATACCGTTTAGCAATTTGAGTGGCAATACTTCCTACACCCCCAGCGCCATTAATGATTAACACGGATTTACCTATATTTTCAGAAGGATTATGTGAAATTTTAAATGTATCAAAAAACGTTTCATATGCCGTAATACCAGTTAGCGGTAGACTAACCGCTTCATTAGCACTTATGTTGTGTGGCGCTTTTGCAACTATAGCTTCTGACACCAATTGATATGTCGCATTTGATCCTTGTCTATTTGGCGATCCAGCATAAAATACAACGTCACCCGGACTAAATAATGTAACGTCTGGTCCGATAGCTTCAACAGTACCAATAGCATCAAATCCAAGTACACGAGGTACTTGAGTGACTTCCATTTGTCGTTGCTTTGTATCTACAGGATTTACACTAATGCTATTTACTTTGACTAAGATATCATCGTTTTCTGGCGTTGGCTTTCTTTGTTCGTATACTTTAAATAAATTTCCTTCTTCCAATTTAAAGGGCTTTTCAAATCCTATCATTTTCATATCGTTTCACCTCATTTATGAACTTATTTCTTATTATACAAAATAGAAGTCATGTGTGCTTATATCGCAGCATCATGACTCCTTTTTCATTTGAATATATAAATAATTACAGACGACTTTTGTATTACATTTTAGACTTATTTCTACCATGTTACTGAACAAATTTGCTTTAGATAAGAAAGTTATTAAATTTTGGTCAATTAACAAAATTGGTTTGTGAAAACGTATACTTTATTATTCCGTTACTTTAATAACTTGTTTACCAAAGTTATCGCCAGTAAATAAATTTTTAAATGCACGTGGCGCATTTTCAAAACCATCTTCAATAGTTACTTGTGACTGAATTTTACCTTCTTGAACCCATGTTGCAAGCTGTTCACTAGCTTCTTTAAAATCATCAGCGAATTCACTTACTAAGAAGCCTCTCATCATTACTTGCTTCTTAATAAGCGTACCTTGAATACGTGGTCCGATATCTGCTTCAGGATGATTATATGACGAAATTGCGCCACATACTGGTACACGTGCAAAACGATTTAAATGCTTAAATACTTCATCGCCAACTGTACCACCAACATTTTCAAAATAAACATCAATACCATCTGGTACTGCTTGTGCTAACGCTTCTGCAAAATCCTCTTTCTTATAATCAATACCAGCGTCAAAGCCCAGTGTCTCTGTTAAATAATTTACTTTTTTGTCGCCACCCGCAATACCTACTACACGGCAACCTTTAATCTTAGCAATTTGACCTACAACTGAACCTACAGCACCAGATGCAGCTGAAACCACAACAGTATCACCGTCTTTAGGTTGTCCAATATCAAGCAAACCATGATATGCTGTTTGTCCTGGCATTCCTAAAACACTTAAATATAAATCAAGTGGTACATCTGTCGTTGGAACTTTAGTAATTTGATCCGCTTGGACATGATTAATGATTCGCCAAGGCAACATACCTACAACGACATCTCCTTTTTTATAATCTGCGAGTGTCGAATCAATTACTTTTGCAACGACATGACTAACAATCGGCTTACCAATTTCAAAAGGCTGTACATACGAATCTGCCTTAGTCATACGTCCTCTCATATATGGATCCACTGAAATATACAGCGTTTGTACAAGTACACCATCGCTCTCAAGTTTAGGCGTGTCAATATCTTCAATTTTGAATGTATCCTCTTGAGGCATGCCTTCTGGTACTTTATTAAAAAGAATTTGTTTATTTTGCATCATTAATCACCTTTCTTTATTTGGAACATTTCCTTATTTTTTACTTAAGCGTTAAGTTTGAATTGTGTCTTCGTGATGCTTGTATACAAATACGTTCTTCGATGTCATTTTTGACTTAGTGATTCATTCATGTAACTTCAACCACATTATATTTGCTATAATCATAAATTTAAAATGTTACGACTTGGACACGTATCTTCCATGCTGATTGAAAAAGAAACTCTGATGATCACGTTAACAAGTATCTACTATATTATCGTTGTTGCTACTTTAAAGGTGATATCAGAGCTTTTTGATTCTAGTGACTACTAATAGACATTATTTTTTCCATAAGAAGTCGATTAACTCATTAGCAACATTTTCATTCTCATGAAGCTGACTATGCTGTGCAGACTCACCTTCATATTTAGATTCTCGATAACTTTTCGGACTATTTCCCAGTAAATATTTTAATGATTTCGAAGAACTATTAGACACTCTGCCGTCTGAATGTGTACCATCTTTCAAATCTCCATAAATATTTAGCACTTCGATACCTTTACCTTTATAAATATCTTTTAGCACGCGTAATTGCTGATAAGGTTGATTCATTCGACTTGGTTTACCATCTTTATCAACTGTGATTTCATTGACATCTTCATTCATATTTAAAACACCATTAAATGTCCCTGCAATATTCACTTGCTTGTTTAACTGTGGCAGTGACTTGTCGTTACCATATGTCATCATATATTGTGCAAATGTTAAGTTCCCCATTGAGTGACCGACAAAGTTGAATTTATCGAAATTGTATTCAGATTGTAACTTAGTCAGTACATTTTTAAACCACGCAGCATTCTTATCCAAATAGCCTTGTCTGTTATTTTCAAGTTCAATTTTCACAATAGGATTCACTGCATCTTTTCTTAGTTTCCCTTTAAATGTCACTGCACCATCCTTTGAAACGTAAGCAGTGATGATATCTTTAGTTACCCCTCTTTTTTCTGCTTGCTTCACCATAAATTTTTCAGAGTTGGCACTACCACCAAATCCATGTAAAAACAATGTCGGAATTGGCTTTTTAACAAATTGCTGTTGTTGTATTTTAAATGTTTGTGCCTGTCGTTGACTAAACACAACCGTAATAATAGTGCCTATAATAATAGCGACCGCTAACAATGTCGTACTAATTACAAAAATTTTCTTCACACTTTTAACTCCCATTCATGTCTTTTATTTAAGTATAAAGGATGTGATTAAAAATGTCCTTTAGTTGATTTTGAATACATCATTAACTTTAAAGATGACTTTGGAAAGTTGTCCGTTAACGTTTGTTAATTGATTGCTTATTTAACTTTCAATCGTGTGTCACCCATTGATTAATATATAAATATGTATATGCATGTTTAATTTATCTCTTTTTATAAATAAAGACCTACCAGCACTCGACTGATAGGCCTTTTAATATCTCTAATTATTTAATTTCTTTTGTTTCGGCTAACTCTTTGTACCAATAAGCACTTTTCTTAGGATAGCGTTCTTGAGTCTCAAAATCGACATAGAATAAACCATATCGTTTTTCATAACCATTTGACCAAGAGAACACATCCATTAATGACCAAATAAAGTAACCTTTTACATTTGCACCATCTTTAATAGCATCTGCAATAACGTTTAAATGTTGTCTTACATAATCAATACGTGCATCATCATGAACTGTTTTTTCAGATTCAATAAATTCATCTTTATATCCTAAACCATTTTCAGTGATATAAATCTTATGATAGTTAGGATAATCTTTAACAACACGCATGATTTGATCATATAAACCTTGAGGATAGATCATCCAGTCCCAGTCTGTGCGAGGTACGTCGACATCAAATTCACGTTGTCCGACACCTTTAAGTTGGTATTTAGAACCGCCTTTATCACCTGTCGCATTATGCGTGATTTCAGATTCTCCATCGTAACCTCTCATCCAGTCACTCATGTAGTAATTGATGCCTAAGAAGTCGTTTAAATCTTTGGCTGCATCTAAAATGGCATAATCTTCATCTGTAATATTTAATTTACCGCCATTAACAGATAAGATATGTTGCACACCTTCCATCGTTTCACGAGAATACTTACCTAAATATGTTGCATCTAAGATGAATTTATTATGGATGATATCTTCTAATTCTGCTGCACGAACATCTTCAGGATTTGATGGATCGAACGGATATTTTGTTGGCAATGCGTGTACAACACCAATTTCTCCTTTGTATCCGCCATCTTTAAATAATTTTACTGCTCTAGCATGAGCCACCATCATGTTATGATGTGATTGGAATACTTTTTCAAAATCATATTTAATACCTGGAGGGAATTTACCTACTAAATATTGGCCATCACCAATTGGTCCAATTTCATTGAATGTAGTCCAATATTTTACTTCTGGGAATTCTTTAAAACAATATTCAGCATAATCTACAAAGTAGTCAATCGTTTTGCGATTTAGAAAATCGCCATCTTTGTGTAACACTTCTGGTGTATCAAAATGATGCAATGTTACAAATGGTTCAACATGACGTTTATGACACTCCGCAAATAACTTATGGTAATACTCAACACCTTTAGGGTTAACTTCGCCATATCCATTTGGGAAGATACGAGACCATGCAATTGAAATACGGATACCATTAACACCGAATTTTTCACTTAATTCTAAATCCACTGGATATCTGTTATAAAAATCACTCGCTGGTTCTGCAGTGTACCAATAGTTTTCTTCTAAATACGTATCCCATGCTACACGACCTTTACCATCCGTATTTGTCGCACCTTCTGCTTGATATGCTGCTGTTGCTCCACCAAAAATAAAATCTTCAGGTAATGTTTTAGTCATATGAAAAACTCCTATTCTTAATTTTCAAATTGTTGTTGAACGAAATCAAGGGCTGCTTGGCCATCTCGTGTCAATTTGATATATTCAGCACCTTGAGTCTTCGCTAATTTAATACCTAATCTATCTGTATCTTGCTTAATATCTTCATAGTTAGACGCAACTTGTGGCGCTAAAATGATTAATTGGTACTCTTTCATAATGTCCATATGTGCGCCATATCCGCCAGCTGCCGCTTTCACTGGCACATGATATTCTTCAGCTGCTTTATTAAGTGCGTTGGCTAATAATCCACTTGTACCACCACCGGCACAAAGTACTAAGACATTTGTTTGTTCTGTGATATTTGAAGCTTTAGCTGCATCGTCTGATACACCACTTGCCGCTAAAATTGAATCAGCTTTTTTCGTATCAAAGTTTGCTGCAACTTTTTCTTTTAAATCTGAATAACTTTCTTTACGTCCTTCTTCTTCATCAAGAATTTCACTATCATAAACTTTTAGGAATGGGTAGTAAATAATAATATCTACAACAATCAAAGTAATAGCTAGTACGAATGACCATAAACCAAAACCTGTACCCATGATAATGCCCAATGGACCTGGTGTTGTCCAAGGTAAATTCACACTAAAACTATTCATTCCTAACACTTCAACGAAAAGTTTGAAAATCCATACGTTAACAATTGGTGCTAATACAAATGGAATAAAGAACACAGGATTCAATACTAGTGGTGCACCAAATAAAATTGGTTCGTTTACACCAAAGAATGTTGGTACAACTGATGCACGTCCAATCGCTTTGTTTCGTTTAGATTTCGTCATCCACATAAACATGAACGGGACGACCAATGTTGCACCCGTACCCCCAAAAGTAACGATAAACATTTGTGTACCTGATGTAATAATTTTATCTGCGTGTTCTCCAGCTTGAAGCAACTTGAAGTTCGCTTCGATATTCGCATATGTAATGGCTGCAATTGCTGGTTCTACTATTGATGGACCATGAATTCCTACAAACCAGAATAATGCAAAGGCACCAAAGATAATTGTGACACCAATCCATCCATCTGCTGCTGTAAATAATGGTTCGAATAATTTTAAAATACCTTCCGCTACATTTGATTTAAAGCTGTTGCGAATGACTAAATCTAATGCATAAAGAATGATGATTACCGCTGAAAATGGAATTAAGTCCTTAAATACTTGTGAAATATTCGGCGGTACTTCTTTCGGCATTTTAATTGTAATATTGCGCTTCACACAGAAGTTATAAACAATTACAGTTACAAATGCTGATAAGAATGCTGTTAATAAACCTTTAGTTCCCATAAATGCACTTAAGAATCCACCATCTTTGGCTGGATCAGAAGCTAAGAACAAGAATCCACACATCGCTGCTAGCATTGTAGAAATAAAGTTAATTTGATTTGTACTTTCTACCTTACGGTTAAATGAATCTGTTAAAGATTTCGCTGTCGTTCCTGCTACTAAAAATGCTACAAGCCCCATCGTATAGTTATATGGTTTCATTAAAATGGCTTCCATGCCTTTATCCCATTTAAAACCAAATATATTTGGCACATATGCAATTAATAGAAAGATACTTGAGAATAAGATGACAGGCATTGCAGAAATAAATCCATCACGGATGGCTCTTAAATATATGTTACGTGATAATTTCTCGAAAAATGGCTTCCCTTTTTCAATTTGTGCGATCAATTTTTGCATCATTGTCATCACCCTCTTTTATAAAATTCTAATAAATGCTTCATTAAATCTTTCAGTAAAATTGTTGTCATTAAATGGTCTTGACCATGCATCATCGTCACACTGTATGCAATATCATCACCTTGCGCTTCTTTAGCTAACAAGCTTGTTTGTGCTCTATGCGCTTCAGCAATGCAATTGTTTCCTTCTTCAATCAATGCATCTGCTTTTGCAAAATCTCCAGCTTGAGCTGCTGTTAATGCTTCTAAAAACTTAGAACGTGCATCCCCTGCAAATGCAACAATTTCAAAACCTAATAATTGGACTTCTTCTCTATTCATAGCATTAATCCCCTTTTAAACTTATTTTCTTTGTTTCCAAGATGTCGCAGTATCTTTTAATACTTTATTTAAGTCATCAATATTTTTGAAACCAGTAGTACGTAACCATTCACGAGCAGCATCTTCACCTTGTTCAATGTATACTTGAACTGCACCAGACCATGTAGCACGGCCACAAAGTACACCGTTGAATTTAGCACCAGCTTCGTGAGCAAATTTTAAAGTTTCTTGGAATAATTCCGCAGAAACACCAGCACTTAAGTAAATGTATGGTAAATGAGTTGCTGCATCTTGATCTTTAAAGTGTTGTGCCGCTTCCTCTTTTGTATAAACCACTTCACCTTCAGCAAAGCCTTCTACATACTTCATGTTTACTGGTACTTCAACTTTCAATACATCAACGTTAAAGCGTGGTTCTGAGAATAATCTCATTGCTTCGTTAACCTTTCTAGGCTTAACTTTTGCGAATTCAACACTACCGTTATCAGGAATGTTGTCATCGTATGTTAATACTTCTAAAAAGAATGGAATATCTTCTGCAACACATTCTGAACCGATTCTTTCAATGTATGCTTTCTTTTGAATGTTAATTTCTTCAGTATCATCAACATCATAGTAAAGTAAGAATTTAACAGCATTTGCACCTTGTTCTTTTAAACGTTTTGCAGACCACTCTACTAAACAGTCAGGTAAACGACCTTTAGCGTTTACGTCATATCCAGTTTTTTCATAAGCAAGTAATAATCCACAATCTTTGTTACGTGCATCTGAAGCTGGTAAACCATATTCAGGATCTAATAAAATTGAAGATGCATATTGTGTTAATTCTTCCGCAACTAATACTTTTAATTGTTCAATTTGAGCTACAGTTGGCTCTTCAGTTTGATGTTTTGCCATCATGCGCTTTAAAGCACCACGTTGATCAAATGCTAATGCAGAAATGATACCTTCGTTATTACTTAATTGTTCAATTGATGCGATTTTTTGATTCGATTTTGACATTTTTTACACCTCTAAAACTTCAATTTGATTGAATAAATCATCATAATTATTTAAATTGACATAACCTGTTTGTGCTTCTTGCGCATTCAGCATGCCTAAAGTATTGGCTTTTTTTAGTAAATCGTGGTCGTTTTCATGATTAAGAATTGCTGAAGTAATTCCAGCAACCGTAGAATCACCTGAACCAACCGGATTTAATACACTTATTGTCGGAATATTCACTCTATAGAATGTATGATTGTGCTTAGCGAACGCACCTTGTGCACCTAAAGACACAATAATCCACTCAATCCCTTCGAATAAGGGTTGTGACACTGCCTGTTTCAAACTTTCTAAACTTTCATCAAGTGGCTGGTTAAGCAATTGATATAGTTCAGAAATGTTTGGTTTAATGACTGTTGGTTTATAAGGGTTTTCTAATACTGTTTGCAAAGTTGCACCCGAGCAGTCTAATATCACAGGCACACCTTTGTTTTGGCATCGTTCAATGATTAGTGCATAATAATCTTGATTTAATCCTTTTGGTAAGCTACCTGAAATAGCAACTGCTTCAACTTTTTCTAGTAATTGCTCAAAATGTTTAATAAATCCTGCAGCCTCTTGATTATCAATCTCCGGTCCCTGCTCTAAAATTTCTGTTTGTTGTCCTTCATGTAAAATTGCAATGCAGTTTCGTGTTTCACCCTTAATGTTATAAAATGCATGCTTGATGCCGGCATGATCTAATTTTTTAGCAATAAATTGACCTAATTCACCGCCAATAAAACCACTCGCAAGGACTGGCTCACCTACTTGCGCAAGTACTCTTGTTACATTTAAACCTTTACCACCAGCTGTTTTACTTACTTCTTGAACACGATTAACATCATCTAATTTCAATGCTGTTAATGGGTATGAAATATCAACGGATGGATTTAATGTTAAAGTTAAAATCATATGTGTCGTCCCTTAATCGTGGTATTCGCCTCTGTCCCATTTTTCTAAGAATTCATCAAAGAAATGTGGATCAGCTTGATCTGCATTGCTTGTTTCTAAATGTTTAATTTTAGCGATTAATTTTTTGTTCTCTTCAGTTGGTTTATATTCAGCACTAATAAATGCATCGATAATATCGCACATTAATAACTCACCAATAATACGTCCACCAAAGCCAATAACGTTCGCATTTAATTCTTCTTTAGCATATAACGCTGATGTCATATCACGTACTAGCGCTGAACGAACGCCAGGTACTTTATTTACAGCATTGTTAATACCAACACCTGTTCCACAAATACAAACACCTAAGTCTGCATTACCGCTAACAACTTGTTCTCCAACTTTTTTACCAAAAATTGGATAATGTGTTCTTGTGAAATCGTATGTTCCTACGTCAATGACTTCATGTCCTTTTGATTTTAAAAATTCAGATACACGCATTTTTGTATCTGTAACAATATGGTCGCATCCTAATGCAATCTTCATAGTAATTTTTCCTCCTTAGCACATTTTATTAAGCATATCTACGCGGATTTGGTGTCTACCACCATCGTATTTACCTTCAACAAAACCTTTAACAACATTTTTCGCTAATGTGTCTCCAACAATTTCAGATCCCATAGTGATCATTCTTGAATTGTTATGGCCTCTAGTCATATATCCAGAGCGTTCATCTGATACTTCAGCAGCAATCATGCCTTTGATTTTTGTAGCAACCATAAAGCTACCTGCACCAAATGCATCGATAACAATACCTAAGTTACCTTCTTGACTTTGAACATCTTTTGCTACAGCCAAAGTTGCATCAACAAAGTCAACTTCCTGTCCTTCTGTTACGTCAACAACGTCATATTTATTGTCTAATAAGTATGATTTGATGACTTCTTTTAATCGTTTGCCAGCTTCATCTGAACCAATAATAATCGCCATAATAAGACTCCTTTTTACTTTAATTTTGAAATACCTTTCTTAAAATATGACATGTTTATTTGTAGGTTATGAAAATCTTGAGAAAAGGCTTTCAATTTGATTACGTTTAAATTATAAACATAAACAAACAATAAATCAACACAATATGTTTATAATCTGTTTGTTTATGGCATATTTTCAAACAATAAGTGAACATTCAAATTGTGGTGTTGTTTTAATTAGGTATTCGTCTGAAATTGTAGTAAAACTTTGTCGGGGTTCCCGTTTACATAAATTTGCATAAAAAATAGCCCATAAATGAATGCAAATTCACATTCACTTATGAGCATATAGACACATATTTTAACAATGCAGTTATATTTTTAATTTAGTCGACTACTTCAATATATGTTTTAATCGTTTCTACTTTTTCTTCATCTTCATAATCCATAACCACTGCAGTCAATTCGTTTAACTGACAAAATGATGTAAAATCTTCTTTGCCAACTTTCGTATGATCAATTAGCAAGTATTTTTCAATTGAATTACTTAGTGCCAATTGTTGCGTATAGGCTTCATCTAATGTAGATGTCATCACAGCACCTTTATTTACTGCGTTACTACTAAAGAACATCTTGCTAAATCTTAGTTTTTCCAACATAGCATTCGCCATTTCACCTACAAATGCTTCTGTAATATGGCGCATTTCACCACCAATTAAATAGACACGAAAATGTGCTGTTTGTTTTTCCAACAAAATTTTATACACCGGCAAACAATTCGTTATAATTGTGAGCGTATGATGATTGACTTCTTCTGCTAATAGTTCCACTGTTGTTCCCGGTCCGAAAAACAAAGTATCCCCATCTTCAATTAATGATGCAGCTTTTCTAGCTATAAATCGTTTTTCTGCAATTTGACGAGTATGTTTTTCTTTATGCGATATTTCTTTATACTGAAATGTTGAATTACTGCGTGCACCACCATGAATCTTCGTTAAAATCCCTTTATTTTCCAATTCAATTAAATCTCTTCGAACTGTCATATCAGACACATTTAAACCTTCGACGATTTCATTCGTTCTTATCGTGCCCTTTTTATTCACTAGTTTAGCAATTTCGTCCAAACGTTCATGTTTATTCAATGTAAAATTGCCTCCTTTATTTAGGCGATTGCGCATTACCTTTTATGTTTAGACATCAATTTTAATATACATGCTTATTCTATAATAAAAATTGCGTAAAAACTAATATAATTTAACTGTTCGATTATATGTATAATTCATTTTTAAAAAGAACTGTTTAAACTGCGCCTTTGATAATCGTAAAATGAATATACTATAATAAAAGCAAAAGACGTTATAAATCATTCATTATTTTGATGGGGTGTTTAATTTGGAAAATGATTTAAAGACACTAAAACATATTTTAGATAGTTCGAATCGTATTACATTTTTCACAGGTGCTGGTGTATCTGTCGCAAGTGGTATTCCAGATTTCCGTTCAATGGGTGGCTTATTTGATGAAATTTCAAAAGATGGGCTTTCGCCAGAATACTTGTTAAGCCGTGATTATTTAGAAGATGATCCTGAAGGTTTTATCAATTTCTGCCATAAGCGCTTACTATTTGTCGATACGATGCCAAATATCGTTCATGATTGGATTGCAAAATTAGAACGTAATCAACAATCATTAGGTGTCATCACGCAAAATATCGATGGTTTGCACTCAGACGCTGGAAGTCAACATGTTGATGAATTACATGGCACGTTAAATCGTTTTTATTGTAATGCATGTCATAAATCTTATACGAAGTCAGATGTCATTGATATAACTTTGAAACATTGTGATAATTGTGGTGGTGCCATTCGACCCGACATCGTATTATACGGTGAAATGTTAGATCAACCTACCATCATACGGGCATTAAATAAAATTGAACATGCTGACACCCTTGTTGTACTAGGTTCATCACTCGTTGTACAACCTGCCGCAGGATTAATATCAAATTTTAAAGGCGACAATTTAATTATTATCAATAAAGATCGAACACCTTATGATAACGACGCTACTTTGGTCATACATGACGACATGGTTTCCGTTGTAAAATCATTAATGACAGAGTAATCAGTACGTAAAAAGCATTTCCCGAGTAGTAGGGAAATGCTTTTTATTTTGTAGTTGCGTTTTTGGAATTCGGTGTTTGGTTTTCGGAATTCGACATTTGGAATTCGGAATTAAAATGAGTGGAAAACTTTAATTATAGCGTGCAAAATGCCTTGGTTTTGTAGCGATTTTTATTTGATGGATTGTTTTTTGTTTGATGTTGGGATGCTACTTTTAATGGTTTGTCATTTGTTAGATTAAAAAATCAGATATCTTCGTTATCAAATTCCAATATTAAATCATTATATTTTTCAGAATATCTTGCATAATCTTCATTATTATTAAAAGCTAGCCATAGACCTCTATCATCATATAAATGATATATTAAGTTTTTAGTATTGTTAATTATATATATTTCAGAATAATTATCATTCTGATTGATATTTGGAACTAACCCTTTAAAGTCTTGATTGGATATAGCTTTTAGTAATTTTTTATATTTTATATCTTTTATGGAACACTTATATGAACACTCCTCGCACAAAATATTATCATCCTTCTCCTTTTTATATTCTTTAAAGTAATACAATTCATCTATTGTTAACGATGTAAATTTTTTTATAACATTTGTTTTCTTATAAGGTTCACTATAAACATATACTACATGAACCAAATTTATAGAATCAGAAGGCGAAAACAAATCTTCAAAAATGTTTATTGCATTATCATATACAGCTAAAAAATAAGTATTATTGATAGTTTTACCGTCCTCCAAAAACTGGTATTTATCGCCACTTAAACTTAAATGAATTGCGTTTTTTACCTTTCTAAAATTCAACTTTTTTATATCCAAATTATTTATATCAAAGCACATAATTTACAACACCTTATTCCCTTAAGATTTTTCCTTCTTTAGTTACAGAAGCTATTCTTTTTCCTTTGTTATTTATTAACTTCCAATAAGAACCACCATGTGATTGCCCTTTATTTTTGGAAATAGTCCATTTAGTTTTTGGATCTCTCCAGGTAGGATTTTTCCCTTAAACCTTTTGAGTAAATTTACCAATACTCATCCCCTTATCATTTAACAAACTTTTATTAATGTTTTTGGTTATATTATGAGTCTTTACTGCTTTTAGATTGTAAAAATAATCGTCATAAATAATGGCATTTTCCGACATTCAAATGATACAAAGTACATTGTCATATGCATAATGATACCTGTAATTAATGTAATAATAGAAAAGTGTATATATGTCATATCGCCACCTGCTATACAACTTATTAGATAAGTAATACCAAGACATATTAATTATCTAATTATAACCTTAGATAAGTAATTGCATAGTACAAAAATTCATAATAACTTATTTGCTTGCTCCTTTAACTTTTTAAGAGTAAAAAATAACCTAAAACATAGACTTTAACATCCAAGTTTCAGGTTAGTGTAATGTAAATTATTTACTTTGTTATATTATGATTAAACATCTAATTCTCTGCTTGTAAGTGCTTTAATCATCTCTGGATCAGCATGTGAGAAAAATTGGCTATTACTTTCTTCTAATGTCGCAATTTGTTGTTTATCTTCTTCTGTAAGTTCAAAATCAAATATATCTAAGTTTTGAGCCATACGTTCTGGATTCACTGATTTTGCGAGTACAACAATGTCACGTTCTACTAACCAGCGTAAAATAACTTGTGCAATTGATTTGTTGTATTTATCTGCAATGGCCTGCAACAATTGATTTTGGAATAATTGATTTTTACCTTCTGCAAATGGTGCCCAAGCTTCTACCACAACATTTTCTTGTTGAAGTGCTGCAACTTGTTCTTCTTGTTGATGGAATGGATTAATTTCTATTTGGTTCACTTGTGGTTGAATTTGATTGTGAATACCTAAATCTACAATTCGATCAACGCCGAAGTTAGATACACCGATTGCTTTAATTTTACCATTTTCTTTTAACTCTTCTAATGCACGCCATGAGCCATATACATCATTATAAGGTTGGTGAATAAGCACTAGATCAAGATAGTCCAAATTTAATCGTTGTAATGATCGTTCGATTGATTTGATAGTATCTTCATAGTTAACATTTTCAATCCATACTTTAGTCGTAATGAATAGTTCACTTCTATCAATACCTGAAGCTTCAATACCTTGACCTACTTCAGTTTCATTTAAATAACTTTGTGCTGTATCAATATGTCTATAACCCGCTTTAATTGCTTCTTTAACCGCTTCTGCTGTTTGTTCTTGAGGAATTTGAAATACTCCGAAACCTAATACTGGTATCTTTACATCTTTACTTATTTCAATATGATTCATAAAATGAACCTCTTTTTTCTTGTAAGCTCACTATAAACCATGGAGCAAACTCTATAGCAAACCATAGTATTACTTTCTCTCCCAAAGACGTTCAACATTGTCATCATGATTATCACTAGCATTGATTTTAGCAATATGATTATCATAATTATCAATTTTATATTGTAGTAAATCTCTCGCATCATGAATTGTCTTTAAGTTTTCATTTAATTCTTCGAGTTACTTATTTAAAATTTGCTTTTGCTGTGTTTGAATATTTTCATTTTTAGGAAGCTGCGCTAACCTACAAAATTCGATAAGCGATTCAATACTGACGCCTGCATTTCGCAAATTTTTCACTAAATAAATCCAATTTAAATCACTATCATTATATATTCTATATCCATTTTCATCTCGATTAACAGGTGGAATCACACCAACCTTTTCATAATATCTTAAAGTGTCTTGAGATATATTCATGAGCGCTACGACTTCTTTAGTTTTCATTGCGACTATCCTTTCAGCTATATTTGGGCATCTAAAGTAATGTTGCTTTATATATTGTCATCTTTGTTTGAATACTTCTTATTTTATTACTCAAATTTAAATTTGTCTCTTTTTTAACATTTTACATTTCATCGTTTTTAATTACTTTAAAAATTGTATAACTTAAATATTTAAAATGATATAATCACTAAGATTGATAATATTTAATTTTTTAAAAATTATTTTCGTTGCAATTTTTGGGTGATGCGGAAAATTTGGGTGATCGATTGTTTATATGCATCAACATTCTTTGAGGATTGTTTGACAGTAGACAGTCATTTGTATACGTTAACGAATTTTGAAAAATTGAATCATTATTTAATCATAATATTCATTGCGCACGCGCAACACAAAAAGGAGACATGTCAATGACATATAGAATGAAGAAATGGCAAAAATTATCTACCATTACGTTATTAATGGCTGGTGTGATTATTTTGAATGGTGGTGAATTTAGAAGTATTGATAAACATCAAATTGCTGTGGCTAATACGAATGTTCAAACGCCAGATTATGAAAAGTTGAGGAACACATGGCTAGATGTTAACTACGGTTATAATAAGTATGATGAGAAGAATGACGCAATGAAGAAGAAGTTTGATGCTACGGAGAAAGAGGCAGAGAAATTACTCAAGGAAATGAAAACTGAAAGTGATAGGAAATACTTGTGGGCAGGAGCGGAAAACCTTGAAACTAATTCTTCTCATATGACTCGTACCTATCGTAATATTGAGAAAATCGCAGAAGCGATGAAGCATCCTAAAACCACTTTAAAAAATGACGAAAATAAGAAGAAAGTGAAAGATGCCCTTGAGTGGCTGCATAAAAATGCCTATGGAAAAGAGCCAGATAAAAAAGTTGCTGCTCTGACTTCAAACTTTAAAAATAAAACAACTGGCAAGAATACCAATTTAAATTGGTGGGATTATGAAATTGGAACACCTAAATCATTAACAAATACCCTAATATTACTGAATGGTGATATTTCAAGTGATGAAAAGAAAAAATATACTGCCCCTATTAAAACTTTCGCCCCAGAAAGTGACAAAATATTATCATCAGTAGGACAACCTGAACAAGCTAAAGGCGGAAATTTAGTAGACATTGCTAAAGTAAAACTTTTAGAAAGTATTATCGAAGAAGATAAAGATATGACGAAAAATTCAATAGATTCATTTAATAAAGTCTTCACTTACGTTCAAAGTAATGCAACTGGTAAAGAACGTAATGGATTCTATAAAGACGGCTCTTACATTGATCATCAAGACGTCCCATACACTGGTGCTTATGGCGTTGTACTCTTAGAGGGTATTTCTCAAATGATGCCGACGATAAAAGCAACACCTTTTAAAGATAGTAATCAAAATGATACAACATTAAAGTCGTGGATTGATGACGGATTTATGCCACTCATTTATAAAAGTGAAATGATGGACTTATCACGTGGTAGAGCTATTAGCCGAGAAAATGAAACGAGTCACTCAGCATCTGCAACTGTAATGAAATCATTGTTGAGATTGAGTGATGCCATGGATAATTCAACAAAAGCTAAATATAAAAAAATTGTCAAAACTTCAGTTAAATCTGATTCAAGTTATAAACAAAACGATTATTTAAGCTCTTATTCAGACATAGATAAAATGAAGGCTTTAATGGAAGACAGCACTCTTTCTACTAACGATTTAACACAACAACTTAAAATATATAATGACATGGATCGTGTCACCTATCACAATAAAGACTTAGACTTTGCACTTGGTTTAAGTATGACGTCGAAAAACGTCGCACGTTACGAAAGTATCAATAATGAAAACTTAAAAGGTTGGCATACTGGTGCTGGAATGTCTTATTTATACAATAGCGATGTGAAACACTACCGTGATAACTTCTGGGCAACAGCTGATATGAAACGTTTAGCAGGTACTACAACTTTAGATAATGAAATATTAAAAGATACGGATGATAAAAAGTCGAGTAAAACTTTTGTAGGCGGAACAAAATTCGATGACCAACATGCTAGTATCGGAATGGATTTTGAAAATCAGGACAAAACTTTAACTGCCAAAAAATCATATTTCATATTAAACGATAAAATTGTCTTCTTAGGAACTGGCATTAAAAGTACTGATTCATCAAAGAATCCAGTTACAACGATTGAAAATCGCAAATCGAATGGGTATACGTTATATACAGACGATAAACAAACAACCGCTTCCGATAATCAGGAAACCAATTCTGTCTTTTTAGAGTCAACCAATAAACCTAAAAACAATATAGGCTATCATTTTTTAAACAAACCGAAAATAACTGTAACAAAAGAAAGTCATACTGGTAAGTGGAAAGAAATAAATAAAAGTCAAAAATCAGAAGACAAAAAAGATGAGTATTATGAAGTAACTCAAAAGCATTCTAATACAGATGATAAATATGGATATGTGTTGTATCCAGGAATAACAAAAGATAATTTTAAATCCAAAGCAAGCCAAGTAACTGTCGTTAAACAAGATGATGACTTCCACGTTGTGAAAGATAATGAATCGGTTTGGGCTGGTGTCAATTATAGTGATAGCGCTAAAACTTTTGAAATTAATGGTACTAAAGTCGAAGTTAAAGTCAAAGGAATGTTTATTCTTAAAAAGAAAGATGATAAAACTTATGAATGTAGCTTCTATAATCCCGAATCTACAAATACCGCTTCAGATATTGAATCTAAAATTTCAATGACTGGATACTCTATTACAAATAAAAATGCATCGACTACTAATGAATCCGGCGTATGCTTTGAATTAACTAAATAAGCAAGAAAATCTCGGCACTATACCATTTTTATAGTGTCGAGATTTTATAAGTATCGCCATCATTCACCTTGTAATCCGCAGACCACATCACCCTTGATAAGTTCTCGATTATTTATAAATCGATTTACCAAGGCATTCAGCAAGTTTCTCCTCATTTAATTATTGTAATCTAACTACTTATAATTATCCGCCATTTTTTTAATTGTTTGTTTCATTTTATTTCTAATTTCAGTTGGTTCTATAACTTCACACTTATCTCCAAAACTTAAAATTAATCCAAAGTAATATGAGTTGTCGATGAATGGGAAGTCAACTACATAATATCGATTATTTTCTTGCCTAAAGCTATCGTAATCACAGAAATCTAATAAACGTTCAACAATTGATTCGTGTACGCGAAGTTTAATTGTCATTTTTAATTTTTCAAAGATCCTATTTGTAGATAATAATGGGTCTATATACATTTTTTTAATAAATTTGCTTTCTAATTCTTGCAAATGTATAACTCGATTTAATTTAAGTAATCTAAAATCATCTCTTAAATAACAATAAACATAACAATACCAATGTCCTGCTTTTAAAATAAGTTGATATGGTTCGACTTCTCTTTCTGTTTTATTTCCTAAATGATTAATATATTTAATTTTTAATACCTGATTGTTTTGTATAGCGTTTTTAAATTTAATCAGTTGTTCATCTATATTTCTTAATTCATTCCAATGATTAGAATCTAATTGAAATTGTTCTACTTGTGTTTCTATTGAATTTAGCTTATCTTTCGGTATTAAACTTTTAATTTTTAGATTTGTGTTAAAAAAATCATTATTCTTTAGTTTTTCCGGAAAATTAGAGTTACTAATTAAAAGACTTGCCAATTCATTTTCAGTAAATGTATTTTTATCTATTTTAAAATTTTCCATAATTTCAAAGCCACCACCGACACCTGGAATAGAATAAACAGGTATTCCAGCTATATTTATCGCTTCTATATCTCGATAAATTGTACGTTGTGATACTTCCATTAATTCTGACAACTCATGAGCACTTACACGTTTTCTCTCATTTAATAACAATATAATACTAATTAGCCGACTAATTTTCATCTAAATTCCACCTGACTTTTAATTGTTGCCATACAGTTGGTCACTTTTATCTCTTATAATGATATCAAATTCAACTACAGGAGGATAATTATGAAGAATGTATATTTTTATATTATAGATGGTTTAGCAGACTGGGAAATAAGTAATATTTTAGCCGAGTTAAACTCTAAGCGATTCTTTAAAAAAGATGCTCAAACAATAAACATAGAAATGGTTAGTAACTCAAAAACACCTATTACTACAATGGGAGGTATTAATATTAAGCCCGAATGCTTAATTGAGGAAATTAGTATTTCTAAAGACACTTTTCTAATACTACCAGGCTCAGACACATGGAATGATTCAAAACATTTACCTGTAATAAAAATTGCTAAAGAAGTTTTATCAAATGGTGGCTATGTTGCGGCTATATGCGGAGCAACAATTCCGCTAGCTGATATTGGTATATTAAATGAACATTATCATACGAGTAATGACTTATTATATCTAGAAAGTTTTTCTTCAAATTACCATGGACAAAAATTATATATTGATCAACCATCTGTATCTCATAAAAATTTAATTACTGCAAGCTCAACTGGTGCACTAATGTGGACAAAAGATATACTACATCATCTAGATGTATTTAAACATTCTACTTTAGATGCATGGTTTAACTATTTTAGTACCGGCAATTCAAAGTATTACTTTGAATTACAACAAACATTAAATAAAGATGATAATTAATGATTTAAAATTATAGTAACATGATGGTTTATTATAATTCCTTTTTCAAAATACACGAGTCATATTCCTCGTTAAAAACTATTACTAAAATTCAAAAATATAAAAAAATCAAAAAGTATGTTTTAAACTTTATGAAACGTGTTATATAAATAGTGTAATATACCACAACTTTAAAAGGAGATTGAGATATGAAACTAAAATCATTTGTTACTGCCACTTTAGCATTGGGATTATTATCATCGGTCGGAGCTGCATTACCTAGTCACGAAGCATCTGCAGATAGTAATAACGGCTATAAAGAAATGACAATGGATGGTTATCACACTATTCCTTACACGATTTCAGTAGATGGTATTACTGCATTACATCGAACTTACTTTGTTTTTCCAGAAAATAAAAAGGTACTTTATCAAGAAATTGACAGTAAAGTAAAAAATGAATTAGCTTCTCAACGTGGTGTTACAACAGAAAAAATTAATAATGCGCAAACAGCAACTTATACACTTACTTTGAATGATGGTAATAAAAAAGTAGTGAATCTAAAGAAAAATGACAACGCTAAAAATTCAATTGATCCAAGTACAATCAAACAAATACAAATTGTAGTTAAATAATAATTTGAAAATGAAAATAGTTATACAAGGCAAACGCTGAAAAATTGCGTTTGTCTTTTTAGTATGAAACAAATGATTGAACTTGTAATTTATTATTGATTGCTTATACTGACAATAGATTAGATTGGCCTATGCTAAAGTAAATTCGATATGAATGTCTTCCGTAATTTATAATCTAACATAACAGCAAATTACAAATAGCTAGAACACAAATAAATCCCCTCACTACCGTTAATAGTGAAGGGATTTATGTTATTACTTAGACGTTTGCTCTATGACAAACATGATTAACCGTATTAATCAACCTTTTATCATTACTTAATTTCCAAATCGAACATTATGAAGTCAATGCTTCAATTTTTATAATCCATCATTACATTTCCGCATTCATTATTCAGCTTCTCTAATTTCGTCTGCAATATCTTTATAGTCAATATTTGCATTTATGAAATCTTCATCTTGAATTGGAAAATGCTGTTCAAATGTTTCTATATTTTGGATTTCTACCTTAACATCTTCTACTTCAAAATCTAAGACATGTCCACCAAAGTTACGATCATCATTTGCAAAGTGTACATGGAATCCTGCTGACCCGATACCATGGAATAGTTCTGGTGTAAAGAACCCAACGACTGAACCTTTGACGTATGTTTCAGTTTGTTCAGGTTGTCTTCTAGCTGAATCAATTAAACGTGTATAAGGTGGCTCTTGTGCCGGCATCATACGTACATGCATTTTTTTAAACACACCTGAAATTTTTACTGCAGAAAATAAATTTTCACTCAACATCTTTTCCTTAATTTCTGCAAAAACTGCTTCAGAAGATTTATCTTTCGTTTCATAGCTTGTATCTGCTACGAATTTAGTTACAGTTGCATATGGTGTTAACTCATCACCTTTTAATTCCACAAATTCTTTATGTTCATTTGCATGATAAGCTTTTCCATCTAAAAAGATGACCTCACCATTTGAACCTGTTAGTGTAGCGATACCTAAATCACCATGTTGCAATAATTCATTTATTGATGCAGTTCCTTTTAATAAACCTGCCATTAATGTGCCTAATGTACCATGTTGATATAAAACACTAGCCATATAATTTCCCACTCCTCATTAACATTTATCTTTGTTTTAGTTAAATACGTCAGGTAACATATTTGTTGAAAGTTTGATATTATCTTTATAATTTACAGGTATATCAATTAATACTGGACCATCTGTTTCATAGCCCTCTTTAATTGCCGCTTCTAATTCTTCTTGATTAGTAACTCTTAAACCTTTTGCGCCAAATGATTCAGCATATTTTACGAAATCTACAGGACCGAAGTCGACACCTGATGAACGTTTATATTTCATTTCTTCTTGGAATTCAACCATGTTATATTTTCCATCGTTCCAAATAAGTTGAATAATGTTTAGATTTTTACGTACGGCTGTTTCTAAATCTTGTGATGAAAATAAAAAGCCTCCATCGCCAGCAACGGATACAACTTGCGTATTAGGGCGTACAAGCGCAGCTGAAATTGCCCACGGTAATGCTACACCAAGCGTTTGCATACCGTTACTAAATAATAAATGTCTTGGATTGTAACTTCTGAAATTACGTGCCATCCAAATATAGTGACTACCAACATCAACTGTCACTGTTGTTTCATCAGTTAATACCTTTTGCATAGATTCTATAATTTCAACTGGGTGCAAGATACCTTCTTCATGCTTCGCTTTAATACCAGTTTCTTGATCAATATGCGCTCTTAACTGTTCTAATTCATCTAAATGTTGTTGATTTATAAATGGTTCATCTACTTTGTCAGAAATCATTTCAATCGTTTTAGCAATATTACCAATCAATTCTTTTTTCGGTTGCATATAATTAGTAATTTCAGCTTGAACTTCGTCAATATTGATTATTTGCGTATCTAATTCTTTATTCCAGTTACTAGCCTCATATTCTATAGGATCATAACCGATTGTAACAACTAAATCACTTTTACGTAATAATTCATCACCAACTTGATTACGGAATAAACCCACTCGCCCAAAGAAATGATTTTCTAATTCACGACTAATCACACCCGCACCTTGGAATGTTTCTACAACTGGTAAATTCGTACGCTCTACTAGCTTGCGAATGGCATTCGTCTCGTCAGCACTAGAACTTCTCATACCAGCTAATAAAACAGGAAATGATGCATTTTTAATCGCTTCAATGACATCATTAATATCTTGTTCACTCGGTACTCCTAAATTTGGTTTTTGGCAAAGTGATATAGCTTTAGATTCAACTGGTGAAGAAATCACGTCTTGCGGAATACTAATAAAACTTGCGCCATTTTTTCCTGAAGTAGCAATACGAATTGCATTTGTCATAACTTCTGATAATGATTCAGGATCTTGTACTTCTTCACTGTATTTTGATGAGTATTTTAATAAAGCAGCATTATCAATACTTTGATGCGTTAATCGTAATAAATCATTACGTTTCACTTGGCCACCTAACGCTAAGACAGGATCCCCTTCAGATGTAGCTGTTAAAAGTCCAGTCGTTAAATTACTTACACCAGGGCCACTTGTAACAAGTACTACACCCGGTTTGCCTGTTAATCTTCCAATACCTTGCGCCATCATTGCGGCGTTTTGTTCATGACGAGTGACAATAAGTTCAGGACCATCATCAATTAAAGCATTAAATAGATAGTCAATCTTTGCACCCGGAATACCAAAAACATATTCTACCCCATTATTTTTCAAAGTATCAATAACCATATCGGCTGCAGTGTACTTTTTATCAGTCATTTATATTCATTTCCCTTCAAATGTGATGTGTAGATGTGTATTACATGTAATTACATTGTGATTTGTAATCTAATGATAGTTATGTAAAATTAATGATATTTATCAAAACTTTACATATATAATTAGATTTGTAATACATAAAAATTGCCTTCAGTACATTATATATCCTTTGTAAGATGAATAAAAATCGTTATTTGTAATACTAAGTATTCCAAAAATGCATGAGTAGATTTTGTGCGGTGTGATTATGAAGAATGTCGGATTGATTAATGAGGATGATTGTTACTATGTCTTTGAGTTTGGTATTTAGTCGATGGCGGGCTGAAATTGTCGTTTTATGGCGGTTTGAAAATGCTGTTTTTGGCGATTTAAAATTGTCATTTCGATAAAAAGCCACAGCAAGACTTAGATCTAACTGTGACTTATACATTTCATACTTATATTTATCGATAGTTTTTATAGTTATAAATGATAGATGCAGTTCCTAAACAAATTAAGAAGATAATCATTAAGTATATAGAAAAGTTATCTGTTTTAATATAAAACCTAAAAAGTAGAAACACCAGCATCGCAACAATAAAATAAACAGGAATAAAAGCTTTCTTCCAAAATATAGAATCTTTCAATTAAGTCACTCCTTATTTTGATAACACTCTTAAATCATGGTTCTTGAGTTATCGTCTGGTTATCATCCGATAGCCCTTTCCCTTGAACCACTATGATTAGAACATTATTATCCGTCCTCCGCAAGCTAAATGACAATTTAATAATGTACACTTTTGATTGTGTAAGCATGTACAAATTATACGTGTAAATCAATAATTCATAGTTGAATTTATTCTATTCCTGAGACATTAAATAAAGAAAAATTCATTATACTCTACACAATCCATATTCCCCACACAAACGTAAAAAAACACCTCGACATAACATCGAGGTATTTTGTATATTTCGTCCGACAATTAACGTTTTGAGAATTGAGGTGAACGACGAGCTGCTTTAAGATTTGGTTTTTTACGTTCAAAAAACTTTAGGGTTTCGTACAATTGTATAGACTGTCGTAAGCCTTGATACTAAAGGATTTCTAATTTTTCCGATTGCATAGTATTGCACCAAATATCACTCAGGGGTAACTAAATAAACTGCTGTCCGGTGGTATATACTCTCGTATCGTCCGATTATCGTCCGGTTATCGTCCGGTCGTAAATATATTGATTTATCAATGTTTTTATGTATATCAATAGGTTATCGTCCGGTTATCACTTGATGAATTTATTAGTCTCTAATTAAATAATATCTAGTTCCCGGACCTCTACCTTCAGATCCGATAATCTCTAACTTCTTCAGTTCAGCAATTAACTCAGATGTATAACTTTTTTGAAGTCCCATTGTTTCTTGAATTTCTAGCCTACTTGCTAACTTACCATCTGATAAAAATTCTACAATCTCTGACAACTTCTGATTAGTAGGTATTTTATTTAACTTGTAATTCTTATTAAATAATACTACTCGAAAATCCTCCTCTTTACTCGAAAGCTGTCCTTCAACCTCAGTTTGCAAACATTCAATACTATATCTATCGAATATCATTACAACCTCTATCTGCTTGTCGTACGAATCCCAAAGAAAAACAAGGTCATTTCATATGGTTTCCTAAAGTTTCATATCATTGAAGTTTAAGCAGAATTGAAACAAATTAGTTCCTCTAGGGGTAACTAAATGGTATCTAAATGACTCTATAAAAATACAAAAAACACTCTTTGGAATAATCCAAAGAGTGCTGTAAACGTTTCTTCAGTTGAACACAAATTGCTGACGCAATTTGCGAACTCCATCTGTAAGCGAACAAGTTCGCAACAGCTCCAGCTTAACGTTTTGAGAATTGAGGTGAACGACGAGCTGCTTTAAGACCTGGTTTTTTACGTTCTTTCATACGTGGGTCACGAGTAAGTAATCCAGCGCGTTTTAAAGAACCTCTGTATTCAGGATCTGCTTCTAATAATGCACGAGCGATTCCGTGACGGATAGCTTGAGCTTGTCCAGTGAAACCACCACCATGTACGTTAACTAAAACATCATAGTTACCTTTAGTTTCAGTTACATCAAATGGTTGGTTTAAGTCTAAAATTAATGATTCGAATGGTAAGTATTCGCGTACGTCACGGTTATTAACTGTGATGTTACCTTCACCTGGTACTAAACGTACACGTGCTACTGAGTTTTTACGACGGCCTGTGCCTCTATATTCAACTTGTGCCAAAGTCATTTCCTCCTTCTAATTAACCACGTAATTCGTAGTTTTCTGGTTGTTGTGCAGCGTGTGGATGTTCAGCGCCACCATATACAAATAATTTTTTACCTTGTTTTTCGCCTAAACGAGTGCTTGGTAACATACCTTTAATTGAGTTTTCAATTAAACGTTCTGGGTTAGTTCTTCTTAATTCACCAGCAGTGATTGATTTGATACCACCTGGGTGATTTGAGTGACGGTAGTAAACTTTGTCAGTTTCTTTGTTACCAGTAAATTCGATTTTTGATGCATTAATAACGATTACATAATCACCAGTATCAACGTGTGGTGTGTAAGTTACTTTATTTTTACCGCGTAAGATAGATGCTACTTCTGATGATAAACGACCTAATGTTTGGCCTTCAGCATCGATAACATACCATTTGCGCTCAATGTTTGATTCATTTGCCATAAATGTTTGACGCATAATAATTGTCCTCCTAAAAAATAAATGCTTCTATTCAAGCTATAAACAGTTTCATAACCTAATAGATGATTTCATTTGTTTCATTTTTAAAACGTTTAATTTCATTTATTTTGTTAACTGTTGTTCGTTTCTGCTTATATATCTTGTAACACAATAAGTTTCCGGGGCTTATCGTGGGGTGGATATAAAACAATACCGTTAATAATCTTATAATTTCACAAGCTTTTTGTCAATGGCAATCAGTCATTTTGTAATGATTTTTTACGATGTATTTTGATATCGTTACCAAAGTCTTTTAATAACTCATTTTCATCTAAATAAATTTTCTCTAAATATAATCCTTCAGCCGGTGCAGTAAAAGGTACATTCTTACGATTCTTTGATTCAAGAAGTTTTGGTACATCAGATACTTCATGTCGCCCTTTTCCAACTTCTATTAAAAATGCAACTAAGACACGCACCATGTTATATAAAAATCCAGATCCAGTGACAATATAATCAAAGCCATCATCTGTCTTTACAATTTCACTTTGGTATAATGTTCTAACCTTGCTTTCTACTTCAGTTTTTTGCGAACAAAATCCCGTAAAATCATGTGTACCTATGAATTGTTGTGCCGCTCTGTTCATTTTGTCTAAATCCAACGGTTCAGGAATAAATGTTTTCAAACCACTTTGAAATGGATCGCGGTGTTGTGCTTGATATACTTTATATCGATAGCGTTTACCGACACAATCGTAACGACAATGAAAATCGTCATCGACTGTAACTACATTGTTGACATAAATATCATCAGGTAACGTTCGGTTCATTGCATATTGCCATTGTGACATAGGTATATTCAAATCTGTGTCGAAATGAAAGTACTGCTGTATCGCATGTACACCTCTATCAGTCCTACTTGAAGGATGGATTCTCACATGTCTTTTATGCATGCGTTGTAATAGCTTTTCAAATTGTTGCTGTACCGTTCGACCATTTTGTTGAATTTGAAAACCTAGAAAATTATTTCCTTGATACGCAATTTCTACTAATATACGCATGAATTTACACTCCTGAATATTTTAATACGAATAAAATAATTGCAATTGGGATAATCATGATTAAAGATAACGTATCTCTCAATTGCCATTTAAGCTGTCTGTAGCTCGTTCTCTTAACATTGGCATCATAACCCCTAACTTCCATTGCGACTGCTAATTCTTCGGCGCGTTGGAAAGCTGAGATGAATAGTGGCACTAGTAATGGAATAAATGATTTAATACGTGTTGCAATGTTTCCTGAACTTATTTCAGAACCACGTGACTTTTGCGCCAAAATGATTTTATCTAACTCATCCATTAACGTCGGGATGAATCTTAACGCAATGGACATTATCATACTTAATTGATGAACTGGTAATTTAAACATCTTTAGTGGTGCAAGTAATCTTTCAAACGCATCTGTTAAATCAATTGGACTTGTAGATAGTGTCATAATTGTTGCTATCATCACAATCCCAATTAAACGCAGTGATATATATAGCCCTTCTAAAATACCATTAGTTTCAATCGTGATACCATGCCACTCAACTAATACATATCCACCTTTAGTTAAAAATATATGCATCATTAATGTGAAGATTAAAAAGAAAAATATTGGCGTTAAACCTTTGATTAGGAACCATAATTGAATTTTTGCTAATCTCATAAAGAATAAGATAAGTGCAAACACCCAAAGATATGTTAATGGTGAATGACAGAAAAATATTAATATAATAAAAAGAAAAACAAACATTAACTTTGCTCTTGGATCAAGATGATGAACAAAAGAATTAATTGGTAAATATCGCCCTATAATCAATTTATTTTTCATGTTGCCACTCCTTATACAAGCTTACAAATGCTTCTTCAGTTAAGGCAATATCTTTTAATTTTGTTTGATATTTTTGTTCAAAGTCATATTGTAACTGAACAATTTCTGGCAAACCAATATGCCAATCCGCCAATTTTTCTTTATCTTTGAAGAGCTCTTTTGGTGATGTTTGCGACACGATACTACCTTCTTTCATAACGATGACTTCATCTGCATAACGCGCGACTTCATTCATATCATGTGAAATTAGGATAATTGTCTTATTTTCATCTGTTTGTAGTGACTTGAGTAATCGCATTACTTGTCGTTTACTTTGTGGATCAAGTCCTGCTGTAGGTTCATCAACCACGATAATATCAGGATTCATTGCCAATATCGATACAATCGCTATTTTACGCATTTGTCCACCTGACATTTGAAATGGTGATTGTGACATTACATCTCTTGAAAAGCCTAAATCCATCAACAGACGATGGGCATAGTTTTTAGCTTCATCTAAATTCATTTTAAAGTTTTTAGGTCCAAATATCATTTCACGCTCTACTGTGTCCTCAAATAATTGAGATTCAGGGAATTGAAATACCATTCCAATTCTTTTTCTTACAGGTCTAATATATTTATCTTTGGTCTTATGTGTAATAGTAATGTCATCAACTGTAACTGTCCCAGTAGTCGGCTTTAACAGTGCATTAATATTTTGTATCAATGTTGATTTACCACTACCCGTTTGTCCAACGATGGCGTAATATTTACCTTGTTCAAATTTTGTATTAACATCATGAATAGCTTGATGCTGGTATGGTGTCCCTTTTTGATAGGTATAACTTACATTGTCAAAGCGTATAGTCATAGTTGGTCCACCAGCCCTTCATAAGTTAAGAATGATGTTTGGTGTCCCAGCATTTGATTTATTTTGATTGGGAATGGCAAATCTAGACCTATTGTTGTTAACTCTTCTGCATGGTCGAAAATTTCAGTCGCTGTGCCTTCTTTATAGACAGTCCCTTTATTCATAACGATAACATGATCTGCTTCCATCGCCTCAGATAAATCATGCGTAATAGAAATGATTGTAATATTATGTTCTGATTTAACTTTTCTCACTAAATCCAATAAATTTTGACGTGCATCAGGATCTAACATAGAAGTCGCCTCATCTAATATAATGACAGAGGGGTTAAGTGCTAATACACTTGCTATAGCCACACGCTGCTTCTGTCCCCCAGATAATGCATTAGGTTCATAATCTGCACGTTCTAACATATCAACTTGTTTAAGTGCTTCGCTGACTCTTCTATGCATTTCGTCATGTGGAACCGCATGATTTTCGAGTCCAAATGCCACATCGTATTTTACAATTGAACCAACAAATTGATTATCCGGATTCTGAAATACAATTCCTATGTCTTTTCTTAACTTTTCAAAATTATCATCAGTTATAGCTTGATTATTATAAAAAATTTTTCCAGATTTAACGTTCTCTATGCCAATCATTAACTTGGCAATTGTAGATTTCCCAGAACCGTTATGACCAACAATAGATGTCCACTGACCTTTAGGTATATTAAAAGAAACATCTTTCAATGTGAAGGATGCATCACTTTGATATTGAAATGAAACATTTTTAAATACAATAACTGAATTCTTATCCTCCACTTGTCTCTCTCCTTTACGATTCGTGTATCTATCATATTTTACAATATTTATAAATCGCTGTATATGACATTGACTGGGTTCTCTATATATTACTAGTATTTTCTGACTCATTTCTAGTCTTTAAAGTGTTGTTTAACAACTAATGATAAGGACATTTATTCCTCTCTAACAATTATGTATAAACGTTAATAAAATTAATGATTTACTAGTATAGGGGTGGCCGCGTTTGATTCAACGATAATACTTTCACTTCATTCAGTTCTAGTGAAATTGATTAAACTAGCTTGATCATATTTTTAGATTCGCACTCAAAAAAGTAGATATAAAGAAATCGGACTTAAAAACATTTGAAATGCTCCCTTCAAAGTAGACATTGAAAAAATGAAAACTTTGAAGGGAGCTTTATTTATGTCAATAAAACCTAAAGTAGACATAGATGTACTGCTATATATGTTTCAAGAATATGAAAAAGGC
>NZ_JACVZJ010000013.1:0-51959 GCF_017151945.1 Staphylococcus sp. EG-SA-10
CGTATATTCTAACACATCTTACATTTTTAAGAAATACTGTTATAATGATAATTATTAAAATATTACTAAGAAAGTAGGCATTTAAATGGAGACATTATTTTCAGGCATCCAACCTAGTGGAATTCCTACTATTGGAAATTATATTGGCGCACTAAAACAATTTGTTGATGTGCAAAATGACTACGATTGTTATTTCTGTATCGTAGATCAACATGCAATTACAATGCCACAAGATCGCTTAAAATTACGTAAACAAACTAGACAATTAGCAGCGATTTATTTAGCTTCTGGTATAGATCCAGACAAAGCAACATTGTTCATACAATCTGAAGTCCCTGCACACGTACAAGCAGGATGGATGTTAACTACGATTGCTTCTGTTGGAGAATTAGAGCGTATGACGCAATACAAAGATAAAGCTCAGAAAGCAGTTGAAGGTATACCAGCTGGTCTATTAACATATCCACCTTTAATGGCAGCTGATATTGTTCTTTACAATACTAATATCGTTCCAGTTGGCGATGACCAAAAGCAGCATATCGAATTGACTCGTAACCTTGTAGATAGATTTAATAGCCGCTATAATGATGTGCTTGTGAAACCTGAAATTCGTATGCCTAAAGTTGGTGGACGTGTCATGAGTTTACAAGACCCAACAAGAAAAATGAGTAAGAGTGATGATAATGCTAAAAACTTCATTTCATTATTAGACGAGCCGAATGTTGCAGCTAAAAAAATTAAAAGCGCAGTAACTGATTCAGATGGTATTATTAAATTTGATCGTGACAAAAAGCCAGGTATAACGAATTTAATTTCAATATACGCTGGATTAACAGACATGCCAATTAAAGATATTGAGGCAAAATATGAAGGCGAAGGTTATGGTAAATTTAAAGGTGACCTTGCTGAAATAGTTAAAGCATTTTTAGTAGAATTCCAAGAAAAATACGAAAGTTTCTATAACTCAGATAAACTTGATGATATTTTAGATCAAGGTAGAGATAAAGCACACAAAGTTTCATTTAAAACTGTCAAGAAAATGGAAAAAGCGATGGGTTTAGGACGTAAGAGATAAAATAAAGAGGTACTAGAATTAACTAGTACCTCTTTTATTATTTAACGTCTACCTCTAGGATTAAAAGCATCTTTAAGCCCTTCCCCTACAAAGTTTATACTTAATATAGTTAATGTAATCAATATAGCAGGTGGCATCCATATCCATGGTTTACCACTTATAACATCCCCTTCTTGAGCATCACTCAACATATTACCCCAAGATGGGATTGCTTTACTAATTCCGAATCCTAAAAAACTCAATCCTGATTCCACTACAATCATACCGGCAAATAACAATGTTGCTTGTACGATAACTACACTTAATATATTCGGCAAAAGATGTTTCAAAATAATTTTATATGTGGGTGTACCAATTGATTTTGCTGCCAAAAAGTATTCATTTTCTTTTTCTTGAAGTACTTTACCACGAACAAGTCTTGCAATACCTCCCCAACTTAATACGATAATAACTAGAACAAGAATTATGGCAGATCCATAAGGATTTTTAATTTTATCTCCAAGTGCAGCATTTAATACAATTGCAAATATTAAAAATGGAAATAACATAACAAATTCGGTTATTCTCATTAATAATGTATCAACAATACCTCCAAAATAACCAGAAATCACTCCAACTGTAATTCCAATCAAAAGCATTCCTATTGTAGATGTAATTCCAATGGATAATGAAATACGACCTGCATATAACAAACGACTAAAGTTATCCCTACCACCAGAGTCTGTACCAAGAATGTTTTGTGCTGTCATTTCACCTTTTATATTTAATAAATCTTGTTGGTTCACTGGAAAAGGAGCTATTAATGGCGCTATAATTGATACAATAGTTATGATTAATAAAAAAATAACCGATAACATTGCAATTTTATTATGAATAAATTTAGACAATGCAATTTTAAAAGGCGATTTTGACTTATTTTGCATTCTAATCCCCCCTAGTTACTTCTAATTCTTGAATCTATAAATCCATAAGTAATATCAGAAATCAAATTACCCAGTAAACCTAAAAATGAGAAAAATAACGTTAATGCCATCATTAATGGATAGTCTTGGCCTATTACCGATTCTAAAAATAATTTACCGATACCGTTATATGAAAAGATAGTCTCCGTAATCACAGCTCCACCTAAAATACTTACAATATCAGCACCTAAAAATGTAATAATAGGTATTAGAGAATTTCTCAATATATGTTTATTATAAATTTTATTCATAGATAATCCTTTTGACCTTGCCGTCAATACATAATCTTTTTTAGAATTTTCAATAATATCATTACGTAAATATTGAATATAACCAGCAGTAGATAATAAACCTAAAGTGAATGCAGGTAAAAATGTGTGATATATTTTACTCATATAATATTCAAAAGTGCCTTCTTTAAGGTTAATATCAACAGAACCTTGAAACGGGAACCATTGTAATTCAAAAGAAAAAATAAAAATTGCAAATACTCCCGCAATAAAAGATGGAATGGCTAACATCAAATAATTAAATATTTGCACAGTATAATCCGTCAAACTGTAAGAATATCTACCTGACGTTATTCCTAAAGCAAATGAGATAATATAAGTAATAATTAATGACATAGCACCGAGTAATATTGTATTTGGAATTCTTTCCTCAATAACATCAATTACCGGCCTTTTATATTTGATTGACTCCCCTAAATCACCGTGTATAACATGATTGACCCATCTAATGTATTGATGTGGTATTGAGTCGTTGAGACCTAACTTTTCTCTTTGTGCATTTATTGCTTCTTGTTTTATTTTACCGTTTTGTAAATCTGAAAATGGATCTCCTGGTTGTATGATTGCCAATGAAAATACAACTATTGAGATTAAAATTAGTAACGGGATCATTAACCCTAACCTTTTAAGTATTAATTTAATCATTTAAATCACCTACTTTATCTACGTAGAAACAAGCAACTTGATGTTCGTTACCAATGTCCTTTAATTCTGGCATACTTTTTTTGCACATATCTTGAGCAATTGGACATCTAGTATGGAAAGGACAACCTTGTGGCGGATTACTTGGCGAAGGTAATTCTCCCTTTAATATAATTCTATTTTTATTTAGCTTATCAATTTGTGGTATTGATGAAATCAACGCTTTTGTATATGGATGTTTGGGATTTTCATAAATTTCTTTATCAGATGCGATTTCAACTATATGACCTAAATACATAACTCCAATGACATCACTTATATGTTTTACTACACTTAAATCATGTGCGATAAATAAATAGCTTAAGTTAAATTGTTCTTGTAAATCTTTTAATAAATTCAGTACTTGAGATTGAACAGATACATCCAATGCACTTACAGGCTCATCAGCAACAATTAAACTCGGACGCAAAGCCAATGCTCTTGCAATTCCCACTCTTTGTCTCTGTCCACCTGAAAATTCATGTGCATATTTATAATATGCATCTTCACTTAGGCCAACACATTTTAATAAATATAGTACTTCTTTTTTTATTTCTTCTTTTGGCAATTTTTTATAATTTAAAATAGGTTCTGAAATGATATCTCCAACCATTTGCATCGGATTCAATGATGCATACGGATCTTGAAATATCATCTGATATTGTTGTCGTGATTTTCTCAGTTTTTTACCTTGTAACCTTGTTATATCTTCACCATTAACAATTATTGAGCCTGAAGTTGCATCTTCAAGCCTGATAATCACTTTACCTAACGTTGACTTACCACAACCCGATTCTCCTACTAATCCAAAAGTTTGTCCTTTTTTTATTGAAAACGATACGTCATCAACAGCTTTAACGTACTGAGTTTTTTGTAATAATCCAGTTTTAATTTTGTAGTATTTTTTTATGTGATTTACTTCTAAAATATTTTCCATTCTTATATCTCCTTATATTCATTTTGGTACAAATGACAACGTACAATGACGTCTTCACAAACATGCATTTTAGGAGATTGATTATTACAAATATCCAGTTTTTTGTTACATCTATTTGCAAATCTGCACTTATTAACGTGAAATGCTTGGATTGATGGCACAATTCCTTCTATCGTTTCAAGTCGTTTCTGCTCTTCTTTAAGTTTTGGAATTGTAGATAATAATTTTTGAGTATAAGGATGTTTCGGATTGTGTAGTATTTCTTTTATGCCTCCAAATTCTACAATTTGACCTGCATACATAACCAAAACTTTATCGCAAAATTCAGCAACCACACTCAAATCATGTGTAATCATCATAATTGCCATTTGCGTTTCCTTTTGCAATTCTTTTAATAAGTCTAATATTTGCGCTTGAATCGTGACATCCAAAGCAGTTGTAGGTTCATCAGCAATTAATAATTTGGGAGAACATGAAATGGCCATTGCAATCATTACTCTTTGCCGCATACCACCAGATAATTGATGAGGATAGCTATTTAATATTTCATCTTGTCTTGCAATTCCAACTTTTTTTAGTAAATCTTTTGCTAAGTTATTTGCTTCTTTTTTAGAAATTTTTTTATGTGATTTTATAGATTCCACTAGTTGATTTTTTATGGTAAATACCGGATTTAAAGCAGTCATAGGTTCTTGAAAAATCATAGCAATATCATTTCCTCGAATATCTAGCAATTGCTTCTCATTGAGTGTATCGATTCGTTTACCATCAAATATAACTTCTCCATTACTTAGTTTAGATATCTTTTCTGGTAATAATTTAATAATTGACTTACTTAATATGGACTTACCGCAACCAGATTCCCCTACTATACCCAAAACTTCTCCTTTAGATAATTCAAAAGAAATATTTTCAACAGTTGCTAACCATTCATTATTTATTTTTAATGATGTTTCTAAATCTTTAACCTCTAACAATACATTATTCATAACATCCCCCCATATAAGTAAACCTCGACAAAATCGTCGAGGTTACATTACTAAGCTTCTTTAGTTAAATTATATAAACTTTGATCAGTTCCAATTTCAATGTCTAAGTTTCGTACTTTATCGTTAACAATAGTTATCGATTTACCTTGGAACATTGGTAATCCAGGTAACTCATCATTCATATATTTTTGCCATTTAACATAAATATCTTTACGTTTCTTTTCATCAATGCCTACTTTTTCGAAGTCTAATGCATCATCTAAATATTGATCTGATTTTGGTAAAACTGTTCTCATTTCATTTTGAGGTCTATCAGTATGGTATAAATCTGATGGATCTGGATCTGTACCGCCTGCCCATGATCTGAAGTACACTTCCATATCTTTAGATGCATTTGCTAAGTCTTCATTATATTTACCGAATTCTACTAACTTCACATTTGTTTTCAAGCCAACTTTTTCCCAGAAATCTTTTATCGCAGCAGTTCTTGGTTCAAAAGTAGGATTTGAACCTGAATAATGTTTAAAGTTAATCTCAAATTTATTACCTTTAGGATCTTCTCTAAATCCGTCACCATCTCTATCTTTATAACCTAACTTATCTAAGATTTTTTTAGCTTTTTCAGGATCATATTTATAATCGTTTAGTTCCTTAGGATCAGCTGCTATCCAATGCATTGATGGTACAAAACTATTTATTTCACTAGCGTAACCATTGAAAAATGCTTTGATCCATTTTTCTCTATCAATTGCATAAAGCATTGCTTTACGTAATTCTTTGTCTTCATATTTTGGTCTCACTTTACCAGTTTTATTAGCTTTTTTATCGTAATCATGAGATACGAATCCTATTAAACCGTAGTCTAAGCTTGGCGCAGATAATACCTTGAGACCAGCATTAGATGACTTAGCATCTTTTGCCATTGCACCGGTAGCATCATTCGTAACATCAATATCGCCTTTTTCCATCGCCTTAATAATTTGAGCTTGATCAATAACTTTCAAATTGATTTTGTCTAATGCAGGCTTACCTTGCCAATAATCATCAAATTTAACAAGTTGAACAGCCTCACCTGGGACGATTTTCTTAACTTTATATGGTCCAATACCAATAGGATATTTTCGGATTTTATCTGATTTCGCTAAATCTTTAATTGATACATCTGATAAATATTTTTTACTTAATAAAGGTCCAGTAATAAATCCTGTTAAGTAATTTTCTTGCTTTTTATCAAATGTAACCTGCATAGTGTAGTCATCTATTTTCTTCAATCCGCTAATATGATCAGCTTTTCCTTCATGATAATCTTTTGCACCTTGGATATTTTCTACACTAGGATAATAAGCGCCTTCGTAATCCTTGTTAGCTAAGACTTCAATTGAATAAATCCAATCATCAATTTTTAATTCATTGCCATCATGCCATTTAATACCTTTTTTAATTTTAAATTCTATTTTCTTAGCCGGCTCGATGTCCTTCCATGAAGCAATATATGCTTTAGGACGTATTTTTTTATCAATTGTTAATAAGTTTTCATTAAAATATCCTTCAACTACAGCATCCGCATGTGTACTATTTAATAACGAAGAATAAACACCACTTGGCGGTGCTGTTAACGCTACATTTAGCGTACCACCTTTATGTTTTGACGCTTCTGTTTTAGTAGCATCTTTTACTCCTTCATCTTTATTACTGCTTTTTCCGCAAGCGCTCAACACTAAAACGACAATAAGAAGCATTGAAATATATTTAATAAGCTTCCCCATACATATGCCTCCTACTTTCAATCTAATATTTTCTTTTTAGTTTACTCATAGAAAAAATTATTACAAGTTTATTTTTAGAATATTCAGTCATTTGTGCATTTGATCAATTTCAGTAATTTAAAAAACGACTTATTTTAATTTTTTCCCAAGGTTTTTCTGCAATACAAAAAGACTGGAGATATATCTCCAGCCTAATTTACAAAGCATATTATTTTTTCTTCTTACCTGTTTCTTTATCTATCGATTTATCAATATATACATGTTTAAGTGAGTTATTTGGACCAAATTTATGGTAAATCAATCCTTTTACTTGAGGATTTGTTAAATGTGCAACACCTTTTTGATAAATTGGTGCTACCGGTGCATCTCCTAGGAACATTTCTTCTGCTTTTTTCAAGTTTTCATATCGTTTGTTCGGTTGAAGTGCCAATTTGGTTCTTGCTACTTTAAGTAATTGATCGTATTCTTTATTACCCCAGTCTGTATTATTTTGTGCGCTACCTGTGGTCATTGTTTCTAAGTAAGCCATAGGATCAGGGTAATCTGCAGACCAACCACTAAGTGATGCTTCAAAATTGTTACTCAGTTCTAGTGATACTCTTTGTTTAAACGGTAATTGTTTAATTTTCAAAGTGACACCTGGTAAATTTTTCTCAACTTGTGATTTGATGTATTCAGCAGATATTTTTGCATCTGGTGTATCTTCTGTGTTCATTGAAAATGTCAATTCATTTTTACCTAACTCTTTTTTAGCTTTGTCCCAGTGTTCTCTTGCTTCTTTAGGATTATATTTTAAAGGCGAATTCATGGTACTCGCATAATCTTTGCCATTAGGCGCTTTCGCAATGCCTTTGGCTGTTAATGTATCGGAAGGAATTGAGCCATTGTTTTTCACTGAATCAACGTATCCTTTTTTATCTATTGCTTGCGCGATAGCCAATCTTAAATTTTTGTTTTTAAAATCAGGATATTGTTTTTCATTCATTTTCACAAAAAATGTCCCAGACGTTAACACAAAGTTTAAACCTTTATTATCTTTATATTTATTTACTTGATCTGCTGTAATAACTGCGTCATCTACTGATTCAGTATCATACAATGATGCACCTGCTTGTAAGTCTTTAATAACTTTATAATTCACTTTATCTAATTTTACATTCTTTTTATCCCAATAATACTGATTTTTAGATAGTAAGGTTTTATCTTCTTGTTTCCAATCATCAACTTTAAATGGACCATTGTATACCGCTCTATCAGCTGCCGTACCATAATTTTTACCATATTTTTTGGCAACTTTTTCATTTTGAGGTGCAAATGTATTAAGTGCTAATAATTGATTAATATATGGAACCGGCTTTTCTAATTCAATTTGTAATGTTTCATCATCTAATGCTTTGATACCTAATTGCTCTACAGGTTTCTTACCAGTACTAATATCACTCGCATTTTTAATGTCCCCCATAATGTATGCAAATTCAGAACCTGTTTTAGGGTCAACTGTTTTTCTCCAAGCATAAACAAAGTCTTGTGCAGTCACTTTGTCACCATTGCTCCATTTAGCATCGCTTCTTAATTTAACCTTTAAAGTTTTCCCATCTTTACTCTTTTCTGGAAAAGCTTTCGCAACACCTAACACCGGTTTGTCACCTTTTCCTAATGTATATAAACCTTCGAATGTTTGCGCAGTCACTTCAGAAGATATTTCATCCGTAATTAATGATGTATCAAGTGATGTTAAGTCTGCTGACAAAATTTTTCTGAATACTTGACCTTTATCTGAATAAATACCATCGTCATTAGCACAACCACTTAATGCAATTGTGGCAACAAATATTAAAATCAGCGTTTTTAACTTTCTTGTCATTTTATTTCCCCCTTCCCCTTAATCTTGTGTTACCAACAAATTTTTTCGTAGTCGTGCCGCTTCATCTTCAGTACTAAAAACAAAATGCTTTGGTCTTATTTCATGTAATTGTCTTAAATGATTATTTGCTTCATCATCAATATAACTAAATCGTTTGCGACTACGTTCCGATTCAGGATCCGGTTGAGGAATTGCCGACAATAAAGACTTAGTATAATCATGTAATGGATATTGATAAATATCGTCTGCTGGTCCGATTTCTACAATTTTCCCAAAATGCATGATTGCAATTCGATCAGAGATATACTTCACCATTGATAAATCATGTGCAATAAATAGGAATGTAATACCTTTTTCACGCTGTAATTTTAATAACAAATTGACTACTTGAGCTTGAATTGAAACATCCAATGCTGAAATAGGTTCATCTGCTATAATAAATTCTGGTTCAACGGCTAATGCACGGGCAATTCCAATACGTTGGCGTTGTCCACCTGAAAATTCATGAGGATAACGATTGGCATGTTCTTTACTTAATCCAACAGTTTCAAGTAAATCATAGACACGTTTTTTACGCTCACGTTTATCAGTTGCTAAATGATGGATATCAATACCTTCAGCTACTATATCCATTACTTTTAACCTAGGATTTAAAGACGCATATGGGTCTTGAAAAATCATCTGTATCTTTTTATTAAATTTAAGCAAATCTTTACGTTTACGAATCTTTTGTATATCAATACCCTCATACAAAATTTCTCCACTTGTAATATCATTAAGTTTGATAATTGATTTACCAGTTGTAGATTTACCACACCCCGATTCTCCTACTAAACCTAATGTTTCCCCTTTGTATATTTCAAACGAAATATTTTCAATCGCTCTCACTTCGTTTTTCTTTCCTGCGTTAAAATATTGCTTTAAATTTTTAATAGATAATAGCACTTCATCATTTTTCATTGAACGACACCCTTTCTACCTTGAGTGGTTTTTCATAATTATTAGGCATCGGTTTCATACGTTGTTTTACCAGCTCGGGTAGTTCAACTTTTGGTGCACGTGCGTCTAATAACCAAGATTTCACAAAATGTGTCGGTGAAACTTTAAACCACGGTGGTTCTACTTTAAAATCAATATCTAATGCATATTGACTACGTCTAGCAAATGCATCACCTTTAGGTGGGTGTAATAAATCAGGTGGCGCTCCAGGAATCGCTAGTAATGGTGTGTCATTTGTTGTTGATAAATCAGGCATTGACGATAATAATCCCCATGTATATGGATGCTTTGGATCATAAAATATTTCGTTAACATCTCCTGTTTCAACCATTTGACCACCATACATAACTGCCACTCTATCAGCAATATTCGCAACAACCCCTAAATCATGCGTTATAAAAATAATTGCTGTATCGATTTTTTGTTGTAGTTCTTTCATTAAATCTAAAATTTGTGCCTGCATCGTTACGTCTAATGCAGTCGTTGGTTCATCAGCAATGAGCACTTTAGGTTCACAAGCTAATGCGGTTGCAATAACAATTCTTTGCCTTTGTCCACCTGAAAATTGATGTGGATATGCTTTAAATCTTTTTTCTGCATTTGGTAAACCTACAAGATTTAGTATTTCCAATGCGCGCTTTTTAGCTTGTGCTTTACTATAATTTTTGTGCTTAATTAATGGTTCCATGACTTGTTTACCAATTTGCATCGTTGGGTTTAAAGATGTCATTGGATCTTGAAAGATCATTGAAATATCTTTGCCACGTAATTTAATTAACTCATTTTCAGATTTTTTTGCTAAATCTTCCCCTAAAAATAAAATTTCTCCCTTTTTAATTCTTCCTGTGTCCCCTTGGAATAATTTTGTAATTGCTTTTGTTGTTACAGATTTACCTGAACCTGATTCACCAACAATTGCCAATGTTTCCCCTTTGTTTAAATAAAAATCTACACCTCTCACTGCCTGCACTTCCCCTGCTGTAATATCAAAGGAAACATGCAAATCATTTACTTCTAATATTCTTTCAGTCATATGCTATGCCCCCTTTTATTTACGCATTTTCGGATCAAATGCATCACGTAATCCATCACTAAATAAGTAAAAGAATAGAATTAATAAACTTAAAATCATTGCTGGTATAAATAATTCATGTGGATAAATTAATAACATTGCGCGCCCATCATTTACTAATGACCCTAACGATGTTTGAGGTGCGGGTACACCTATACCAATGAAACTTAAAAATGCTTCGAAGAAAATAGCACTAGGTACTGTAAACATTGATGTAACCACGATAGCACCTAACGTATTAGGTAAAATATGCTTAAATATCAATTTGAATTTTGAAGCCCCCAATGTTTTCGAAGCCATGACAAACTCTTGATTTTTCAATTTTAAAAATTCTCCACGTACAACTCTGCTCATGCCTAACCAGCCTGTGATAGACATAGCCAATATAATTGTCCAAATGGATGGTTCAAAAATTAATACAAATAAAATTACGACAATTAAATTCGGAATAGATGCTATGACTTCAAGTATACGTTGCATAATCGTATCGACACGTCCACCGAAGAATCCAGAAATCGCACCATATACAACGCCAATAAAAATATCTAACATCGCTGCAACAACACCGATAAACAATGAAATTTGAGCACCTTTCCATGTTCTTGTCCATAAATCTCGACCCAACTGATCAGTACCAAACCAATAATTTTCTTTAGCATTTGCTGCTTTATAAGCATCCTTGCCATCTGCATCTTTACCATCAAAAGGTAAAAATGGAACTTTGTCTAATACAGGTATTTTTGCCGGAAGATTTCTATGTTGTACATTTTGTTCAGCATAATCATGTTTATTTATAACTGGACCGATAAAAGCAAATATTACAATGATAATTAAACCTATCATACCGACAACAGCTAACTTATTTCGTTTTAACTGAGCCCAAGCATCTTGCCAAAAGTTTTTGCTTTCTCGTTGCATTTCAGGTTCCTGATTCAAATCTAATTCTCTAATAATAAAATCAGATGATGCGATAGCGTCAGAGGTATGCGTCATAGCTGCATTAGAATGATCGTCGTTAATCGACAAATTGTTTTTATTTTCAGCCATTATTTTTTACCTCCTTGAACACGAATTCGTGGATCTATCACACCGTATAAAATATCTACAATAAAAATAGAAACGATAAACAGTGTGCTAAATAATAGTGTGATTGCCATGATTACTGAGAAATCATTTGTTGTAATTGAACGTACGAATTGATCCCCTAATCCAGGAACCCCAAAAATATTTTCAATTGTTAAAGTGCCTGTTAAAATACTTGCTAACATGGGAACGATAATTGTAATAATTGGAATTAAAGCATTTCTAAGTGCATGTCCAAAAAGTACACGCATTGTCGAATTACCTTTAGCTCTCGCTAATAAAATGTAGTCTGAACTTAATACCTCTATCATCTCTGCTCTTATGTATCTGGCGACAGTTGCTAAAACAGCTGCAGATAATGCAAGTGACGGTAATACCGCGGTCGAAAAACCTTCCCATCCAGCTACTGGGAACCATCTTAATTTAACTGCAAATACATATTGTAAAAGTACAGCAAGTACAAAAGATGGTACAGATACTGCAATAACTGAAATAACTGTAGTTGTATAGTCAACCCAAGAATTTTGTTTAGTAGCTGCTGCAACACCTAAAATAAGTCCCAGTATCACACCGATGAACATCGCTGTAAGACCCATTTCAAAAGAAGGTAGTAGTCTTGGTTTAATCAAATCCCACACAGGTTGATTATGATACTGGAATGAATTACCAAAATCGCCTGTAACAACATTTTTTAAATAATGTAAATACTGCGTAGCTACAGGATCATTTAATCCATATTTTTCATTTAAAATTTCTTTTTGTTCAGCATTTAATTTAGCATCGTTAAATGGCGAACCTGGCATTAATTTCATTAAGAAAAATGTAATTGTAATAATAATAAATAAAGAAATAAGCATATAAATAAATCGTTTGAAAATATATTTCCCCATCTAATCCCCTCCTCTAACAAATTCCGATTTCTAAATTTCCATTCCCTTCAAAATTTTCTGAAATCTTAACTAATATTATATATACAATATTTACTATATATCAATATTTTTTTGCTTTAAACTAATGAAGAATGATTGATTTTAGAATTTCAATAAAACTGAAGAAATTAAAAAATCATTCCTCAATGTCTCATTTTAATGTAAACTATGCGTAAGAGTTTTCTATAAGTGGGAGTGATCAAATGTTGAAAAAATGGCTTGGAATGGCACTAATAACCCCAATGTTAACGTTTATTATATGGGTTTTTAATAGCCATACTATCATTACATATTTAAATATATTGTTTTATGTTTCATTAATTATTTTTATTAGCATATTTTTGATTTTACTTGTACAAGAAGGCATTTTTGATGCGACAAGTTATGGTTTTAGAAGATTAAAGTATCAAATGTCATCTTCGAAAAAGAAGAAGTCTATCTCTGATGATCCATTTTTCAACCCACAAGAGGTAAAAAAAGAGCATTACTTTGTTTCTACATGGATAATACCCTTATTATTAATAAATATTTTATATTTTATTATGGCGATTGTGCTGTCGCTCATCTTAGTATAAAGAAACAGAAAAAATCTTCAGTAACTAAAACAACGTTACTGAAGATTTTTATAATTATGCTTCAAATTTCTTGAATACTAATACTGCGTTATGTCCACCGAATCCTAAGCTATTACTCATTGCATAAGTAATATCAAGGTCTTGCGCTTCATTTGGAACAATATCCAAATCACATTCTGGATCTGGTGTTACCGCATGAATTGTCGGTGCGACTTTAGAGTCTTTAATTGAAAGCGCTGAGAAGATTGCTTCAATTCCACCTGTTGCACCAAGTAAGTGACCAGTCATTGATTTTGTTGAGCTAACTTTTAAGTGTTTAGCTGCTTCACCAAATGTATTTTTAATAGCTTTAACTTCATTTAAGTCACCAACAGGAGTACTTGTACCATGGGCATTTAAGTATTGTACATCTTTAGGTTCAATACCAGCATCATCCATAGCTGCTTGCATTGCTCTAGAACCGCCTTCACCTTCTGGAGCTGGTGCTGTAATATGATAAGCATCACCTGTAGTACCATAGCCAACTATCTCAGCATAAATATTGGCACCTCGAGCTTGTGCTGATTCTAAAGATTCGATTACTAAAATACCAGCACCTTCACCCATAACAAAACCGTCTCTGCCTTCTTGGAATGGACGACATGCTGTTTCAATGTCATCATTTGTAGAAAGCGCTCGACTTGCACTGAAACCTGCAATTGCCATATGAGTAATTGGTGCTTCTGTACCACCAGTAATCATTGCATCTGCATCACCGCGTTGCACAATTTTAAATGCTTCTCCGATTGAGTTTGTACCTGTTGCACATGCTGTAACTGTTGCACCATTTGGTCCTTTTGCACCTAAGTCAATTGATACTTGTCCAGTTGCCATATCAGGAATTAACATTGGTACGAAAAATGGACTCACACGTCTTGGGCCTTTATCCATTAATTGTTTATGTGCAATTTCAAATGTTTCCATACCACCGATACCAGAACCAATCCATACACCGATTCGATCTGCAGTATTTTCATTGATATCTAATTGCGCATCTTTAACAGCCTCTCTAGCTGCTACAATTGCATATTGAGTAAATCTATCCATACGACGCGCTTCTTTTTTGTCGATATGATCTTCAATATTAAAGTTTTTAAGTTCTCCTGCTAAGTGAACGCTATAAGGTTCAGTATCGATACGTGTAATTTTATCGATACCATTTACGCCTTTTAGAGCATTCTCCCATGTTGTTTTGACATCATTACCGATTGGAGAAAGGGCTCCCATACCTGTAATAACTACTCTTTTATTTTGACTCATTCGTTATCCTCCTATTTTCCCCATTTTATTGTCATTGCGCCCCAAGTTAGGCCGCCACCGAATCCGACAAGAACAATTGTATCATCATCTTTGAGTTTACCATTTTTTAATTCTTGATCGATACTTAAAGGTATTGACGCAGCTGAAGTATTTCCATATTTATTTACAGAAACACTCATTTTGTCTTTTGAAATACCTAAGCGTTCTCTAGCTGATTCCATAATTCTAATATTAGCTTGATGAGGAATAAATAAATCTATATCATCTGATGTTAAATTCGCTTTTTCAACTACACGTGTTGATGCATCACCCATAATTCTAACAGCAAATTTAAATACTTCTCGACCATTCATTTTCAGTTTACCAGTATCTTTATCTAAATATAAATGTTTACCACCAGTGCCATCAGAACCCATTTCATAACTTATAATACCTCTGCCTTCTGAAACTTCACCGATGATAACCGCACCTGCACCATCTCCAAATAGAACTGCAGTAGAACGGTCAGTTAAATCTGTTATTTTAGATAATTTATCTGCACCAACAACTAAAATGTTATGATAATCTCCAGATTGAACATATTGTTTAGCTGTAATCATTGAATACATAAATCCAGAACATGCTGCAAGTTGATCCATAGAGGCAACTTTGCCCGTCCCTAAACGTTCTTGCAACATATTTGCGACAGTTGGAAATGGCATATCTCCAGTTGCTGTGGCAACAATTATCATATCTATATCTTCGGGCTGAATACCAGCGTCAGCGATTGCTTTTACACTTGCTTCATATGCTAAATCTGAAGTATCTTGATCGTCATCTGCCCAATGTCTTTCTTTAATTCCAGTCATCTTAGAAATCCATTCATCAGATGTATCTAAAAATTGCTCAAAATAGGCATTGTCAATAATCTTTTCTGGTGCATATGCACCAAAACCTTTAATACCCACGTTCATAGTTGAACACCTTCTTAATAAAATTTTTAATACCAGGTATTAATTTAACATAGATTACTTTTTAAACTCAAGTCAGAGGTAGGAATATTGACTAGTTAATAAAATTTTAATGCTTTATTATCGTCAAATTTCAGTATGAAATTGGTTTTAATGCGCTTAAATTAGAATAGCCATTCAGATAAAATCATTTATTTAAACTGTATAATATGGTCAAAATATATGAGATGTTACTATACAAATTTCTAACTTTCACTTAAAATAAAATATATATAATTAAAGTGGAGGTAGAATGACATGAAACACCTCGTAACATTCTTTTGGGCATTATTATTAATGCAAATGGTTAACTTTGTACTTAATAGCCTAGTAGGTGGAGACAGCTTAAATGTAGTGAATCCAATTATCATGGCAGTATTGTTCACGATTTTCACAGCAATTTTTGCTGCAGTAATTAAACCACCGAAAGATTCATCACAATAACTATTTAGTATAAAATGAAATATGTCTTTCTTATTATTGAAGCTGCCCAGATAAAGGCGGCTTTTATTTTTGGCCATTAATGTTTTGTATTATGAATATTTTAAAGCTCAATGACCTCTAACCCATCACATTAAAATTTAGAAAAAGCCTTAATACAAAGATGTCATTTACGAGTAATCTTTGTATCAAGGCAATTATATTATAATCATCACTGTAAAATTAAATGCTTCATGTTGAATTTGATAATTTTAAGTGTTTATTTAGTTTTTACATTAATATCAATTTGTTTAATTGAATTTGAATCAAACAAGTTTGCTGTATAACTATCTTTCTTTAAATCCACTTCTTTTTTACTGCCATCTTTCCAAGTAATCGTGTAAACGGCAGATTTTGCATTTCGAATCTTCTCAGGTGTTACACCACGTTCATCATATAATAAAGCTTTAACTTTATTTCCTAAATCTAAATATGATAATTGGCTATCTTTTGGTAAATTTAAGTAAGATTGATTGAAAGCCATTATGCCATCTACTGCAATTGTATATGGAACATTTTGCATTTCTTTAGCTTTTTGAGTTGCCGGTAGTTTGTCCTTTTCTGCTGCAGATACCTCATTACTTGCCACAGTAGCGCCAGTCGTTGCGATCATGCCCAGTGCCAAAGTTACAGTTATAAATGATTTTAATTTCATATAATCTCTCTCCTTTGTGAGTTAAAGTATCTTACAAAATCAATATAACACAAATCTAAAAGTTTCAAAAATTATAAGTATGTAAATTGTTTACTTGTTTTTAAAAATTAATTTTAATTAATGTAAAAGCTATAATTGTTAATACTTTCTATTTTTTCGAATAAATTCACATTACAATAACTAAGTTTACATTTCTTAAATTTAATTACTTCTTTGCATTATAGCGAACGCCGTACCTAATATATAAATTAAATCCCTTGTTTCTTCGTACTTTTAATTGAACAATTTTATATTGATGAGATATTTAGTATTAAATTTTTCTTCCTATAAGGTTAATACTTGTTTGATCAATTTTATGTTGATTTACTTCTTTTAAAAATTCATTCAAGTAGAACCCATTCTTCAAATTTAAAGAATGATCTAACGCATAAACAGTTAATTCATATTGATGATCTTTATCAGGTGGTGTTGGTCCTACATAGTGATTTTCTATTTCTGAAAAATCTTCAGCCAACAACCCACTAGTAAAGCTATTTTTACCTTGTACATAGTCACCCTTTGTTCTTGATAAATCTGCTTTTATAGAAATTGAATTGCCACTAACACTTACATTAGCTACACTCCAATGAATCCATGCAAAGCCACACACAGGAATTGCATCATAGTCAATTAAAGACCAAGCAAGATATTTAGTCCCTTCCGGTAATTCAGTTACTTCAAATGGAAATGATTTAATTGGATTCCCGTTAATAGAATCACTCACATCTGCACCTGCTGCGTATTCATATGGTATATTGTTCCCTTTAAATTCAGTTTTTATTTTCATGTTGCTCTCTCCTTGTAAAATAAAATATTATTATTAAATATATAAAAATTAATAACGAAATAAATAATATTAAGTATTGAATAGTTCCTATTGTATATAAGTAACCACCCATAAGTAAAAATGCGATATTAAAAATAAAATATAACGTTTCTGCATAATTAAGCATCACTCTTAAGTTACTACTGCTAGAAAGTTTATTTATAGTTTGTGGACGAGTTAACCCTGAAGAAATACCTAAAAATATCATAGAAATAGTAACTGCTATGAAACTTTGATATGTATATATTATTAAAAATATTACTAAACAAATTTCTGACACAAACTTATAGTTCAAGTATTTAGTTAAATAACGTGAAGATACAAAACCCATAACTGTGTAACAAGTTAATACTGAAATAAATTGTAAATTATTCAGTTTTAAATCATTATATATATTAATTGGAATAAATCCTATAAAAAATCCTAATATTAACGCTCTTAAAAAAGAATAATGCAATATCCAAAACTTCTCTTCCGGTAGAAATTTCTTTATCTTTCCCTTTGTTTCTCCTATTAAATTTAATTCCCTATTTTCAACTAATGTGCATCGAATAATTATAATTGTTAGAATTGAAAATATACCAGTCATTATTATAGGCCATTTAATATTTATTCCATAAAGATAACTACCTATAATCCCTGAAATTAATAATGATAGGAACATATAGCTATTTGACTTATTTTGTACGTATTTCTCATTTGTTATATTTCTTTTAATTATTGCTGTATCAACACCCGCCATCATTGAGTAACTTAACCCTAATAATATTTGTGCCACTACTAAAATTAAATATTGATTTTGATATAATAACAACAATAAACCGATGATTTTGAATATTTCACTAACAACTAATTTATTAGAATCTTTTAAGTTACAAATTTTAAAACACTTCTCTTTGTATAGAGAGAATAAAAATGCTGCAATGCCATAAGACGCCATTAATATTTCTAATTGTATTATGGAATAACCTTGAATCAAAAAGTAAATTAATAAAAACGGTAAATAAAAGTATGCTCGTGAAAAAATTCGGTATAAATAAATCCCAAGTATTAACTTATTCATAAATAATACCTGTACCTAGTCTTTCTTTTATTTCTTCAAACTTTATATCTCCTTCTCTTAATAATTCAATTTTATTATCTGTCACTTTAATAATCGTACTAGATGTTTTATAGTTAGTTTTATTTTGACTTCTTAGCATATATCTTACATTTTCGCCCATGTGCTTAATTGCTTCATTTTCAGTTATTAAAATATCATCGGCAGTTCCAGAGATATTTGCTGAAGTAATTGCTATAGGTGAATTAATATATGAAATAAATCTTCTCATCGTTTTATTTTGTACACATCCTATAGCTATACTATCTGAATTATTGAGCATATAATTATAGCTTGTTTTATTTTTTAAAATAATATTTAATGGTCCAGGCCAAAATATTTCAACTAGTTTATCAACTATTTCCGTATTTTGATTATCTCCATACAATTTCCAATCCTCTGGCTTATCAATAAATAATGATAATGGCTTATCTTTCGATCGCTTTTTATATTCAAATATTTTATCGATACAAAGATCGTTGTTAGGTAAACTACATAAATTATAATTAGTATCAGTAGGAACAATCACTGGAAAACCATCTTGTAATTGTAAATAAAGTTTTTCAAAACTTTTTACAGAATCATTTAAAATTTCCATCTTTACTCCTCCTTTTTATTATCTGAAGTAAATCCACTGTATCTTCAGGTGCTACTTCAGGTGAAAACTTGTTCACAAGTTTATAGAAAGAAATATTTTCATCAATTTCTTCAGTGTTAACTATTGATTTAAATTTATTGTGCAAGATTTTCTTACTAGAAATATTACTTATTGGAAACTGAACAACTTGTGAATTTTTCAATCCTAAATCACTAGGAACTAAATATTGATACATATTGATACATATTTATATTTTTTTAGTACCATCTTGATGAATTCCTGGTTCATGTTTAAATATATTTTCACCAATTATAGGTTTGTTTTCTGATATTTGAAAATCAAGAATTTTAGAAATATTAATACTAGTTTTATATACGTCGGGTAAAGTGAATTCCGTACTTTCTATTTGTTTTTTTGTCAAAATAGTAATTATTTCCTCAATAGGAGCATTACCCGCTCTCTCACCAATTCCCAAAAATGTAGTTTCTATTTGCTTTGCACCATTTAAAATTGCAGCTAATGTATTTGCAGTAGCCAACCCTAGATCGTTATGACAATGAGCAGAAAAAATTATGTTAGAATATTTTTTTACAAAGTAATTAAAAATATCTCCGTATTCTAATGGTGTCGAACATCCTACAGTGTCCGCAAATGTAACTGTTCTAACTTGATATTTTGAAATAATTTCCATGTATTCTTTCAATTTTTCTCTAGAAGTCCTTGTTGCATCTTCAAAACAAATATCTACTCCTTTTTTATCTTTCTTTAATATATCCAAGCAGTCTTTGATTTTCTGAATATAATATTTATTTGAAAAATTAAGCTTTTCTTTTATATGCAAGTCAGATATTGGCAATAGTATTTTTACCACTAAATTATGAATTTTCAATTTGACTATTTTTTTTATTTCTTTTTCATTAAGCCTAGTCAATACTACTAATTCTTTTTCAGGGCTTAAAATGTCTCTGAATTGATGAATATTAAATTCATCCTCGATAGTAGTACACATGCCTACTTCAACAGAATTTATATTTAACTTGTTAATTTGTTTCAATACTTCTTTTTTTATAAATAGACTTTTTCGAACATTACTTTGTTGCATACCATCCCTTATTGTATTATCTTGAATTCGAATCATATTACTTCACCCCCTCGATAACCTCTGATATAATATTAATATTATTTTTATGCAATAAAAATTAAATATTATCTAATGAATTATTAACTTTTTTGAAAGAGGTAAGTTCATGAATTTGGATTGGTACTATACATTTGTCATTTTAGCGAAGACGTTAAACTATCGATTAGCTAGTGAAGAAATTAATCTCACTATACCTTCTATACATAAGCAAATTAAAAATTTAGAACAACATCTCAATGTGAAACTATTTGAAACTTATAAAAATCAAATTATCTTGACTGAAGATGGTCATACATTTCTTCCAATTGCGCAAAGTTTTATTGAACAATATGAAAGTGGCATCAAACATATCCAACTTAAAAAAACGATGTTTCAATCGAAATTAAATGTTGTCGTGTCTTCATATATCGCGACATTCATTATGCCCAAATTTTTAAAATCATTCTTTAACGAGCATCCTTTTATCGATGTTTCTCTTCATGTCAAAAATGAAAATATTGAAAAAGATATTAATAATCATACGTATGACATCGGGATTAGCAGAAATCAACCTAAACTAAGAGAAGTTCATTCTGAAAAAGTATGCGAAGGTAAAATTGTATTGATTGCTCCCAATAAAGAGAATAATCATCTTCTAACTGAGGCATCTTTATTTGAAAAATACAAAATAATAAGTGATAACCATCCAGAATATTGGTCATCACTTAAAAATAATATTTTAAATATTTATGAAAAAGCACAATTTCTATCTATCAATGATGTGCATACTTCAATTAAATTAATCGAAATGAATCAAGGTATATCATTCCTGCCTCTTTATATAACAACAAATAGTGATTACAATATTTCGGTTATTAACACGAAAATTTTACAAGCACCTATTTCATTTACATATATACAGCAAAAAAGAAAGCCCAGAAATATTGGTGTTTATTAAATCATTTAAAAAGTATATTGCCAATGAACAATTATAATAAATTTCAAATCTAAAAAACCAAGAATGCGATTAATCATCACATTCTTGGTTCAATTTTATTCATGAATTTTTTCAACATTAAACGTTAAGTTATTGTCTGAATTTAAATTAACTTTAATCGTTGTACCTTCTGGGAATCCTTCTTTAATCATCATACGTGCTAATGGTGTTTCAATTTGGCGTTGTACAAAACGTTTTAATGGTCTTGCACCGTATTGAGGTTCATAAGCTTCTTGACCTAGCCAAGCTTTAGCATCATCAGAAACTTCAATTGAGATTCGTTGTTCTAGTAATCTTATATTTAATTGCGTTAATATTTTGTCTACAATCATACTCATGTCATCAATAGATAAAGGTTTAAATAATACGATGTCATCCATACGATTCAAAATTTCTGGTTTGAAATATGCATTTAAACTTGTCATAACAGCTTTTTCTGTTGATTCTGTAATTTCACCAGTCTCTTTTACGTTTTCTAATAAAACTTGAGATCCAATATTACTTGTCATAATAATAATAGTATTTTTAAAATCAACGCTACGTCCTTTAGAATCAGTTAAACGGCCTTCATCTAAAATTTGCAATAATACATTAAAGACGTCAGTATGCGCTTTTTCAACCTCATCTAATAAGATAACTGAGTATGGATTACGACGAACCGCTTCAGTTAATTGACCCCCTTCATCATGTCCAATATATCCTGGAGGTGCCCCTATCAATCTTGATACTGCATGTTTTTCCATATATTCACTCATATCGATACGAATCATATGTTTTTCAGAATCAAATAATGATGCAGCTAATGATTTAGCTAATTCAGTTTTACCTACCCCAGTTGGACCTAGGAATAAGAAACTACCAATAGGTCTGTTTGGATCTTTAATACCTGCTCTTGCTCTAACTACTGCATCTGAAACCAGGTCAACCGCTTTATCTTGACCTACAACACGTTTATGCAAGATATCACTTAAGTGAAGTAATTTTTCACGTTCTGTTTCAACTAATTTTGAAACTGGTATGCCTGTCCATTGGCTGACAATATCGCCAATTTCTTCGTCTGTTACAACTTCACGAATCATTCGATCTGTATCTTCACCTTGCTCATCTTGGAAATTATCCTCTAATTCTCTAAGTTCTTTTTCCAATTGAGGAATTGTTCCATATTGTAGTTCAGCTGCTTTTTCTAAATTGTTATTTGTTTGTGCATCTTCCAACGCTTGTCTACTTTCATCTAGTTGCGCACGTTTTTCTTGTAAGTTTGCTATTTTTTCTTTTTCTGATTCTACACGAGATTGAAGTGCTGCTTGTTTCTCTTTTTCATTGGCAAGCTCTTCTTGTAGTTCTTGTAATCTCTGTTTGCTCGCATTGTCAGATTCATTTTTAAGTGCGCTTTCTTCAATTTCTAATTGCATAACACGTCTATTAACTTGATCCAATTCAGTTGGATTTGATCCCATTTCCGTACGAATTGTTGCACATGCTTGGTCAACTAAATCAATCGCTTTATCTGGTAAAAAACGATCAGTGATGTAACGATCAGACAATTCAGCGGCAGCAACTAAGGCTCTATCTTGAATACGCACACCATGATACACTTCATATCGTTCTTTTAAACCACGTAAAATTGAAATTGTATCTTCAACATCAGGCTCACTAACTGCTACTTTTTGGAAACGACGCTCTAATGCCGAATCTTTTTCAATATATTCTCTATATTCATTTAAAGTTGTTGCACCAATACAATGTAACTCTCCTCGTGCTAACATTGGTTTTAGCATGTTGCCTGCATCCATGGCACCATCTGTTTTACCAGCACCTACAAGCATATGGATTTCATCAATAAATAATATAATTCTACCATCAGACTCTTTAACTTCTTTTAGGACTGCTTTTAATCTCTCTTCAAATTCACCACGATATTTAGCGCCCGCTACTAATGCGCTTAAATCTAACTCAAAAACAGTTTTATCTAATAATGATTCTGGCACATCTTTCTTAACTATACGCTGCGCTAATCCTTCAACAATTGCAGTTTTACCAACACCTGGTTCACCAATGAGCACAGGGTTGTTTTTAGTTTTACGACTTAAAATACGAATCGTATTTCGAATTTCTTCATCTCTTCCTATAACAGGATCCATTTTACCTTGTCTAACTTCTTCTACTAAGTCGCGGCCATATTTAGCTAATGCTTCGTAATTAACTTCTGGATTTTGTGATGTCACGTGATTTTCCCCTCTTACTTTTTTAATAATTTCTTTGATAACTTCTACTTTATTATTAATATAATGTTTTGTTGTTTGATCAATGTCCATTGCCGAACGTAAAATATGCTCCATTGAAATATATTCATCTTCATATTCTTTCATGTATGATTCAGCCTTAGTTATCAATTGGTTTGCTTGTTGGCTAATATATTGACCATATTGTATATTGTCACCTTCTACAGATGCATACGTATTTAGTTTGTCTTCATAAGCTTTGTTTAATTGATCTACCTCAATATTTGCTCGTTCTAAAATACTTTTATATAAGCTTTCACTTTCATTTAAGGCAGCGCTTAAAATTGCCTCGATTTCTATATTTTGTAATTTATGTTGCTGACTCAGTTCAACTGCTTGTTGTAAAGCACTTTGAACAGCATATGTCATTTTATTTATATCCATTAATTTCACCTCTAATTTGTAGAGTTGGTCAAGTGCACTTTTGACTTTGACTTTCTTTGACCTTAATTATATTATAGTCCCAATATAATCATTTATCAACTGTTTTACACTTAAATTTCCTAATATTTGTAAATAATTTTTTGAATTAAAAAAATCTAGCTAATGTTACGTTACACATTAACTAGACTTATTAAACATATGTTATTTCTTTTTAAGTGCTTTTAATATTTCATCTTTTAAAGCTAGGACTCCTTTGTACTCTAAATGTACACCGTCTGGTGCAAAATATTCACTATGTCCTTGTGATCGCTTATACCAATCAATTAATGTGACATTGGACTTTCGTTTCGCCGCGTCAGCTAATAATCGATTTACATTTGCCTCATAAATTCTTGGAACACGTGTATTAACTAAATAAATCTTGGCTTTTCCAAATTGATTAAGTAAATCGTCGAGCTGTTTGACAGTAAAGTCGCCATTTGTACCTAATTCTAATACAACTTGATCAGATGATTTTTTATATTGTGAATAATTCGCTTTAACTAAAGGTAAGGTTTGATACAATTGACGCCCTACTTTTCCATCAATTCTAGACTTAGGAACTGATGACTTAAATGACTCACCGATATCAACCATTACTGAATCACCGATTAAAAGAGGTTTAATATTATTATATACGTCGGAAGATTCCTTTTTCTTCTCACTTACTAAGCCATCAATGTGAATGTTATCAATTGGTGCTATCCGCATTAAATAATTATCTTCAATAGTGGTATCAAAGCTATTCGCTTTTTCTCCTATAATGTCTTTACCATATTTATTGAATGCACCTACTAAAATCAACATAAATGGAATTAACAAGGTTACTACAATTGCCATTCTTATAAATTGTGGTATATAAGAAGGTCGCCAATTTAAAGCTTTAATACCTTCTTTTCTAAATGGAGTTTCTATAAAGCGATATGATAGCTCTGCAAATATAATTGTTAAACTTATATCTATAAAGTACACATATACAGGTATCTGTCCGTCTACATAGTAACTATGTACGAAACTAATTACTGCAAAATGCCATAAATATAGACTGTAAGATCTTTTCCCGATAAATACTAACACTGGATTTGAAAATATCTTCGCTATCCATGTAGATGGATGAACGACACTGGCAATAATAAATAACGTTAATATGGATATTAAATAGAAACCTCCATCATATATCCAATTCGTCTCATCATTAATAATGAAAAATAATAATATAAGTACTATAAATGATAAACTACCTATGCTATCAATAACATATTTTACAACTTTAGGTGGATCATTTTTCAATTTAAACGGTGGCCATAAAAAAGCTAAAATAACACCCAGTAACAATGTCTGTAATCTTGTATCTGTTCCAAAATACACTCGTGAATGATCCCCATTAATACTGTAGATAAACATCATTAACCCTAAAGAAATTATAGATACTCCCCAAAAAGTAAATCCTATTTTGTATCGCTTTTTAATTGTTAACAATAATGTAACCAAAATAACTGGGAAAAATATGTAAAACTGTTCTTCAATTGCTAAAGACCATAAATGCTTTAATGGCATAAATGAAAATTGCTCAAAATAATTAACATCTTTTGCTATATACCACCAATTTGATACATAAAATATCGCAGCAATAATATCATGTTTAACCCTAATGATATTATCTGATTTTAATAATAAGGTTGCTGTCCCTACAACCATTAATAAAACTATGACTGCTGGTAATAAACGTTTTAAACGACGTATCCAAAAGCTTTTCAATTTAATGATACCTGTGTCATCATACTCTTTGAGTAATAAGCTTGTAATTAAATAACCAGAGATCACAAAAAATGTATCCACACCTAAAAAGCCACCTGTCAACCATTGCTTATTTAAGTGGTAAATAATAATTCCTAGAACAGCGATTGCCCTCAAACCATCGAGCCCTGGCATATATCTCATTTTCTTATATTTTGTAAAACCCTTTGTTTTGTTCATTTTTGCATTCTTCCCTTTTAAAACTGTTCTTCTTAGATGCTTAATTAAATTTAGTTATGCTGTTTAAAAGAATATTGAAATGCATATGTATATTATTGAATTACGACATCATCAAAATCATATTGACTAAAATACTGTTAAATTAAAAAATTACCAATGATGATTCTTACTTCGAAATCCAATTTGTAATGCAACTCGGTAACTTAAAAACTATGAAGTATTATGCATTGTAATATAACTGTAATATAAATTCAATTTATTATAGAAATTTTAAATAAAATATTCAACTAGGAAATGAATTGTGCACTCTTAGAAGTGCGAGTCACTGTCTTAGTTCATATTTTTTGAAACAAGTTAGATATAAATTTTCAAAATAAAATCAGAACCTTGAACGTAAATAAGGCTCCCTTCAATGTCTACTTTGAAGGGAGCTTATTCACAATGAATTATACTCTACAATGTTATATTGACTGCGGGGCCCCAACACAGAGAATTTCGAAAAGAAATTCTACAGGCAATGCAAGTTGGGAGCGGAGCCCCAATTGGATTTCCAATTTCTACAAGCAATGCAAGTTTATGTTAGCTCACACCAAGTGCAATCTTAGCGTAACGTGACATCATATCTTTTGTCCAAGGCGGACTCCATACGATATTCACTTCAGTATCCTGAATTTCAGGAATCTCTGCTAATACTGTTTTAACTTGATCAATAATTTGAGGTCCCATTGGACATCCCATTGATGTTAAAGTCATATCAACTGTACATACGCCTTCATCATCAACATTCACTTTATATACTAAACCTAAATTAACTATATCAATTCCTAATTCAGGGTCAATTACCATTTCTAATGCACCTAAGATACTATCTTTCAATGCCTCTTCCATCCATATCACCTCTTTAATGTCATATTATTCATAATATATCAAATATCCGACAAAACGCCAATAAAATGCTATGATGTATCTATATGAACTAAGCAACTTATGAGGAGAGAGATATGCAACCACATTTAATATGTCTAGACTTAGACGGAACATTATTAAACGATAACAAAGAAATTTCATCATATACTAAACAAGTATTAAATGAATTACAACAACGTGGACACCAAATTATGATTGCGACTGGCAGACCTTATCGTGCAAGTCAAATGTATTATCATGAATTAAATTTAACGACACCAATTGTTAATTTTAATGGCGCTTACGTACATCACCCTAAAGATAAAAACTTCAAAACTTGCCATGAAATTTTAGATTTAGGCATCGCACAAAATATTATTCAAGGATTACAACAATATCAAGTATCGAATATTATTGCAGAAGTGAAAGATTATGTTTTCATTAACAATCATGATCCAAGATTATTTGAAGGTTTTTCAATGGGTAATCCAAGAATTCAAACTGGTAATTTACTTGTCCACTTGAAAGAATCCCCTACCTCAATTTTAATTGAAGCCGAAGAAAGTAAAATACCTGAAATCAAAAATATGCTTACTCATTTTTATGCCGATCATATTGAGCATCGACGCTGGGGCGCACCATTCCCTGTCATTGAAATTGTAAAACTTGGTATTAATAAAGCAAGAGGTATTGAACAAGTTAGACAATTTTTAAATATTGACCGAAATAATATTATTGCATTCGGTGATGAAGATAATGATATAGAAATGATTGAGTACGCCCGCCATGGTGTTGCTATGGAAAATGGTTTGCAAGAACTTAAAGATGTAGCGAACAATATTACATTCAACAATAATGAAGATGGCATTGGTCGATATTTGAATGATTTCTTTAATTTAAATATTAGATATTACTGTTAATTTATAACTAATCATTTTATAATATTTTAAAACAATAGGAGGTAAGTTACGATGCCCAAAATAGTCGTAGTCGGAGCAGTCGCTGGCGGTGCTACATGTGCCAGCCAAATTCGACGTTTAGATAAAGAAAGTGACATTATTATTTTTGAAAAAGATTGTGATATGAGCTTTGCTAATTGTGCATTGCCTTATGTCATTGGCGAAGTTGTTGAAGATAGAAAATATGCTTTAGCATATACACCTGAAAAATTTTATGATAGAAAGCAAATTACAGTAAAAACTTATCATGAAGTTATTGCAATCAATGATGAAAGACAAACTGTATCTGTATTAAATAGAAAGACCAACGAACAATTTGAAGAATCTTACGATAAACTCATATTAAGCCCTGGTGCAAGTGCAAATAGCCTTGGCTTTGAAAGTGATATTACATTTACACTTAGAAATTTAGAAGACACTGATGCTATCGATCAATTCATCAAAGCAAATCAAGTTGATAAAGTATTGGTTGTAGGTGCAGGGTATGTTTCATTAGAAGTTCTTGAAAATCTTTATGAACGTGGTTTACACCCTACTTTAATTCATCGATCTGATAAGATAAATAAATTAATGGATGCCGACATGAATCAACCTATACTTGATGAATTAGATAAGCGGGAGATTCCATACCGTTTAAATGAGGAAATTGTTGTTATCAATGGAAATGAAATTACATTTAAATCAGGAAAAGTTGAACATTACGATATGATTATTGAAGGTGTCGGTACTCACCCCAATTCAAAATTTATCGAAAGTTCAAATATCAAACTTGATCGAAAAGGTTTCATACAGGTAAACGATAAATTTGAAACAAATGTTCCAAACATTTATGCAATAGGCGATATTGCAACATCACATTATCGACATGTCGATCTACCGGCCAGTGTTCCTTTAGCTTGGGGCGCTCATCGTGCAGCAAGTATTGTTGCCGAACAAATTGCTGGAAATGACACTATTGAATTCAAAGGCTTCTTAGGCAACAATATTGTGAAGTTCTTTGATTATACATTTGCGAGTGTCGGCGTTAAACCAAACGAACTAAAGCAATTTGACTATAAAATGGTGGAAGTCACTCAAGGTGCACACGCGAATTATTACCCAGGAAATTCCCCTTTACACTTAAGAGTATATTATGACACTTCAAACCGTCAGATTTTAAGAGCAGCTGCAGTAGGAAAAGAAGGCGCAGATAAACGGATTGATGTTCTATCGATGGCAATGATGAACCAGCTAACTGTAGATGAGTTAACTGAGTTTGAAGTGGCTTATGCACCACCATATAGCCACCCTAAAGATTTAATCAATATGATTGGTTACAAAGCTAAATAAATGAATCATGCGATTCAATCTAATCTTAATTCTCTAGGTTAGAATTATGTTGGACTGGTACTACTATCCAGTCCATTTTTTTGTTTAAACATTTTTAGAATCAAAAAAGACATAAGGTCTTGGACTAATAATTGTCCATGCCTTATGTCATATACTATATGTCTTATCAATTATCCAATACCGAATAATTTTGATATAGGCCCTAACGGTAGAATGACACCTAATACCATTGTGATGATAATTAATGCAATTGTTATCCAAAACATTGTGTGACTTTGTTCATGTCTCTTTCTTTTAGCAATCGACACTTCCATCAATCCAACTACTGCAACACCACACAGCATTTTCAATGTAAGCAACATATGATTTGCCCCGCCATTCATAAATGACTGAATTAATATCCAAAATCCTGAAATTAACGTCAACAGCATAAATAATCGTAGTACCATATGTAATGGTTTGAAATATGGCGTACCACCTTGATTTTTTGAAATATTTAAGTATGTAGCGATAAATAAAATGATTGCTAATACCCAACTTAAAATATGTAAATGTAACATATTAATTCCCCCACTTTAATAATTTTAGTTATTAAATTAAAACTTCGTGGGATAAATACCCACTTTCTTATAATTTAATCATTATTTGTTCATACACAAATACATATTTTACCACACTTCTATATTTGAGAGGAAGAACATGACATTTTATTACTTATTAGAATATTGTGCATCTGCTGTAAAATAATCAACTACTTCTTAATATCATATTTCACTTTCGTCTCAAAATGGTAACATTATAAACAATGATTTATAACACCTTTTTAGAAAAGCAAGAAAAAACTAACCAATCTATATAAAGACTGGTTAGCTTTTTAAATGATAATTATTTAGCGATATAAGTTGTCAGCGTTCCAATATTATCAATAGTCACTTTAACTTCATCACCTGGTTGTAAGAATTTAGGTGGTTTCATACCTGCACCAACGCCTGCTGGTGTGCCAGTTGCAATAATATCTCCCGGATGTAGTGCAACATATTTTGAAATTTCTTCTATTAATTCATCAATTTTAAGAATCATTTCGCCAGTGTTACCATCTTGTCTAATTTCATTGTTAACTTTTGTAACAATATTTACATTTTCAGGTAATGGTAGTTCGTCTTTAGTAACGATATAAGGACCCATTGGGCAACCGCCAGTTAAACTTTTTGATAAAAATGCTTGATCTTGTTCACTTTGTGCTTTACGATCAGTGATATCGTTAATAATTGTATAGCCGTAAACATAATCTAAAGCTAATGCTTTTGGAATCTTTTCACCCGACTTACCAATAACAATACCTAATTCACCTTCATAATCTAATTGATCAGTAATATCTTTATGATTTGGAATTGTTGCATTATCTCCTGTTAAAGATGACGCTGCTTTTGTAAATACATATAATTTTTCCACTTCATGATTTAATTCGTTCGCATGATCTTTGTAATTTCTACCAAAAGCAATCACATTATTCGGAGGTGTTACTGGTGGTAAGAATTCAATGTCATTAAATGAAATTTTATAGTCTTCAGCTTTGCCGCTATCTTCTGCTGCTACAACTGCTTTACGTACTTGTTCTTGAAAATCTAAAGTATGATTTTGTTGTAAACCAGCTAACAATGTTTTAGGATGGAAATCTCCTTCTGCAAAGTCAGCAAATACTTGTGTTAAATCCCATACAGCATCTTCGCGTTTTACTTTAACGCCATATGAAGTTTTGTCATTATACTTGAATGATAAGAATTTCATTCATTCTCAACTCCTCATCTTTATCTTAATTCACATTATAACTTTTTTCGTTATCAAATAACAAATAAATAAGTAAGACAATTTTGAAAATGAGTTGTGTTCATTCTGCTACAAGGACTTTGCACTTAATCGAAATTATTTTTTATTCTTTTGAAAATCAAAATACTATAGTTGCAATGTACCAAATTTGAAGAAGTATAAATAACCTTTAACTTCTTTATTAAGAATCGTTTGAAGCGTATTTTGATAATATTTCATCTGTATCTTATATTTATTTTTTAATTGTGTACCAATTTCTTCATCTGTCATCCCACGGCGACGATTAAATGCATCGGTTTTATAGTCTACAAAATAATGCACACCATCTTTAACAAAGATTAAGTCAATCATACCTTGAATAATTGAGACGTCTTCGTCTCCTTGTGGCAATTGGTCCACTAATGCTTGGTTAACTACAAACGGTAATTCACGATAAACTTGCTCTGCTTCAGCAATAATCGAATATAACTCACTATTGATAAATGTCATAATTTCATCCATACGGATATCTTTTTTCGCATCTGCTTCGATAATATGTTTATCGATTAATCCATCGATATACTGATGTAACTCAACTTCAGATATGCGTTCTTTTTTGAATGGTAAATGTTGCATCACTGTATGCATTAACGTACCAATTTCATTCGCTTTTCGTTTACCTTGTTCACTTAGAAATTTAGGTCGTTCATACGTTGAAAAACCGATACGATATTTCCTTACTCGTTCGTAACTTGTGCCACTTTCTTCTGTTTCATATTGTCTTTTCAATTCAGAAACAGATTGTTTTGAGGGCTTTTTAGTATCATTTACATATGGATATTGATAATCAAGTTGGTGTTTAATTTGTGCTTTAACATCTTCATTACCATTTTGCATAGTTTCTAATTGATTAACCGAACGATATTCATCATTATCTAAAATGGTTTCTGTAGACACATCTTCAAAGTACACAATTGAAATATTTACATTCGGACGACTACTATCTTCAATTTGTGCTATATCTTTTTCAAATTTTAAATCATCTGGAATTGACGCAGATTGATGTTTAGATAAAATACTATAAATAAGATGGAACGGATTTGGTGAAGTTAATCGTTCATTGACAGCAATGTGCTCACCAGAAATAGACAATTGCTCTAGTTCTAGTAACGATTTATCATTTTTCACTCTACCAATTAAATAAAGTTGTTCTTTCGCTCTTGTTAATGCTACATAGACTAATCGCATTTCTTCTGACACAAGTTCTTTTTCAGCAACAGCTCTATATGCAACCGAAGCTAAAGATGGAAATGCCATTTCTTTATCCACATCAAAATAATCCATTCCGAGACCAAATTGCTGATTTAAAATAACTGGTTGTTTCAAATCACGTTTATTAAAATCTTTTGACAATCCAGAATAAATGACAAACGGAAACTCTAGACCTTTACTACTATGAATTGTCATCATTCTAACGACATTATCGTTTGGACCAACTACGTTTTCCTCACCAAAATCTTTGCCTCTTTCAATCAATTCATCGATAAAACGAATAAATTGATATAAACCTCTAAAACTTGAATTCTCAAACTCGATAGCTTTATTAAATAAACCATAAAGATTTGCACGTCGTCCACGTCCACCAATAAGTCCACTAAAGTATTGAATAACATAATGATCATTATAAAATTTATCAATTAACTGATACACCGGATGATCTTTACTATATTGTTGGTAACTTTGAATATCTGATAAAAACATTTTTAATTTATCAACTAAAATAGTATCTGCTGCTTCGTCATTAATGTAATTTACAATCGATTGATAGAAGTAGTCATCATTTGGACTCAATATTCTAATTTGAGCTAATTCGTCTTCTTTGAACTGATAAATAACGGAACGCATTAACCCAACTAAATAAATATCTTGTAATGGATTATCTATCGCTCTTAAAAATGATAATACTAAACGGACTTCTGTTTGTTCAAAGTATCCTTCACGACTATTAACATGGAATGGAATATCTTCATTTTTAAAGGCTTGTTGTAAATTGCGAGCTTGTCCAAAGCTGCGTTCTAGAATAACGATATCCTTGTATGTCGCACTTCTATAGCTTCCTGTTTTCATATCATAAACTTTTTGATGTTCTAAGATATCTTTAACTTGTTCTACTATAAAATGCGCTTCTTGTTCACTACCAGTTAAATCACTATGTTCTTGATCCGCTTCAACAAGCACTTTTAAGTTTACTGGATGGTCCGATTCATCATATGGTGCACCATAATACAATTGTGCTGATTCATCATAATTTACTTCACCGACTTGTTCATCCATCATATGTTTGAATATATAGTTTGTCGTTGACAGTACTTCTTTACGTGAACGGAAGTTTTGTGACAAATCAATTCGACGTCCAGTGCCATCTCCATCTATAGTAAACCGTTGATACTTTTCAATAAATAAACTTGGATCAGCTTGTCTAAATTTATAAATGGATTGCTTAACATCTCCAACCATAAATAAATTACCATTATGTTCATCACCCGTTTTGATGCAAGATAGTATTTTCTCTTGAACTCGGTTCGTATCTTGATACTCATCGACCAATATTTCTTGGAAGTGTTGACGGTATGATTCGGCAATTTCTGAAGGCGAACCATCCTCATTAGTTAAAATTTGTAATGCAAAATGTTCATAATCAGAAAAATCCAAAATATTTTTGCTACGCTTTTTTCGATTGAATTCTGACATAACATCTTTCACAATACGCGCAAGGTACTTTACTCGTGGCGCCAATTGTTGCATATCAGCTTTCAAATCATCAGCTTCTCTTGAAAAGTAATCACTCTTAACTTTATCAATTAATGATTTATATTTTTTATACTGAAGTTTAGCATCTTCTAAGGCATCGACCATCATTTCATTTGCTTCTTTAATTTTCGCTGTTACATTAGGTAAACGCGCGCCAAATTCGTGACCAGTTAAATAAGGTATATCAATAAAGCCACCTTCTAAAACACGCCCCATTAAACGTCGTTCATCTTCTATAACAGCTAAATGTTTATCGACGCCATCCATCATACTAAACAAATCATACGCCTTATTTAAAGCATCATAGGCAGCTGTGATAAATACTTTAGATAAGTCTGTTAGTAGTTGAATAAGTTGCGCTTGTTGTGCTTCTTCTTCGTATGGTGTCACCAATTGATCCAACCAATTTGTAGGATTTGGATTTGCAACGCTAAAGAAATACAATTGTTTAATAATCATTCGAAACTGATCATCACTTCTATCTGAAGACAATTGCTCTGTTAATTCAATAAAAGCAGGATCAAGGATATCGTAATGTTGTTCTATGACTTCATCTATCGTTTGTTCTAATAATAAAATATTTTCAGCTTCACTGCTTGTTCTAAAGTTCGGGTCAATATTTAATACATCATAATGCTGTTGAATTAATTTCAAGCAAAAACTATGAAGTGTAGATATTTGTGCTTGATGAATTTTGATGCGTTGGTTTTTCAAGTGTGCATTTGCAGGATCAGCAATCGAAGCCTCTTGAATACGTTGGTCTACACGATGCTTCATTTCACGTGCACTTAAGTTTGTAAAAGTTACAACTAAAAGTCGATCGACATCAATGCCATCACGTAAAATCTTTTGGATAATACGCTCAACTAGTACAGCTGTTTTACCTGAACCTGCCGCGGCTGCAACAAGTACATCTTGTCCAGTTGTGTAAATACTTTGCCATTGCGCGTCAGTCCAAATCACGCCTTGTGGTTTCTCTGGAATTGTCATCTATTGCTCACCCCCAAATTCATCATTAATGTTAATATTTTGAATTGCTTCAATTGGATTTATTGTTTCATCTACAGTTCGATATCGCTTACTATCAATCATGCCATCTACATGACATACCGATTGATAACTACAAAAAGCACATGGCAATTTTTGTTTGTACTTTAATGGTGCAACTTCAGTATGTCCATCCATAATATTTGAAGCTGTTTCTATAAAATTTTCTTTGTTATGTTGGATGAATTTATAAATCGTTGCTTCATCTGCAACTTGGCTGCCTCGTTTACTCAAAGAACCATCTTTATTCAAACCAACTGGCACAATATCTGAAGTGAATTTAGGTTCTAAACGAATATCCAATGCATCAATAACAGTTTGGTCTGCATTCACTAAACCACTCAGCTTAAACTTTTTAATTAAATCTTGTTCTAGTTTATCTTCATCAATATCAGCCCATGATTTAAATTTAATTCTAGGTTCATGTACATGGAAATATAATAATCCGCCTGGTTTCACAATATCTGTTAATCCAAGGCGTTGTTTATTTTGTAAAACGATATCCATGTATGTCATCATTTGCATTTGCATACCATAATATACTTTTGCTAAATCAAGTGTCGCACTACCTTCAGAGGATTTATAGTCAATGATATTAACAAAACTTGTATCATTCTTTGTATACGTATCGATACGGTCAATTTGCCCTCTAATATTAATTGGAATACCTTGAGTTGTCGTTAATGTTTGTGCAATTAATTCGTCATTTGTTCTTGGTTTCCTTCTAAAACTTGTCTCAAAATGTTTTGGCATAAACTTTGAATACGTGCCTTGATATTTTAATGCGCTTAGTGTTGTTTCTACAATAGCGCCAATGCGTCTTGATAAATAACGATAGTAAGCTGAAGAATTTAATAAATTAAACTGAACTTTAGGTAAAATTTCTTCCAATGCTTCATTCGTTAATTGTCTTATTTTTTTCAGGTCTAATTGTTTAAAATCGCCATTAATACGTTCAGATATATATTTTAAAACGGAATGGAAAATATCGCCTAAATCAAAGTTTTGAAGTTCATACTTCGTTCGCTCATTTAGTTTCAGACCATGTGACGCATAATGTTTAAACGGGCATTGTTGGTATCCCTCAAAGCGAGATACACTGGCATTGATTTCCTTACCATATAAATCTTTAGACAACGTCTCACCTAATTTTACAGTTTCATTGTCAAACGTTAATGCTGACATTAAATAATCTAAACCTTGATTTAATTGATCGCTATCTCTAATTACTTGATAAGCATCTAACCAACTATCAGCCACAATTTCATCATCTAACCAAGCACGCAATGCTTCAAATAATGTAATTTTGGTTTGCTTAGCATGTTGCATTAGTGACAATGGGTTAACTTCATGGTATTGAGGAATGTTAGTAATTTCCAATTGGTTGAACAATGATTGAATTTGATTTAAAAATGGGCTGATTTCCTTATCATCACCACTTGATCCCATTAGACTATAAGAAAATGTAACATTTCCCTTAGCTCTAGTCATAGCAACATAACAAACAAATGCTTCATCCATCTGTAAAATATCTGATGTTGGACTTAACTCGACATTAGCCTGCTGTTCAAAGTATTTCTTTTCTTCATCTGTAATCAAGCTTGACGCAATTACTGGTTGTGGCATCGTACCATCATTCATTCCAACTAAGTAAACATGTTGCTTATTGTCGACTTTAGCCAAATCCATCGTACCAATACTAACTTGGTCCAATGTTTGCGGAATCATAACAAATTCTAATTGTTCTAAACCAATATCAAATACTTCTAAGAAACGTTCCATCGACATTGGTTCATCTCCAAATACTAGAACTAAGTCATCAAGGATTTGAATTAAGCCATTCCATATTTGATCAATTTCTTCCGCCTTTTCATGATTACCATTTAAATCAAGTTCATCTCGCTCTGTCATCAATTGATTTGGCAGTTCAAAATATTCCATACTTTCATAAAAAGCAGTTGCAAAGTCTTTTACAGTTGCCGCTTGTGACATTTGCTTTTCAAAATGTAAAATTTTATCAATGACATCTTTCTTTAACTTAACGACTTGTTCAAATGTGTTACGTTCATCTTCGGTCAGTTTATGCGCTTTACGCCCCATTTTGCTAAAATGTTCGACATTAAATAGCTCATCATCTAACCAACGTTTACCGTATATACCACGTTCAAGTACAAAATTTTCAAGTAAATCAACTAAGTATGCACTTTTTAGATATGATGTCGTTAACACATCAGTCTTCAATAAGCGTAGCATTGGATTAACTTGCCAATTAGATTGAATAACTTCAATCAATGAACGAATCATTTCCATGACCGGATGATGTGTCATCGAACGCTTTGTATCAATGTTATAAGGAATATTATAAAGCGGTAATATGGAATCAAATAAATAAGCATAAGACTCGTCACGATATAAAATAGCAATATCTTGATATCGTAATTGCTTATCACGAATATCAACGATGATACGTCGTGCAATTTCATTTATTTCCTCTCTCATAGTCGCAGATTCTAAAATATTGATATGACCTTGACATGCCACTCGATTGATTTGAAGTGCATCAAACTCTTGTTCAAGATGCTTTAAATCTTGATTATTAAAGCGATATAATTGGTTGAAATATTGACGTTCAATAGAAATATTGAGTTCATTTGCTATTTCTTCAATATGTCGTAACACTTCAGATGGTTTTCTAAATAAACTGAATTGATCGTGGTTACCATCTGTCGTCAATATAATTGTGACACTCTTCGCATATTTAATTAATCCTTTGATTATTAAATACTCAATCGTTGAAAAGTTGTGGAAACCATCAATATATATATCAGCACATTTTAGCCACTCTGATTTCGGCATACAATCAATAAAATATTGTAATGCATCCTCACCCGTAATAAACTCGTTTTGAATGCGTTGTTCGAACTCTCGGTATATTAAAGCAATATCCTCTAACTTATTTTTAGTTCGAGTTTGCATATTTTTATCAGCAATAAAGCTTTCTAAATGTTCAGGCGTTACTGCATATTTTTTAAAATCTTGAATTTGTTCTGTTAATTTTACACTAAACCCATAATATTTTGCTTGTGATTGATAAAGTTTTAAATACTTTTGTTGTTCTTGAACAATGTTATAAATCATCATTTCCGTTGCAGCTTTAGATAACTTTTGTTCGCTATAACTACCAACTTCTTGGAAAATACGATGACTTAATCGTTCAAAATGCAACACTTCTGTTCTTAAACTACCATTTAATTCCGGATCATTGACAAAGGCTTGTTCTAATTGAAATGTACTTTGAGTTGGCGCAATTAAAATGATTGGATCTCCAAGCGGATCTGCTTTCATTTTTTGTTTTATTTCGGTCAACATTTTCGTAGACTTACCTGTTCCCGCTCTACCTAAATAAGCATGTAATGTCATGACAAACCCTCACTTCCTTTGACACATATTTTAACACAAAGTGATTGTGATTGATTTATTATAAGTTCATTTCGAACGTAGCTTTTATTGTGGTACTGACAAAATAAAACATCGTTTATCAGTATTAAAACCGACAAACGATGTTGTATTTGTTTCATATTAATTTTTAGTATTTTCAGGATTGAAATTATATTTAAATTCGCTGAATGGCCAGAATCTAAATGAAACTTTACCAACAATTTGATCTTCATCAATGAGGCCAAACGCACGGCTATCTTTACTTACTTCACGATTATCCCCAAGAACTAAATATTTACCTTTTGGAATGACATTTGATTTAGGGTTCGCATTCGGTAAATCTTTAACTTGGAAAGTCCCAGTAATGTAATCACCTTGTTTATGTTTTAAATTGTAGTTTAAATATGGTTCATCTTGTTTTTTGCCATTGACATATAATGTATCATTTTTATATTCTACTTTATCGCCAGGAACACCGATGACACGTTTAACATAGTCATCATTTTTGTTTGCATGGAAGACAACTACATTACCTTTTTCCAAACCACCTGTTTTATATCCAATAATGTTTACAGCTACTCGCTCGCCATCTTTCAAAGTTGGATCCATTGATTCACCTTTAATTGTATATGGTGTAACAATAAATTTACCTACTATAAATAAAATGACAAAAGCGACTGCAATTGAAATAATCCATTCCAATAATTCTTTTTTCAATTTTGACACCTCTTTTTAAGATTTGAACTGAATCGTCCATTTTGAAAAAGGATAATATCTCAAACTTATATTACCAATAATATCCTTTTTATCAACTAAACCAAATTGTCTAGAATCATGCTGATTGTTATCATGATCATTTAGCACAACAAAATTGTTAGGCGGTATAATATCTCCATCTAATTCTTTAAAATTGCGCAAACTAAAATCTTTAATTTTTCTGTTCTTGGCATAAGATGCGTCAACCGGTCGGTCATCACGGTATAATTGTCCCTGACGAAACGCCATTGATTGACCAGGTTTGGCAATAATTCGACTAGTATATATCTCGTTACCACGCCTATATGTAATGATATCACCATTATTCAATTGATTAAATGTAACTTTAATTTTATTTACAATAACACGATCCCCTTTGTTCAGGGTTGGTGACATATCATTATTCGGAATGACATGACCAACTATTACAAAAGTTTGTACGAACAGTACAATGATAATAGCAAGTATCAATGAAATCAAATATTTTACAACTTTTTTCACGATGTCACTCCTTTTTCGACCCCATAAAATGCTGTTCTAACTTTTTTCCAACAATCCAAAATACAATCAACACAACTAACATTAATATCCCTCTTAAAGGATGCGTTAAAATTGTAGTAATTTCCTTTCCTAAATAACCTAAAATAATTGTTGAAACTAACTTTGATGATGCCAAAACAATAAAATAATATTTAGGTCTAATATGAGATAGACTCGCTACAAAATTTATTAATGTATTTGGCGTAAAAGGAAAACAAAGTAAAATAAACAATGGGATTAATCCTTGGCGATCAATAAAACTAATCAAGCGTTGAACAGCAGTACGTTGTTTAATTCGCTGCATCCTTTCAGTGTTCACCAATCGTTTACAGATCAAATAGACTGTAAATGTTCCAGAAATTAATCCAAGCCAACTAATCAATATACCTAAAATAGGTCCATAGGCTTGAATATTAATTAAAATATAGAGTGCTAATGGAAATACTGGAATAATCGCTCTTATATATAACAATATGAATCCAGGTAAATAACCAAACTGTCGAAATATCTCAAACCATTCTTCTACTTGATGAAACGACAAATCATCAATCCCTTTCTTTGGCTGAAGATAATTATTCTTACATTATAAAGTTAATTACTAAGTAAAGAAACATTAACATGTAATCATGCTAATAAATCAGTCTCTAGTAGTATAACAATATTATTGTATGGCAGATATTATTTTATCTTTAATTTTCTCTTAACATTCTTCGTCTTAAGTATTTGTCTAAACGTAGCAAACGAGCCTAGGACCTTTATATATCTCAGACACTTACTGTCGTTGAATACTTGCACTTTATATTTTAAAATTTCTCAATGCTTTTCTAATCCATTGACCATCCATTACTTAAATTTGTTAAGTTTAACATAAGCCCAACAAATAAAAGCCAATAACAATATGCCACTAAAAACAAAAATATTTATATTCGTTTTTAACGTTACATTAGTATTTAATAACCCATTAAAACAAACAACTGCTGTTAATATTATTAATACTATCTGTATTTTTCTATATAAACTTTCCAATATAAACCTCTCTTTAAAGTTTCTTTACAGTGTAAATTATAGGTGCTAATTAAATATCACAAAACTTACCATCACTTCGAACAAGTAATATAATTAATCTCTTTCATCACTATTTATTTAATATACACTTCGATGTACAATGTTTATTTTTTATGCTTTTCATTTATAGAAATTATCATCGTCAACAAAACACTAAAAACAGCAATTATTAAAAACAAGCTTGTATTCATACTAACCGCCTCCTATAAATATAGTTATCTAATAATAAATACATGTAACCTAATTCTATACCAATCAAAATTTTTAATAATATAAAAAGACAACTTCTATTTAAATAACTCTAAATAGAAATTGCCTTTTCATTTTTATCAATGAACTTAATATTCAGCTCTATATTTATACCATTTTATAGATCACTAATCATTGAAGTAATGTATTTTATAAACGCTCTTCTAATTCTTTTTTCAAGTCTTCAAAACCAGGTTTACCTAATAATGCGAACATGTTTTGTTTATATGCTTCTACACCAGGTTGGTTAAATGGATTTACGCCTAATTGGTATCCACTCATTGCACAAGCAAGTTCGAAGAAGTATACGACATAACCGAAAGTTTCTTCATCTAATTGTGGAATGTTCACTACCATGTTAGGAACACCACCATCAGTATGCGCTAATAATGTACCTTCGAATGCTTTTGTGTTAACTTCGTCGATTGTTTTACCAGCTAAATAATTTAATCCGTCTAGATCATCACTATCTTTTTCAATAGTAATATCATATTTAGGATGATTTACTTTTACAACTGTTTCGAATAAGAAACGACGGCCTTCTTGTACATATTGACCTAAAGAATGTAAATCAGTTGTGTAGTTGGCACTTGAAGGATAGATACCTTTGAAGTCTTTACCTTCTGATTCACCAAATAATTGTTTCCACCATTCATTAAAGTATTGCATAGATGGTTCATAGTTAATCAACATTTCTGTTGTATAACCTTTTGCATATAAAATGTTTCGAATTGTCGCATATTGGTATGCAATGTTTTCTTCTAATTTATCTGAAGATAATTCTTCACGTGCTTTTGCAGCACCAATCATCATAGCTTCGATGTTAATTCCAGCTGTTGCAATTGGTAATAATCCTACTGCTGTTAAAACAGAATATCTTCCACCTACATCATCAGGTACGATGAACGTTTCATAACCTTCGTTTGTAGCCAACTGTTTTAAAGCACCTTTTTCTTTATCTGTTGTTGCAAATATACGTTTTTGTGCTTCTTCTTTACCGTATCTTTCTTCAACTAATTGTTTGAACAATCTAAATGCAACTGCTGGTTCTGTAGTTGTACCAGATTTAGAAATAACGTTTACAGAGAAATCTTTGTCTGCTAAATAATCAACTAACTCTTTAGTGTATGTTGATGATAAGTGATTACCAACAAATACAATTTCAGGGTATTCATTGCTGTTTCTAAATGATGACGTTAACATTTCGATTGCTGCACGTGCACCTAAGTAAGAACCACCAATACCGATGACTACTAAAACATCAGAATTTTCTTTAATGCGTTTTGATGCTTCAACAATTCTTGAAAATTCTTCTTTGTCGTAATCAACTGGTAAATCAACCCAGCCTAAGAAGTCACTACCTGCACCAGTACCTTCATGAATTGTTTTGTGAATTGATTTAACAATTTCTTGTTGTTGTTTTAATTCGTGTTCACCGAAAAATTCTAACGTTTTACTAAAATCTAATTGAATATGAGTCATCTATAAAAGCCTCCTGTTTCATTTAATATCTTAATTTTACTAAGTTTACGTTTGCGATTCAATTCACAAGTTTGTACTTAATCAATAAAATTGATATTTATGTGACGTTTCACACCTATTTTTCAACAAACATTTCAAACTGGCGTCAAACACTCAAACATTTTTTATACAATTCGCATGTTTTTTAAAACACTTTTAAACATTGATAAATAAGCATTTATACTTCCAACTCTAACTACCTCTATCATATTTTATGAATAAATATGTAAAATAATGGTTTTATTTTCATTAAAAGTTTGCTATCATGTGTTCATACGAAATATTCAGATAACTACAATGAGGTGAATTTTATGAAAGAGAAAATTGTTTTAGCATATTCAGGAGGACTAGATACAAGTGTGGCCGTTCAATGGCTTATCGACAAAGGATACGACGTTGTAGCTTGTTGCCTAGATGTTGGTGAAGGTAAAGATTTAGACATCGTTTATAAAAAAGCTTTAGATATGGGAGCTGTTGAATGTCATATTATTGATGCAACAAAAGAATTTAGTGATGAGTATGTAAGTTATGCAATCAAAGGAAATTTAATGTATGAAAATGCATATCCATTAGTTTCTGCTTTATCAAGACCATTAATCGCTAAAAAATTAGTAGAGATTGCTGAGAAAACAAATTCAGTAGGTATTGCACATGGTTGTACTGGTAAAGGGAATGACCAAGTACGTTTCGAAGTTGCCATTAAAGCATTAAACCCATCATTGAAAGCATTCGCACCTGTACGTGAGTGGGCATGGAGTCGTGAAGAAGAAATCGATTATGCAATTAAACATAATATCCCTGTATCAATCAACCATGATTCACCTTATTCTATCGATCAAAATCTATGGGGCAGAGCGAATGAATGTGGTATTTTAGAAGATCCTTATGCTGCGCCACCAGAGGATGCGTTCGATCTAACAAATGCTTTAGAAGAAACACCAGATACTGCTGATGAAATCATTTTAACGTTTGTTAAAGGTATCCCAGTTCAAATTGATGGCAAAACATATGAATTAGACGATTTAATTTTAACGTTGAATGCATTAGCTGGTAAGCATGGTATCGGAAGAATTGACCATGTAGAAAATAGACTTGTAGGTATCAAATCAAGAGAAATTTATGAAGCACCTGCTGCAGAAGTTATTTTAAAAGCGCATAAAGCATTAGAAACGATTACGTTAACGAAAGATGTCGCACACTTTAAACCAATCATTGAGAAGCAATTTGCTGAACAACTATACAATGGACTTTGGTTCTCACCTTTAACTGATAGCTTGAAATTATTTATTGATAGTACTCAGCAATACGTAAGTGGTGATGTCAGAATTAAATTATTCAAAGGTAATGCCATCGTTAATGGTAGAAAATCACCTTACACATTATATGATGAAAAATTAGCAACTTATACAAAAGAAGATGCATTTAATCAAGACGCTGCTGTTGGCTTTATCGATATCTATGGTTTACCTACTCAAGTAAATGCGATGTTACATGGAGGCTATAGCAATGAGCAATAAAGCTTGGGGCGGTAGATTTGAAGTACAACCTGAAGAGTGGGTTGACGACTTTAACGCATCCATTACTTTTGATCAAACGCTCATAGATCAAGATATCGAAGGCAGCATTGCGCATGCAACTATGCTTGCGAATCAAGGCATTATTAGTCAACAAGACAGCGAACAAATTATACAAGGGCTAAAATCTATTCAACATGATTATCATCAAGATCAAATTCAATTTAGTGCATCATTAGAAGATATTCATTTAAATATTGAACATGAATTAATTAAACGTATTGGTGATGCTGGTGGTAAGTTGCATACTGGACGCAGTAGAAACGATCAAGTTGCAACAGATATGCACTTGTATACTAAGAAACAAGTGCAAGATATCATCGCATTAATTAAGTCGTTACAAAGTGTAATTGTAGACATCGCTTCCAATAATGTTGATACAATTATGCCTGGTTATACTCATTTACAGCGTGCACAGCCAATTTCATTTGCACATCATATTATGACTTATTTTTGGATGTTACAACGAGACCAACAACGATTTGAAGATAGTTTAAAACGAATCGATATTAATCCTTTAGGTGCAGCAGCCTTAAGTGGTACCACATACCCTATCGATAGACACGAGACAACAGCATTGTTGAACTTTGGCAGTCTCTATGAGAATAGCCTAGATGCTGTTAGTGACAGAGACTATATTATTGAAACATTGCATAATATTTCTTTAACGATGGTTCACTTATCACGCTTTGCAGAGGAAATTATTTTCTGGTCCACAGACGAAGCTAAATTCATTACATTATCAGATGCATTTTCAACTGGCTCATCTATTATGCCACAAAAGAAAAATCCTGATATGGCAGAATTAATTAGAGGTAAAGTTGGTCGAACGACTGGTCATTTAATGAGCATGCTTATGACTTTAAAAGGATTACCTCTAGCATATAACAAAGATATGCAGGAAGATAAAGAAGGTTTATTCGATGCTGTCCATACAATTAAAGGTTCTTTACGTATTTTCGAAGGTATGATTCAAACGATGACAATTAATAAAGAACGACTCAATCAAACTGTTAAAGAAGATTTTTCAAATGCAACGGAACTAGCAGATTATTTAGTAACTAAAAATATTCCATTTAGAACTGCACATGAAATTGTAGGAAAAATCGTCTTAGAATGTATACAACAAGGTCATTATTTATTAGATGTACCTTTAGCAACATATCAACAACATCATTCTAGTATTGATGCCGATATTTACGATTATTTGCAGCCGGAAAATTGCTTAAAACGACGTCAAAGTTACGGTTCTACGGGTCAATCATCGGTCAAACAACAACTTGATGTTGCTAAACAATTACTATCACAATAAATACGTTAATCTACCTACCCACAATGTCTATGTAAATTACATTGTGGGTATTTTAATGCTCTCTTCGTCTTGTTGAACATCACATTTTTAAGATTCCTAAAATGTTTGATAATTCTTTTAAATTTATATTACAAAAATGTTATAAATTGTAAAAGAAATGTGTAAAGCGTTTTCACAAGCAGGTTTTTGTAGTATTTTAAAATTGTTAGACTACAAATAAAGAGATGAAAGGATAAAGACTATGACTAACTCTTCGAAAAGCTTCACTAAATTTATGGCTGCTTCTGCTGTTTTTACTATGGGATTTTTATCAGTACCTACTGCTGGCGCTGAACAAACAAATCAAATTGCAAATAAACCTCAGGCTATTCAATGGCATACAAATTTAACGAATGAGCGATTCACTACTATCGCACATCGTGGCGCAAGTGGCTATGCACCCGAGCATACGTTTCAAGCATATGATAAGAGTCATAATGAGTTAAAAGCATCTTATATCGAAATTGATTTACAACGTACCAAAGATGGCCATTTAGTTGCTATGCATGATGAAACAGTTAACCGTACAACAAATGGACACGGTAAAGTTGAGGATTATACCCTTGATGAATTAAAACAGTTAGATGCAGGAAGTTGGTTTAATAAAAAATATCCAAAATACGCAAGAGCAAGTTATAAAAATGCTAAAGTACCCACTTTAGATGAAATTTTAGAACGTTATGGTCCGAATGCAAACTATTATATTGAAACAAAGTCACCTGATGTATACCCAGGAATGGAAGAACAATTATTAGCTTCATTGAAAAAGCATCACCTTTTAAATAACAATAAATTAAAAAATGGACATGTAATGATTCAATCATTTTCTGACGAAAGTTTAAAGAAAATTCATCGTCAAAATAAGCATGTGCCATTAGTAAAATTAGTTGATAAAGGTGAACTACAACAATTTAACGACCAACGCTTAAAGGAGATACGCTCTTATGCGATTGGATTAGGTCCTGATTATACAGATTTAACTGAACAAAATACCCATCATTTAAAAGACTTAGGATTTATAGTACATCCTTATACAGTAAATGAAAAAGCTGATATGTTACGATTAAATAAATACGGCGTTGATGGTGTCTTTACAAATTTTGCTGATAAATATAAAGAAGTCATTAAATAGTATTGTTAAACTAGAAAACATAAATACAAAAATATAGCTATTACTATAAAAAACAGCAGTAAGATATTTCTAAAATGAAATTATCCTACTGCTGTCTTTTTGATCAACTATATATAGTTGAGCGTTTAATTAAAAATTCTCTGTGTTGGGGCCCACCCCAACTTGCATTGTTTGTAGAAATTGGCTCCCCAATTTCTCTGTGTTGGGGCTCCGCCAACTTGCATTGTCTGTAGAAATTGGCTCCCCAATTTCTCTGTGTTGGGGCCCCGACTATTTTTGAAATAAGCTTGTTACACGGGCATTGTTTTACAGTCAACTACTGCTAAAATAAAATTAACGAGCTTAGGGCTTTGTTTTCTGTCCCAAGCTCGTTAAATCACATATGATAATTAATTATGCCCAACCACGATATCTAGCTGCTTCTGCTGTACGTTTAATACCTATGATATATGCTGCAAGTCTCATATCTATTTTTCGATTTTGAGACAATTCGTAAATCGTATCAAATGCCGCTTCTAATTTTTCACGTAGCTTTTCATTAACTTCTTCTTCAGACCAATAATAACCTTGATTATTTTGTACCCATTCGAAGTAAGAAACCGTTACACCACCAGCACTTGCTAATACGTCTGGAACTAATAATATACCACGTTCAGTTAAAATACGTGTTGCTTCTGGTGTTGTAGGTCCATTAGCAGCTTCAACAACGATGCTAGCTTTAATATCATGTGCATTGTCTTCTGTAATTTGGTTTGAAATAGCCGCTGGTACTAAAATGTCACAATCTAATTCAAACAATTCTTTATTTGAGATTGTTTCTTCAAATAAATTTGTTACCGTACCAAAACTATCACGACGGTCTAATAAATAATCTATATCTAAGCCATTTGGATCGTGTAATGCACCGTAAGCATCAGAGATACCTACAATTTTTGCACCTAAATCATATAAGAATTTAGCTAAGAAACTTCCGGCATTACCGAAACCTTGAATAACAACCTTGGCACCTTCAATTTGCATATTACGACGTTTTGCAGCTTGTTCAATTGCAATAACTACACCTAGTGCAGTTGATCTGTCGCGTCCATGAGAACCACCCAATACAATTGGTTTACCTGTGATGAAACCTGGTGAATTAAATTTATCTAATGCACTATATTCATCCATCATCCAAGCCATAATTTGTGAGTTTGTAAATACATCTGGTGCTGGAATATCTTTGTTCGGACCTACGAATTGTGAAATTGCTCTTACATATCCGCGTGATAAACGTTCAACTTCATGAATGCTCATTTGACGTGGATCACAAACGATACCACCCTTACCACCACCGTATGGTAAGTTAACAATGCCACATTTCAAAGTCATCCACATTGATAATGCTTTTACTTCTTCTTCATCAACATCTGGGTGGAAACGCACGCCCCCTTTTGTTGGTCCAACAGCATCATTATGTTGCGCACGGTAACCTGTAAATGTTTTAACAGTGCCATCATCCATTCGTACAGGGATACGCACTTGTAACATTCTTAAAGGTTCTTTAATTAAATCGTACATTCCTTCGTCAAATCCCAATTTATGCAATGCTTCTTTAATAATTCCTTGAGTAGAAGTTACTAAATTATTGTTCTCAGTCATGATCCTTTTCGCCTCTTCTTTACCTAATGATTTCGCTTTCAAGCATATTGTAACATAACGTATTCCTTTTTAAAGCCCTTACAAACTGATTGTTACAACTTTTTGACATTATTGAAATACATGTCTTATTTTTTCAAGTGCAAGGTCCAATTCTTCTTTAGTAATAATTAATGGTGGTGCAAAACGAATGACAGTATCATGCGTTTCTTTACATAATAAGCCTTCTTCTTTCAATGCTTCACAATATGGTCTAGCACTTTCATTAAGTTCCACACCTATAAACAAACCACGTCCACGGACTTCTTTAATTGATGGATGATCAATTTGCTTTAATTGTTCTTTAAAATAATCTCCTAATTCTAAAGAGCGCCCTGGTAAATCCTCATCAACGATAACATCTAATGCAGCAATTGATGCAGCACAAGCAAGTGGATTACCACCAAATGTTGAACCATGTGAGCCAGGTGTAAAGACATCTAATACTTCTTTATCTGCTAATACAACAGAAATTGGGAAGACACCACCACCTAGTGCTTTACCTAAAATATAGACATCAGGTTTTACATTATCCCAATCCGTAGCAAATAATTTACCCGAACGACCTAATCCTGCTTGGATTTCATCAGCAATAAATAAGACATTATGTTCATCACATAATTCTCTAATTGCTTTCAAATATCCTTCTGGCGGTATATTTATACCCGCTTCACCTTGAATTGGTTCTACTAAAACTGCTGCAGTATTTTCATTAATTGCAGCTTTCAATGCATCTACATCTCCAAAATCAACTTTTCTAAATCCATCTAATAACGGACCATAACCACGTTGGTATTCTGCTTCTGATGATAATGAAACTGGCGCCATTGTTCGACCATGGAAGTTACCATTAAATGCAATGATTTCTGCTTTATTTGGCTCAATTCCTTTAACATCGTATGCCCAGCGTCGTGCTGCTTTCAAAGCTGTTTCCACTGCTTCAGCACCTGTATTCATTGGTAAAGCTTTATCTTTACCTGCCAATCTACAAATTTTTTCGTACCATTCTCCTAAGTTATCACTATGAAAAGCACGTGAAACTAAAGTCACTTTATCAGCTTGATCTTTTAATGCTTGAATAATTTTCGGATGTCTATGACCTTGGTTAACAGCGGAATATGCAGATAACATATCCATATATTTATTGCCTTCAGGATCTTTAACCCATACCCCTTCAGCTTCTGAAATGACAATTGGCAATGGTAAATAATTATGTGCTCCGTAATGATTTGTTAACTCAATAATTTTTTCAGATTTAGTCATCATATCTCCCCTTTTCATCATTTATAACTATTATACATGAAACATTATCCAAATAATTACATTAGTTTTCAAAGCAGATACTTTTCCACCAAAAAAGATGAAATAATCACTAAGCTTCATTAAATTTGTCTATTTTGAAAACCCTTACATTTATAATGACATAATTACTTAAATGATTACAAGCAAAAGAATTGATAATTTTACACTTAATCAAAAGTATATTTTACTAAGAATATTTTTATTTATAAATATTGAAAACCACTAACAAATTGCATACACAATATCATTAGTGGTAACAGTTAAACACTTATTTATCTTTACGTGGTAATGGATAGAACCCTTCATTAAATTGATGCCATAAATTAGGAGTTAAGTGATGATTATCTTCTCTCTCTGGATCAAAGTAATTAATAATTTCATCTTCCCGTCCATCTTTAATTTTTTCAACAAATTGATAATCCAGTAGTAGCTCTCTACCAATGGCTACTAAGTCAACACCAACATTTTCAACTGCATCTAAAGCTTCGTCAGCTGTGAAAATTGAACCAATACCGATAAGTGGCATACGACCATTTATCCATTTGTGAATTAAAGGCAGTCTTTCTTGTCCAGCATATTTACCTTCACGTGTCGTTGCATGCGTATCCATCATTGAAACATGAATATAGTCAATTGGCATATGGCTAATTTTATTAACGAGTTCCTCTGTAATTTCCATTGTGATTCCTGGAGACTCCGCTTCCTCTGGAGATAATCTGTATCCAACTATAAAGTCTTTATTGCCATACGCTTCTTTCGCTTTAAGCACTTCTTCAATCACAGCGACCGGGAATTTATATTGATTTGCCCATACATCATTTCTTCTATTATAGTATGGTGATACAAATTGATGAATTAAGTAATGATTCGCGCCATGTATTTCAACACCATCAAACCCTGCTTCAATTGCACGTCGCGTTGCTTCACCAAAATCCTTGATTGCTTGTTCAATCTCTTCATTCGTCATTTCTCTAGCACTATGTTCTTGTTTCTGACCGAAACTTTTTAAAGAAATTGGACTTGGTGCTACGACGTCTCCATCAGGTGTTAATTCAGGCAATGCTTGTGCACCGCCATGATGTATTTGTACGAGTGCTTTGGCACCGTTTTTCTTCATTGCTGTAGCTAATCGTTTTAGTCCTTCAATATCACTGTCATGCGCGATTGATGGCTGTCCTGGAAATGCTTTTCCGACATCACTCACATTACTCGCAGCATTAATTGTAATACCAACATCTTGTGAACGCTTTTCAATATAAGGAAGTTCTATATCTGAAATAGTACCATCATCATTTGAAGAAATATGTGTTAAAGGGGCTAACACAAATCGATTTCTCAACTCTACTCCATTTGGTAATTCTACTTTATCAAACAATGGTTCGTATTTACTTTTCATTACTTAATTCCTCCTTAAAATTATTGAGTTGACTATAACATGTAATTTTTTCATTCTCCAATTATCTGTTTATATAGTTACAATTCGTTTAATGCTTTAAGTTGTAGTTCTCATTTCTAAAATAAATTAAAAAAACAAATCCACATACATCATTGCAAATCAACGATTCTATCTAACAAAGATAATGCATATGTCACCTTAAACCATTTGTACGTGTTAATAGAATCAATCATATTACGTTATCGTAGACAAAAAGAGATTAGTATCTAATAAAATTTAATAGATACTAATCTCTTTTATAGTCTAAGAAACTTTCATTTCAGACCCTTTGTATGATTTTCGGTACGATTTATCTGTTGCTTTAGTCGTTTCGAATTGCTCGCTTTGACTGTTTTATCCAGATTGGTAAGCGTTCTTTAAGTGTTTGAAACCCATATTTTTCTGTTTCTCTGATTTCATCTAATACTGATTGTTTTTCCTTCTTACGCTCATAATTTTTGAAGTAATCATTATCCTTTAATGATAGATTAAGCTTTCCTTCATCATCTATAGACAAAATTTTAGCTTTAACAATTTGGCCTTCTGATAGAAATTTCTTCAAATTATGAACGTAGTCATCCATAATTTCTGATATATGAATCAGTCCTTCAGTATGATTAGGGGTCTCAACAAACGCACCGTATGGTTGAATACCAGTTACACGCACCTTGATATGTTGGCCAATTTTGTAGTTATTCAACTTAATAACCCCTTATTTCGTTTACTTAACACTATTATCATAGCACAAATCGAAATGGTGGACTAATTAAAACATCAAATCATACGAATATTATTTTATAAATGAATAAGAATACTACAAACTTGGATTTACAAATAAAATCAGCAACAAATTCCTATCTAAATAAATATGATATCCAGCTACTTTGTTTTCAATTTATTAACTATTTGAATAGCAATTCTCTGTAAAAACGGTTCTTCATCTTTTATGGTGGGAAGGTAAAACTTCCTGCTTTTTTTAATACACAAAAAGCGCAATTGCCTCTATAATTTAAAGTGACCAAACCCAAACTAAAGGAGACAAGTGCGCCTATGTGTAA
>NZ_JACVZJ010000014.1:0-48420 GCF_017151945.1 Staphylococcus sp. EG-SA-10
ATCAGAGAAGCAAGCTTCTCGTCCGTTCGCTCGACTTGCATGTATTAGGCACGCCGCCAGCGTTCATCCTGAGCCAGGATCAAACTCTCCATAAAAATTATGATGTTTGATTAGCTCATAAATACTATAATAATGTTTGTAACTAATAGTTACGTTTTTGGAATTAACGTTGACATATTGTCATTCAGTTTTCAATGTTCATTTTTCTTACCGACAAGAATTAATTATACATTTTATTAACATTTAAGTCAACAACTTTTTGAAATTAATTTTCGTTAGTAATTCAAGTTATTTCTTAAGTTGAGTTGTTTTGTTTGCCTCAACAAATAAATACTATACAGGCTTTCAAACTGCTTAACAACAGTAAAAATTACACCTTCACTATCCATTCTGAACGCTCTCATTCTAAAAATCGAACTTAAAGAAATTACAATTGTGAATAGTACGTTTTCTAAAACAAATAAGGTGGTTATTTTTATGAAAAGATAATAAAAAACCCGCAAAACAGAACGTTATTTTTTTACCAGAAATTAAAAATAAATTTACAAGTTTTAAATAATCTCTCAAAACACCGCTATACAGGCTGATTTAATAAGCTTTAGACCAAAGAAGTACAACTACTAAGCCAGCATCTATCATTTCAATTACAAAAGAATTTCATTTGCATAGTCATTAACCATCAACCGCATTTATCAAATTAATAACACCAACACACCATAACGGTATTCCTACTTCGATAATCCAATTCGAATCATTACTATTAAAAGTAACAAATCACAACCAACGGCTTGCTTCCTAAATATTCCCCACCCTCAGTAAAACTAGGTAAACCATGCCACCAACACACCACAAATAAAGTAGTACACCACACCATAAAAAAAGCCACAATGATTACACTGTGACTTTTCTTACTATAGTATTAAATTCAAAAATGTTTAATAGAAGACATTACATTTCTGTTCTACCTGCGATTGCTTTAGATAATGTTACTTCGTCAGCATACTCTAAATCGCCACCTACCGATAATCCTTGTGCTAATCTCGTCACTTTGATACCTATAGGCTTAACTAATCTAGAAATATACATGGCTGTAGATTCCCCCTCTAAGTTCGGGTTCATAGCTAAGATTAATTCGCTAACTTCATCGTTTTTCAAGCGTTCAATCAATGAAGGAATATTAATATCTTCTGGTCCAATTCCATCCATAGGCGAAATAGACCCATGTAAAACGTGATATAAACCTTTGTATTCTCTCATTTTTTCCATAGCTATGACATCTTTGTCATCTTCCACAACACAAATAACTGAACGATCTCTTTGCTTATCTTCACAAATATAACATGGATCATTTTCAGTAATGTGACCACATACGCTACAATATGTTAATTCTCTTTTAACATCTACTAATGCTTTGGCAAACTGAACAACATCGTCTTCTTTCATATCTAAGGTATGAAAAGCCAGACGTTGGGCTGTCTTTGGACCAATGCCTGGCAATTTCATAAAGCTATCAATAAGCTTTGATATAGGTTCTGGATAATGCATCTATGATCACATTCCAGGGATGTTTAAGCCTTGAGTATGTTTACCTAAACGTTCTTGAGTAAGCTCATCAGCTTTATTCATCGCTTCATTAGTAGCTGCTAACACTAAGTCTTGTAGCATTTCAATATCATCTGGGTCTACAGCTTCTTCTTTGATTTCAACGTCGACAACTTCTTTATGACCAGTTACAGTAACTGCAACCATGCCACCGCCAGCTGTTCCTACAATACGCTCTTCTTTAAGTTTTTCTTGTTCTTGAGCCATTTTCTTTTGCATTTTTTGCATTTGTTTCATCATTTGTTGCATGTTTCCGCCACCGCGCATATTCCATTTCCTCCTTGAAAATCAATAAATATTTATCAATAAAATGATGTTTCTTTCATTATACATACGATTATATCGCTTGTCATGTATCACTCTTCATCTATCACATGTACAGTTTCTTCACCGAAAAGATCTTTTGCTTTTTGAGCAATATCTGTTTGTTGCGCTTGTTGCTTTGGCATATCATCGCCTTCGTTTTTACGATTTTGTAAATACTCCGTTCGAACTCTTTGCCATTGATCTGATGGTACACCAACAACTTTAACGTTTTTATTAACGATATTACATACAACACTTTCTATACTACTACGTTTCTCGTCGTCTTTATTGACGATTTCACAATGGATCTCTTCCTCAAATTTCACAAGTACGTGATCTTCACTTGCCGCCACAGGTTCCGAATTTTGCAATAAACTAACGAGTGATTTTTTATCATTGTTTTTGGCATGGTCAATCACTTCTTGCCAATGATCTTTCAACAATTTGATATCTGCCTTATTCGCTTTATCTAGCACTTTTGCAATTTGTTGCATTGAAAATGCATTTTTAGATTTTTGTATGCCTCTCGCAGGCTTTTTCGAAGATTTTTGAGTAGGAGCCACACTCACTCCTTGTGCTTTTAGTGTTTTTAGTTCTTGCTCTAACTGTTCCATACGTTGCAACAATACGTCTGTGTTTGGCGATGAAGCAATTTGTGCTGGTTCAGCTACATTCGCAATCACTTGTGGTTGATCCTTAATCTGCTCAGCTAATTTTACTAACAACACTTCAAAATGAACGTTTTGATTCACACTAAAACGAATCGACACTAATGTATCATTAATAAGATCAATCATTTGATATAACATATCTAATTCTAAGTTCATCAGTGCTCGATACTCAGTATCTTTCTCAGATGTTTTATTCATAATCGTATCTCTGACAAAATAAATCATATCATTTATTAGGCGATTCACTTCTTTACCTTCTGTTATAAACTGATGATATTTTTTAAAAGATGCTTGTACATCACCTTGTACAATATCATCAAACAAGTGATCCAACGCTTCATCATGAACGCTACCCGTAACATTTAGGGCATCTTGTAATGTCAATGTGCCATCTCCGAAAGCAATAGCCTGATCCATAATACTTAATGCATCACGCATACCCCCTTCAGACGCTTTAGCGATAAATGCCAAGGCTTCATCTTCACATTCAATTTGTTGTGCATCTGCTACAAATTTTAAACGTTCAACAATTTGATCTAGGCTAATTGCTTTAAAATCAAAACGTTGTGCCCTAGAAATGATTGTTGGAGGAATTTTATGTGGTTCTGTCGTTGCCAATATAAAAATAGCGTGTGCTGGAGGTTCTTCTAACGTCTTTAAAAGGGCATTAAAAGCACCTGTTGTTAGCATGTGCACCTCATCTATAATATAAACTTTATATTTCGATTCACTTGGTGCATATTTAACTTTGTCTCTAATATTTCTTATTTCATCAACGCCATTATTACTAGCAGCATCAATTTCTATCACATCTGAATTAGTCCCCTGCGTAATGCCTTTACAAATATGACATTCATTACAAGGTTCTCCATCAGTGCTATTTAAACAGTTGATTGCTTTAGCAAACACTTTGGCAATACTCGTTTTCCCCGTACCTCTCGGACCACTAAAAATATATGCATGCGACTGTTTTTCTTTCGAAATCGCATTGCGCAATGTCTTCGTGACATGTTCTTGTCCGACGACATCCTCGAAACTTTGGGGTCTGTACATACGATATAAGGCTTGATAATTCAAGTTAGCACCTCCATAAACAATTACCTTTCATTATAGCATGATAATACCTTTACTTCTTAAATGAACAATTAATAAAAATGTTCTGGAAATTTTACGATTCCGTGTGGTGCATCCGTCAAATTATCCCATAAATATTTTACAAGTAACGGTGCATCACCAGATTCTAATTTAATGTCATGCTCAGCAGCATTTTGATAACCCAACTTTTCAAAGTAGTCAAAACAATGGTCTACAACAACCGTACTATACTCTTGCGCTTTAGCACGTTCTTCTACTGCTTGAACCAATCCACGACCTAATTTTTGTCCACGTAATTCAGGATGAACTGATAAAGAGGCAATCGCCAAACCATAATACGTCTTGTCATCACTATTAATTTCTACTTCAATTAATAAAACGTGTCCAACGACATCGTTATTTTCATTTTTCGCTATTACTTCTAATTCAAAATTATAGCAAGGAGATTTCCTTAAATGTTTCACTTTCGCACGTGCTTGCCAACTCATTTCAGGATTATCATCAAAACTTTCTTCAATACTATTTAAAGATTTATCATAATCTAACTCTGTTAAAGTACTTAAATATATTTGCATATGTCCTCCGTAGGCATTTGATTGTCAATAATCATAACGTATCTCATTAATAATTCTATTGTAAGATACTCCCCCTCATTTCACCATCATTTCTTTATCATCAAATAATAACTTCTTACTTTTTATATCCGTAAAAAATCATTCAAACTGCGCATCGATTTCACTTGAATCAAACTTCACATATAAAAAAGCTACTTCCCACAAACAAGTTCCACGTATAATACGCTGAATTGTCTTCAAGAAAGTAGCTTCTATAATTATATATTTTCAACTCTTAATAATCGGTTTAATATTTAAAAAAATAAAAAACCGTGCACCTAAGCATCGAACGTAATTCACGAACGTAACCAAAGTCGTTAGCTAAATCTCGGCTACCCTACGGCACATATGATGATCCACTTAATGCTGCTTCCGTCAGGACCTGACATGGTTCATGGGTTCATATTGCATAGGACCGAAATCTTCAAACACTACGTGCTTTGGGCAGACTTCGCAAAAATACGGCCTCAACAAAGGAATTAAGCCTCGCATAAAGCGGATTTCGAGTACAGGGAACCGCTACCTCCCCACCTAGCACGGCAAGATATATATTACTATATTTTAATAGTTAATTGCAAGTATAAATCATTTATATCATTGTTTACTTTATACGACGTCTTGAGAAGTCGTTAAATTTAAATTCATTTGCAAGATGTTTTGAAATATTATATTGAAACGGCATTGTATTTTCTAAATACACAATACTTCGAACTGTTGCTGAATAAGCCACCGATACATCACCAAACAATTGATATGCTTGTTCATCAAACGGTTCAAAAGTAATAGACTTACTTGAATAACTAATATTAAGATTTAATACCTTTTCCAAATAATCATAAATAGAATCACTCGCAACATCATTACCTATGTCTGAAACAATCGACTTTAGAAAATAATCTTCATCAACAATCTTCACATGTTGGTTAAGCCGACGAGTTCTAACAATATGAATGAGTGATTCACTAGAATTGATGTTTAAAGCATGTTGAACTTCTGGAACTTCATGCGCTTCAACAACCTCATTCACAACAACTTCAGTTAAATATGCGACACCCATTTCTTCTTGCATTTCTTTAAAACTAACAAGTTCAGAAAATGGAAACTCTGTAACCTCCTGATAAATGACAAGTGACCCTTTACCATGAATCTTTTGAATCATACCGTCTAATGCCAACAAATCTAATGCCTTACGCACGGTCTCTCGAGATGACTGGTACAATTGCACCAAATCATGTTCAGACGGAATTTGTTCACCATATTGAATCTGCCCGTTTAATATATCTTCTTTCAACGCCTCATAAATCTTCATAAACTTCTTTTGCTTCACCATATAAACGCATCCACTCAATTTATTTTACGCGTTTGTTTCGATTACAATTGCACCAAACCCGCTTATCGTATTATTTTCCACTGTACCTGTTTGAATCACAACACGACCTTCGCTAGCCAATCCTTCTGGCAAATCAACAGCCGATGCTGAGAAATTCGCAATTACTAGCCATTGTTGATTCTTATAATGACGTTCATAAACAAATAAATGATCATGATCCATAAAACGTGGCACAATGTCTCCATACGTAATAATATCATGCGTATGTCTTAATTGTATTAATTTTTGATACGTATAGAAAATAGAATCTTTATTCTGAAGTGCTTGTCTAACGTTGACCTGATGATAATTTTCCGAAATATCAATCCAAGGCTTACCAGCTGTAAATCCAGCATTAACATCATCACTCCATTGCATAGGCGTTCTCGAATTGTCTCGTGACTTCTGTCCTAAAATCGCTAACACATCCGCTTCAGCATGCCCTTCACTTAACAACTGATGGTAGGCATTAATCGATTCAACATCTCGATATTGTGCTATTGATGTAAAATGTGGGTCCGTCATACCAATTTCTTCACCTTGGTAAATATATGGCGTCCCTTGCAACATATGCAGTGCGATAGCTAACATTTTAGCACTTTGTATCCTCATCTCTTCCGACGTATCATCACCAAATCTAGACACTACCCGTGGCTGATCATGATTACACCAGAAAATGGCGTTCCATCCGCCACCGTCATAAATACCTCGTTGCCATTGCATCAGAATTTCCTTTAACTTATGAAAATCAAGCTTCGCATTTGTCCACTTTTCACCATCAACATAATCAACCTTTAGATGATGAAAATTAAAAACACTATTCAATTCTTGGCGTTCTGGCTGTGTATACTTAATACAATTTTCAATCGTCGTCGAAGACATTTCTCCTACAGTCATCATGTCAGTGTTACCAAACGTTTGACGATTTAATTCATGCAGAAACTCATGCACTCTAGGACCATCCGTATAAAATTCTTTACCTATTTTGTCAGAGTCCTTAAATTCACCTTTAGAAATTAAGTTAATGACATCAAATCGAAAACCATCAACGCCGAAGTCTATCCAATGATTGACAATGCGATATAACGATTGACGTACTTCCGGATTATCCCAATTTAAATCAGCTTGACTGACATCAAATAAATGTAAATAATATTCATCTGTCTCAGAATCATACTTCCATGCATTACCACCAAATTTAGAATGCCAATTTGTTGGCGGTCCGTCTTCAGATGATCTGAAAAAGTAATAATCTCTATAAGAGTTGTCTTTAGATTTACGGGCTTCTTTAAACCATTCATGCTCCGTAGACGTATGATTAATGACAATATCTAACATCACTTTCAAGTCTTTTTGATGAGCAACTTTGATTAACTTTTCAAAATCATCCATCGTTCCAAAGTCTTCATTGATTTCTAAATAATTGCTGATATCATAGCCATTATCATTCATCGGTGATTCATACACTGGTGTTAACCAAATATAATCAACACCCAATAACTTGATATAATCCAATTTTTCTATAATTCCGTTAATATCTCCTATACCATTCCCCGTCGTATCATTAAACGACTTAGGATAAATTTGATATACAACGGATTTTCTCCAATCTATTTCTTTCGACACACAATTACCACCTTATAACGTAATAAAGGACGTCCAAATAACGAACGCCCCTTTTTTATTTTATTAATCTTCAACAATTTCTTTCGCTTTTTGTTTACTAAAATGAGACATCACAATTGTTAGTATACATGGTACAACAATAGCAATAGCTGTCACAATAAGATATACTGGCCAAAATTCTTTTTGAATTGAAATGAATGCTGGCACACCACCAACACCAACTTTTCCAAGTACGTTATTCATACCAACGATTGCCCCCAATACACAAGACGTTGATATCGCAGCGATAAATGGATATTTCAGAGGTAAGTTCACACCAAACATAGCTGGTTCAGTAACACCTAACATACCAGAAATACCAGATGTTAATGCCAAGCCTTCTTCTTTAACCATTTTACGACGTTTATAGACAAACCATGCTCCAAATGCTGCAGACCCCTGACAAATATTTGAAATCGCAACGATTGGCCATAAGTACGTACCACCTAAACTGCTACCCATCAATTGGAAATCTACTGCTAAAAACATATGGTGTAGTCCTGTAATGACAAGTGGTGCATATAACAATCCATATATTGCTCCGCCAAGCCATCCTGCATGTTGGAATATAAATGTAACACCAGATGTGATACCTGTACCAATCAATAACGCAACTGGTCCAATGATAATAAATGCTAAAAATCCAGTAACTAAAAGCGCTACGGGTCCAACGACCAACATTTTTATCGAATCGTGAACGACTTTATTTAATCCTTTTTCAATTTTAGCTAGAACATAAGCTGCAATTAAAACAGGCAACACTTGACCTTGGTAATTCAACTGCTTAATCTCTAAGCCAAATAAGTTCCACGTCGGAATATTCCCTTTTGCCAAATCATACTGAGATACTAATTGCGGGTGCATTAAAATCAAACCTAAGACTAAGCCTAGAATCGGACTACCACCAAATACACGCATACTACTCCAGCCAATTAATGCTGGTAAGAAAATAAATGCCGTACTCGCAATCACATTAATGATGTTTGAAATATCAGCAATTTGTGGATACATCTCAATAAGTGCTTTTGGACCAAATAAACCTTTCATTGTAAGTAAATTATTGATCCCCATTAACAAACCAGCTGTCACAATCGCAGGTAATATTGGTATAAAAATATCCCCCAACAATTTGATTAAACGTTGTACTGGATTCCCTTTTTGCGCAGCTGCTTGTTTCGCTTCATCTTTCGAAGCTTCTTGAGCACCTGTTTCATCAATAAACTGCTTATACACTTCATCGACTGTTCCTGGACCAATGACAATTTGATATTGATGGTCTGCTTTGAACTGCCCCTTGACCAACGCGTTATTACTTAATGCGTCTTTATCAACTTTACTTTCATCCTTCAGCACTAAACGTAATCGTGTTACACAATGCGTTGCAGCTTCAAGATTTTCTTTTCCCCCAATAGCGGTTACGATGGCTTTTACATCTTCTCTTTTTACAGCCATATATTTCACTCCCTTAATGTCTTAAAACGAGTATAACTTGTCTAGACAAGTTATGTAAAGGCTTTCAACAAAATATTTTTATTTTGTCACAATTATCTGGGGTAGCCATTTCAGAAAATCAATGAGCCATAACGACATATGTAGCAATACCCCCTCGCTACAATTGTGTTATTAACAATACCTCACCACGCTCTCGCCATTATAAAGTGTAAATGCATGGCCAACCCCTAAATTGAAAAATGCATATCTACAAATAGCAAACTTGCCACACAAGCCATCCATCATATTTCACAAAACAAAAAAGACATTTAGCTGTGTATATTGCACAAGCTAAATGCCCTTCCAATCTCAATGCCTTATCATTTCTATTATCAAAAATTACGAGTCATTCAAAGTCATATAAAAAAGGTAAACACTCAAACTTTGAGTACTTACCTTTTTTATATATAGTATTTAATATAAATATTGATGGCGGAGGAAGAGGGATTCGAACCCCCGCGAGCCGTTAAGCCCCTGTCGGTTTTCAAGACCGATCCCTTCAGCCGGACTTGGGTATTCCTCCTAAACACAATATTTATCATATATGAACGTTCTGTAAAAGTCAATATTGTTTTTAAGCATTACATGATTACCACAAATCATTGTCTTCCACTACAGTTGACCTATAAAACGAATGTAAAAAATCACTACTTATAATTAATCCATTTGTTGTCTTACAAACCTTTGTTTTTAGGTTACAAAGATGGCATGTGACGTTGATAGATACTAGATTATTTCAAACTCGATTCAGCATGACACAACGTCAACGTAACCACCATTTCCATACAAAGATTATACACAAACTTTACTCGCTAAATACTGATCTACTGCTTTCGCTACGCCTCTACCTTCTTTAATTGCCCATACAACTAAACTTTGACCACGTCTAGCATCTCCAGCAGCAAATACCTTTTCATTATTAGTTTGATAGTTTGTATCATCCGCCACGATTCGATTTCTATCCGTTTTAATGTTAAAAGCATTCGGTACTGTTGGTTCTGTACCTTCGAAGCCGATTGATAATAATACAAGGTCAGCAGGCCAAAATCTTTCAGGTCCTTCTTTCATGACCATACCATTTTCGCCTTGCTCTAAAATTTGAGTATACAAACCACGTATGTGTCCTTTATCGTCAACATCGTAACGCATTGTTTGAACACCATATGCACGTGGTTCCTTACCAAACTTAGCTTCGTACTCTTGGTGCGCATAGTCCATTTTAAACACCGGCATTGCTAAAGGCCATGATGCATTTTCTGTAAACGTAATTGCTTCTGGCAATTTCGTATATTTATTAAATTGAACAATCGATTTACAATTTTCTCTTAATGCTGTCGCTACACAGTCTGCCCCTGTATCACCAGCACCAATGATAATGACATTCTTATCTTTTGCAGTTATTGTTATATCATCAATTTCTCCATTTAACAGTTGCGTTTGTTCAGTTAAATAATCCATAGCGAAATGTATACCATCACCCATGCGTCCTTCTAAAGGTAAATCTCTACCTTTTTGTGCACCAGTACATAATATAATGGCATCATACTCAGATTCTAAAGTTGCTTTATCAATATCAACGCCTACTTCAACACCATTAATGAAAGTAATGCCCGCTTCTTCCATTAACTTAATACGACGTCGAACCACATCTTTATCAAGTTTCATATTCGGAATACCATACATTAATAAACCGCCTGATTCTCTAGCACGTTCATAAATAGTTACTTGATATCCTAGTAGATTAAGTTCTTCAGCAGCAGTTAATCCTGCTGGACCGCTTCCAACGATTGCTACTTTTTCATCTCTACGGCGACTCGGAACTTTCGGCGCTACCCAACCATTTTCAAAAGCTTCATCAATAATTGTGCGTTCAATACCTTTAATCGCAATCGATTCTCTATTAATCTTCATCACACAAGCACTTTCACATGGTGCAGGACATACACGCCCTGTAAAGTCAGGAAAGTTATTTGTTTCGCTTAAGCGTTCATAAGCAGTTTTAAAATCTTGATGATACACTAAGTCGTTCCATTCAGGAATGTAGTTTCCAATTGGACAACCTATTGTTTCCCTACCATACTGTTGTCCGGTTTGACAAAACGGCGTTCCACAATCCATACATCGTGCACCTTGGATAGAGGCATCTTCTTTAGTAAATCGTTGTTGATATGCTTTATGATGCTTCAAACGGTCTACCAGTGATAATTCACCTAAGTACTGTTTGTCATACTTCATAAATCCTTTAAATTCACCCATCGTATCTCCCCCTTTCCTTAATACACAACGGCTGGTTTATGTTTAGCGTCGATTGTTTTGCTGTCATCGTAAAATGCAGCTAACATCGCTTCATCTTCATTGTCATGTAATGATTTGTGCAAATGAATTTTTTGCATCATTAATTGATAATCTTTAGGAATAACTTTAACGACGACATCTTCAATGCGATCAAAGTGTTTTAACACATGAATCGCTCTCGTACTATTCGTATGTGACACATGTTCTTCCAGCATTTGCTTAATGAATGCTTTTTCTTCTTGGTGTTTAATCTTTGTAAACGAAAGCGTATCTAGTTGATTATTTTCAACAAAAGCTTCTACATCAGACGGGATAACGTAAGCAATACCACCACTCATACCTTGACCGAAGTTCTTACCTACATCACCTAAATTAATGACATGTCCACCAGTCATGTACTCTAATCCATGGTCGCCGATACCTTCAACGACAACATCTACACCACTATTTCTAATACAGAATCTTTCTCCTGCACTACCGTTAATAAATGCCTTACCACCTGTCGCACCATAGAATGAGACGTTACCAGCAATAATTTCATTTTGTCGTTCTTCAAAAGGCGCTTTGACAATGACCGTACCACCAGATAATCCTTTACCAACATAGTCATTCGCATCTCCAGTATGATGAATCATTAAGCCTTTCGGTGCATATGCTGCAAGACTTTGACCAGCATGACCATTCGTATAAAGATTAATTGTATTTTCAGGAAGTCCTGCTTCTCCATATTGTTTCGAAATCTCACTACCTGTAATAACCCCTACATCACGTTGTTCATTATTTACTGTAAAGCTACCTGTATAGCGACGTCCTTCAGCAATATATGGCTTCGTTATCTCATATAAATTTGTTAAATCAAATCCATGCTCAAGATTATGATTTTGTTGAATTTCTTTTGTGTTTGGCCCATCGAAAGGACATAACAGTTTTTCAACATCAATACTAGCCGCTTTGCTATTCGCTTTTAATGTTGATGATCGTTGTAATAAATCAGTTCTTCCAACTAAGTCTTCTACACGTTTCAAACCTAAAGATGCTAAAATTCCTCTTAATTCTTGTGCAATAAAATGCATAAAATTAACAACATGATGTGCTTTACCTCTATATAAAGCACGTAAATCTTTGTTTTGAGTTGCAACTCCTACTGGACATGTATCTTTATGGCATACACGCATCATAATACAGCCCAACACCACTAATGGTGCAGTTGCAAATCCAAATTCTTCCGCTCCAAGCGCACATGCGTACGCTACATCTTTACCAGTTAATAACTTACCGTCTGTTTCTAACTTAACACGACTTCTTAAGTCATTTAGTTTTAATGTTTGATGTGTTTCTGCTAAACCAATCTCCCAAGGAACACCGGCATGCTGAATACTCGTTTTAGGTGAAGCCCCTGTACCACCATCGTAACCACTGATGACAATTTTATCTGCAAATGCTTTTGCCACCCCAGATGCAATGGTACCAACACCTGTTTTCGAAACTAATTTTACCGCGATATCTGCATCTTTATTCGCATTTTTCAAATCATGTATCAGTTGCGCTAAATCTTCTATTGAATAAATATCATGATGTGGCGGTGGTGAAATCAGACCGATACCTGGCGTTGACCCTCTTGTCTTCGCAATCCACGGATATACCTTAGTACCAGGTAATTGACCACCTTCACCAGGCTTTGCACCTTGCGCAACTTTAATTTGAATTTCTTTGGCATGTTGTAAATAATCACTAGTTACACCAAAACGTCCAGAAGCAACTTGTTTAATCGCACTTACTTTGTTGCTTCCATCAACTTGTACTTCATAACGTTTTGCATCTTCGCCACCTTCACCACTATTACTCTTTCCACCTAATTGGTTCATGGCTTGTGCTAACGTTTCATGTGCTTCCGCTGAAATCGATCCATAACTCATCGCCCCTGTATTAAAGCGTTTGACAATGTCACTCACCGGTTCAACTTGGTCGATGTCAATCGGTGTACATGCTTTAAATTCAAGTAAATGTCTAATATGATCTGTTCTATTTTTGTTTACCGCTTCAGAGTATGCTTTAAATTGCGCATAGTCATTTTCTTTACATGCGTGCTGCAATAAGAAAATAGATTCCGGATTAAAAGCATGATGTTGACCTTGTTGTCTCCATTGGAATGTACTACCTGATGCAAGATAATTATCATCACTTTGTTGACGTGCTTTATTTTCAGCATCGATTTGATCAATCGAAATACCAGATAACTTAGACTGTGTTCCAGTAAAATAACGATCAATCACACCATGAGACAAGCCAATCGCTTCAAATATTTGTGCACCTTGATAACTTTGCACTGTCGAAATTCCCATCTTCGCCATTACTTTAATGACACCTTCCGACAATACATCCGTATATGTCTTAACATTATCGACAACGGTGCCTTGTAACCCTTCTGTCAATGTCAGTTGTTCAACTGTACGTTGCGCTAGGTATGGCACAATTGCATTCGCGCCATATGCTAGTAAACAAGCAACATGATGCACTTCTCGTGTCTCACCAGATTTAGCGACTAAACTTGTAGACATACGTAAATCTGCTTTAATAAGTAATTGATGCACATGACTTATTGCGAGTAACATCGGCATTGCAAAGCCATTGCCATCAACTAATCCACTATCATCTAACACTAGAATTTGAGCGCCTTGCTTTACAGCATCCACTGCTTCTCGGCCTAATGCTTCTAACGCATCTTCCAAATCCCCTTCATATACCGTTGATAAATATGTTAATTTAAAATGCTCCTGATCAATCGCTGCTAAGTGTGATTCATTCAATACCGGTCTCTTCAATTGAATTCGATCTAAAACCGTTTCGTCAGGTGCTAATAAGTTACCTTCGCCACCTAAATAAGAAAGTTCACTCGTTACGATTTTTTCACGATACGCATCAATTGGTGGATTCGTTACTTGTGCAAACAGCTGTTTAAAGTAATTAAATAGTGATTCTGGTCGCTCGTTCAACACTGCAATTGGCGCATCATATCCCATTGCACCGATAGGATCCTTCTTACCTTCTACAAGTTCCTGAATATACTTATGAATCTCTTCTTTCGTGTATGCAAATTGACGTTGTAATTTAAATAACGTTTCATCTGTCCATTGCGAATCTTGATATTGTATATTTTCAAAATCAAAATCAACTTTATGGTTATCAATCCACGCTTTATATGGTAATTCTCCGGCAATCGCACCTTTTAAATCATTATTTTCAATGACTTTATTCTGTTTAAAATCAACAAGCAATAACTTTCCAGGATTCAATTGACCTTTAAAAGCAACATTACTTTCAGGTACGTCCACAACACCCACTTCAGATGAAAAGACAATAAAGTTATCTTTAGTAATCGTATAACGACCTGGACGTAATCCATTTCTATCTGTAAGCGCGCCAAGTTTGTCACCGTTACAGAACGAAATCATTGTAGGACCATCCCACGGTTCCATTAAAAAACTATAAAATTCATAAAACGCACGTACATTTGCATCATTCGCTTCATTATATAACCAAGGTTCAGGTATGAGTAACATTGCTGCCTTTTCTGGCTCCATGGCTAACGATAAGAACTCTAGCGCATTATCTACAATGGCAGAGTCACTACCATCCTCATCGACAATTTGAAACACTTTATGTTGATCCTCGCCAAATAATGTTTCGATTAATTTATGTTGGCGTGCTCGCATCCAGTTCACATTACCTTTTATCGTGTTAATCTCACCATTATGCATTAACATACGGTTAGGATGCGCCCTTTTCCAACTCGGGAATGTATTCGTACTAAATCTCGAATGAACTAACCCTAGCTTTGATTGATATAAATCATCCGATAAATCTGTATAGAGTTTTTTAATTTGGTCTGATCGTAACCAACCTTTATATACAATTGTTTTGCGTGATAAGCTCGTAAAATATAATTCTAAATCGCACTGAGTCGAATAGAACTCTAATTGTTTTCTCGCTAAAAACAAACGCTTTTCAACATCTTCAATGTCCCTAATATCAATAAACACTTGTTGAATGACTGGCATCGTATCTGCTACATGTTTAGCAATGGCATCTTTATTAACTGGTACATTACGATAACCAAGAATTGATAACCCTTCGCCTTCAAAATATTTTTTAAAAACTACTTCATGTTCAGAACCTAAAATGCGTTCTTTGGAAAAAAATAACCCCACGGCATATTCACCTTCACCTGGGATATCAAAGTCCGTTACATGTTGTTTGAAAAATGCAAAAGGTATTTCAGTCATAATACCTGCGCCATCACCAGTGATGCCATCTGCGCCGACCCCGCCCCTGTGATCTAAGCGTCGCAACATTTCAAGCGATTTATCAATGATGTCGTGAGACCTTTTATTGTCCATATTCGCATAAAAACCAATACCACACGCATCATGTTCCTCACGATAGTCATATAAGCCTTTAATTAATTTCTCATTGTGCATGATGCACACCCCTTTTTTAGAATATTCTGATATTAGTTATTAATGATAATTACTATAATCCAAAAAATTTATCTGTTCAATATATAAAATAGAAGGTATTCATCTAAAAAATAGAACATTTATCAATAATATTGCTATAATAGTTACAAAACACTCATTTTCGGAGGTGCCTATATCGCTATGGAAATTAAACAATTAAGATATTTTATCGAGGTCGCTAAAAGAGAACATATCTCCGAAACAGCACTTGAACTAAACATTGCTCAATCAGCGATAAGCCGTCAAATTACATTATTAGAACAAGAACTTAATGTGTCTTTATTTAAAAAGCAAGGACGCAATATTATACTCACATCTGAAGGGAAATTATTATTTAATGAAGCTCTGCGTATTATTGAACATTTAGATAGCACGATTGAACAATTTCAAAGCCATGGATTAACTAAAAATAAAAGTATCTACATTGGCTATGATGAGAGTGACGTATCCCACATGTTACTACCACTTATCCAAACGTTTCATTTACAAAATGATACACATGTCATACCGAACTTATTAGATCATGACACGATTATAAATAGCGTATTAAATGGGAATATAGACATTGGTTTCACGGAACTTACACCAGAAATACGTAAACACAAACAATTACATATGCTACCTTTATTCGAAGAGCACTATCATTTATATGCGCCTTCAGACGATCCAATCACGATGGCGACACACCCACCATTAATTCAGTTTGAGCATAGTCATATTTATTGCTTGGCACCATTTGCCGAATCTGTAAAAAAGCAATTGCGTAAGATTACTAAATCAGATGTATACACAATCAGTAGCCAACCACTTGCGCAGTATCTCCTTCGTCAAAAAGAAGGTTACATCATTTCATCACAAAATATACATTTACCAGAATCTAAATCATGGATAGATATAAAATTAGATCATACTGAATTAAAAAGAACGATATGTGCTATTACAAAGGAGCCTTATACGAAGAGTGATATTGGTATCTTATTAACACTCATTCAACAATTAATGACTAAAACGTCTACATTCCATTAAGTAATTCGACTCTATCAATGATGATTTTCGTTTTACACTTAACAGTAATATCTTTGAAAATAAAAAATTAAGGGCGTATAATCACCATATTAATTCATTCATAGAATTGGGGTTTTGTTTTTGAAATATAGAAATTTATTTACAAAGCCATTTAATATAATTTTAGGTTTGTTCTGCATCGTATTCATTGGTGCTATTTTATTTACATTCAATAATGAGAACTTTTACAACAAACCAATTGGTCAAATTATAGATGTCAAACACGTTTCATCGACACCTACAAAAGATGCACAAAATAACCGCGATACTAAGTATAAAAATCAATTAAAAGTCAAAATATTAAATGGTCAATTTGCTGGAGAAACGACGACGATTAATCATCAGTACGTCAAATCTCAAGCAGATTCAGAAGCATTTCGCACACACGAAAAAGTATTATTACATATTTCTAACAAGCCGAGTGATGCTTATATTATAGAAAAGAAGCGTGATACCTTAACGGTTATCATCACTGGTTTGTTCTTATTAACTGTATTATTGGTTGGTCGCAAAGTCGGACTGCAATCGATTTTATCGTTAATCTTGAATTCTATTGCCATATTAATCGCAATTTACATTCATATTCAACATAGCAATATTAATTTATTCTTACTCATGACCATTGCCATGATCTGTTCAACAATACTCACTTTATTGCTCGTTACAGGCTGGCATATGCGTACACTCATTACCGTAGCAAGTACAATTATCGGAACTTTTTTGAGTATAGGTTTAACAGAATTAATCATATATATGACAGATGGTAAAGGCATTAAATATGAAACGATGAATTTTTTATCATTACCACCGAAAGATATCTTCCTAGCCTCAGTGTTAATAGGTTCACTTGGCGCTATTATGGATGTTGCAATTACAATTGCTAGTGGTATGCATGAAATTTTACAGCGTACGCCGCACATTTCAATGAGGAGATGGGCGCTTGCTGGGCGAAACATAGGCCAAGATATTATGGGAACAATGACTAACATCTTATTATTCTCATATTTATCCGGTGCACTACCTATGTTTTTAATCTTTTTAAAAAATGCCAATACAGTGACTTATACTATTTCGATGAATTGGTCGTTAGAAATTGCGCGCGCACTAACAGGTGGTATAGGTATCGTACTTACAATTCCTATCACAATATTGTTTATGGAAATATTTGAAACATTAAGGAGGGCGAAACAATGAATGCTGTATTTATATTGGCGTTATTGCTCCTCTTTCTGATGATAATTTTCGGAGGTAAAAAGGGATTCATCTCTTATTTAACCCTATTTTTAAATTTCGCTATTTTAATTATTAGTATTGTATTGATTATTTTTGGCGTACCGATTTATGTCGTCACATTCTTTTTCTGCATTATTATTGGCGCTTGTAATTTATTCGTACTCAATAGTTACAATGTTAAAACACAAGCTGCATTTATCAGCACTATCGTTACAACAATATTGTTGATTACACTCATTTATTTATCGGTCTACTTCGGTCATCTACAAGGCTTTTCAACCGAACAACAAGATGAAACATATGTGTATTCAATGAATATTGGCATTGATATGGTTCAATTTATGGTGTTCACTATTATTCTTGCTGTTATTGCAGCTGTGATAGATTTAACGATTACCATTAGTTCACCCATTTATGAATTACATCAAGTGAATCCAACACTTACGCAATACGAACTATTCCAATCTGGCATGCGTGTTGGTAGAGAAATTTTAGCGACATCTGCGAACACGATTTACCTTGCCTTTTTTGGTGGCCAACTTGCTTTATTTATTTGGTTTTTCAAACTTAAATATTCATTTGGTCATATTATAAACTCGAAAATATTTGCCCAAGAATTTATTTCTATTATTTTAGGCGGTATTGCCGTTGCAATCAGTATTCCGATTACGGCTTGGATTACGGCATTTTTAATAAAAAGACCATCTCGACAGCGCAAAAATGATGAGTCTATCAATTAATCGCAACTAGCAATATAACTTAAGTTAAGCGACCTGTGGATATATGTCAATTGTTCACTAGGTCGCTTTTTACTATAGTAAATTGCCCGGTGGTCTATAACAAAAAGCACCTTTATTCATCATTAATTGTTGTGGTCGACGATGAGTAAAGATGCTTTTAAATTTAATTTATTTTATAGTTAGCGCCATAATATGAACAGGTCTTCCGACGAACATACTATCTCCCATATATTGATATCCTTGTTGGCGATAAAGTGCCATGGCATGTGGATTGTCAGTATTAACCGTTAACACAATCTCATTAATATCCTGAAATGTTGCAGTGATAAATGCCGCCAATTTTTCCATTACCACTTTACCTATTCCTCTATTACGATAACGTTGATCAACACTAAATGACCTGAAAAATACTGCATCTTGGTTATCGCTAAATGGTGCGACCCCTTTTCCACGATGTAATGTAAAAAAGGCCACACATTGCCTGCCATCCATTACAACGATGGGATACCTTTCATTATCAGACATTGCAGCTGTAATATTTTCCTCTGGCGTTTTAACAAACTTCAAATCACTTTCACTTAATTGAAAAGCTTCTAACATCGAATAATCTTGTGGGACATAATGTCGTAACATGATAGTGTCATTATTTGTCATGTTTACCACCATACGTTTCAATCCAAACTTTGACAGCAGGCGCAATCAACGTATCATTATCTTTATCAATCCAGCGTATATCCGTAATTTCATTATTGATAGTTACGTTTTCCCAATCGATTTTGGTTAATGCGCGAAATCCATTTAACTCAGTTAACATATCCTGTTGTGGATATGCAGGACCTACAATTGTCCCGATATATTCAATTTCATCCATTGTTAATGTTAAATTTAGCTCTTCTTTTACTTCTCTTAACAGCGCGTGTACTTGTGATTCCCCTTCTTCTATTTTACCACCTGGGAAATAATACTTTTCGCGATTCCTTACTTGAACAAGCAATATTTTATCAGCTGTTTCTTCAACTAAACAGACACATTTAATCATCTTTGACACCCCAACTTTGTGAAATCAATTTTTCAAATTATACTGTACAATTATGTTATCATATATAAGTAGTTATAGCGCAAAACGTTACCAATTCAGCGCACCCAATTTTTCCATATAAACAGAAGATACTAGGGGGAATTATTGTTATGGCAAAACGTTCCAAATCACAACGTTTATCAAGTTTACTAAATGTCGCAGGTTTCATAGTCGACGGCTACAATGGCTATAAATATCATGCTAAAAATAAAAAATTAGTATATCTTTCATTAGGTTTAAGCACTGTAGGAACCGTGTTAGACTTTTACATTTCAATTAAGTCACCACGTAAGTTCAAAAAAGCAGTGGCAGTTGTTACTTTAATAACAAACGGTGCTAGATTATTTACAAGCATTCGCAAAGTAAAGCATGAATACTAAATCAGAAAAGGATTGGTCGAACATAGAACATGAAGTTCATTCGACCAATCCTTTTTCTTATACAAAAATTCCTATTACAACAATCACGACTTTGATAGCCCCGCCATAAAGTTTAGGATTCAATCCAACTTTTCAGCTTGTGAAATGTAATAGGAATTCATTATATATATTTATATACGTAAGACTTTAGTGAATATATCTATAATTATTTACTTGGTAAGCTGGTACCGTTCTGTAAGTTAAAATACCTGGTGCAGCTGAATAGTTCATTTCTGAAACTAAAATACTACCATCGTTATTTACACGTTCTACAAACATAACATGACCATAGTAACCTACATCTGTTTGAGCGATAGAACCTACAGTAGGTCTATTGTCGATAGTGTAACCATCTGCTGCCGCTGCGTTATCCCAGTTATTTGCATTCCACCAATAAGTACTAATACCTTTACCAATTTCAGCACGACGATTAAATACATGATATGTACATTGACCCCATGTATATAAGTTTTGATGACTGAATACTGGTGTATTGTAACCTCTATTCGTAGTTGTTGCAGATCCTGAGTTTGAAGATGTTGCATTACCAGTTACTTTTAATTTTTGACCCGGATATATAAAGAAATTATTTAAGCCATTTAAGCTCATAATTTTTTGATAAGTTGTACCATATTTTGATGCGATTAATGACAATGAGTCACCTGCTTGTACTGTGTAATACGATCCGCCGCCTGAGTTCGTTGATGGACGGCTACTATTGCTCGCAGCGTTACTTGAGCTAGCAGTACCTGATACTTTTAATTTTTGACCTGGATAAATAAAGAAATTATTTAAACCATTAAGACGCATAATATTTTGGTAAGTTGTACCATATTTCGATGCGATTAATGACAATGAGTCACCTGCTTGTACTGTGTAATATGATCCGCCACCTGAGTTCGTTGATGGACGGCTACTATTACTCGTAGAATTACTTGAGCCAGATACTTTTAGTACTTGGTTTGGGAAAATTAGATTAGATGTTAAATTGTTTAATGACTTTAATTTAGCAATCGAAATCCCATACTTATTTGAAATTGCCCACACTGATTCACCCGGTTTTACTGTGTGAGTTGTAGCCGCATTTGCTTGAGTTGCCGCAACAGCGCTAATCGCGCTTGTCCCAATAATAGCTGCAATTACTTTTTTTTGCACTTTAAAATCCTCCTCTTGCTTAACTTTCCTAACATTCTTTTATCCGAATTTATGAATACTACATCATTATACGATTTTATTATGTATAATAGGTTGATGTTTGATGACATTATGATTACAAAAAAATCATATACTGTATCATCAAATTTTATAATTACCCCTTAAAATTATTACAACTTATTAGATTTTACAATATCTAAATTATTACAATTTCATAATATTTCACTATAAAATGATTACAATCCCTTTCTGTCTTTTGAAACATTTTTATAGGCAAACAAAAACGCCCTACAAACATAAGCATGAACTTTGCTTGTAGGACGCAATATATTTTATTTTGCTAATGACGTTTCTATTGCCTTAATCTCATCTTTAGATAAATTAACAGGTTTCTCTCCATCTTTGACATCTTCCTGCAACGCTTTTTGAGCTTCTTTTGAATGATACAATTCTACGATTTTAGCATATGTTTTATTATCCAAGTCTTTGTCGTTAACTGCAACAATATTAATATATGGCTTTACAGCATCTGAATCTGATTTTTCCAAGAAAATCGGATCATTTTTTGGATCTTTCCCCGCTTTAGTTGCTACACCGTTATTAATAACTGCAATATCGACATCAGATAAAGCACGTGCAGTTTGTTGTGCGTCTACTGCAGTAATTTTTAAATGTTTTGGATTTGACGTTATATCTTTCACTGTACCTGCTAATCCGAAATCTTTTTTCAGTTTTATTAAACCAGCTGCTTCTAATAGTTTAAGTGCACGTGCTTGGTTTGATACATCATTTGGAATGACAACTTTAGCACCATCTTTAACCTTTTTGATATCTTTAATTTTATCCGAATAAATACCCAACGGTGCCAAAACTGTTGTACTTAATGCTGAAATCTTTGTTCCTTTATGCGCCTTTTTATATTGATCTAAAAATGCAAAATGTTGGAATGCATTCATATCAATATCACCATCGTTTAATGCTTTATTCGGTAAATTGTAATCGGAGAAGTGCTTAATCTCCACATCAATATCATCTTTTTTAGCTAATTCTTTAACCTTCTCCCAAGCCTTAGTGTCATTTGATGCGACACCAATTGTTACTTTTTTATCATTGTTACTACCACACGCTGCTAATAATACAATTGCTACGATAACTAACCCAATCAATCTTTTCATTCTATCAATTCCTTTCAAAATCTTCACTATATATCATTAATGTCTACGTATGAATCTAGCTAGGACATTCCCTAGCGTTTGAATCACTTGGACAATAATGACTAATACAATAACGGTAATAATAATGACCGTCGTATCAAATCTTTGATAACCATACACTAAAGCTAAGTCTCCTATACCACCACCGCAAACAGCTCCTGCCATCGCCGTACTTCCAATAAGTCCAATAATCGCAGTGGTAATTGCTAATACTAATGAACCTAACGCTTCAGGAATTAAAAAATATCTAATGATTTGTAGTGGTGAAGCGCCCATCGCTTTCGCCGCTTCAATAATCCCCTCGTCTACTTCCAATAATGAGTTTTCAACAAGTCTTGCAATGTAAGGTGCCACATATACAGTTAAAGGTACGATGGCAGCAGTCGTACCAATTGAAGTACCTACTACTAATTTTGTGAATGGCACAATCGCAATTAACAAAATAATAAATGGTAGTGACCTTAAAATATTGATTAAAGGATTTAAAATTTGATGTATCACTATATTGGGCCATATGCCTTGTTTTCGAGTAATTACCAATAAGACACCTAATGGAATACCAATCACTGCTCCTAAAAATAAAGCAATAGATACCATATATAGCGTTTCGTATAATGCTTGTAATAACTGTGCACTGTCTAAATCAGAACCAAACATATGTTAATGCACCTCCTCAAATTGAATATTTTTCTCTTTGAAATATTGATTTATTACCGTGTCATCAAATTGTTGATCCATATTAAATCGAAGCCACATATAACATACGGTGTTACCTTGTATTTCTGACATAGATGAAAATAAAATTTTAACCTCTCTGCCACAAATTTGAATCAAGTCATTTATAACCGGTTGTGTCACCTGAGTTTCCTCGACGAAGATTTTATAATCTTTAAAATCGCCAACTTGTTCGTCATTCAATCGCTGAATCAATGACGTACTTGGCTCAGTCTGTATAACTGTAGACACAAAATTTTGAGCAATCGTCGTTTTAGGGTGACTAAATACCTCTTTAACAGTTCCTGTTTCAACCACTTGCCCCTTTTCCATTACAGCAACACGATTACAAATATCTTTAATAACGCGCATTTCATGTGTAATCATCATAATTGTAATGCCAAAGGTTTGATTGACATTCTTTAATAACGTCAATATCGAAGCAGTCGTTGCTGGATCCAATGCGCTTGTTGCTTCATCGCATAGGAGTATTTTCGGATTAGTAACAAGCGCTCTTGCAATAGCCACCCTTTGCTTCTGCCCACCAGATAATTCATCAGGAAATTGGTCTTTTTTATCACTTAATCCTACAAATTCAAGCATTTCCGTTACTCGTTGCTTAATTTCTGTTTTGCTTTTCTTACTTAAAATGAGCGGCATAGCTACATTTTTAAATACCGTAGCTGAATTTAGTAAATTAAAATGCTGAAATATCATACCGATATCTTTCTTAATATCCCTCATCATTTTATCGCTATAATTCGTAATATCATGTCCATCTACAATCACTTGTCCATTCGAGGCAGCTTCAAGATGATTCACGAGTCTTACCAACGTACTTTTTCCTGCACCACTATATCCAATCACACCAAAAATATCATTGCGATTGACCGTAAATGATACGTCCTTCAAAGCATCTATTGTTTGCTTTTTCTTATGAAATGATTTACTAACTTGTCGAAACTCAATCATCATCGCCCCTCCTACAAATTCTTATTAATCCACTAGGAATAAGAGCATTATATGTAAAATTGCATATATCGTCAACACAATTTGCCGAATTTTCTAAAAAATTAAAAAATAAGCAATTCATGTGACAATGACGAATTGTGAGACTACTATGACATTTATCGAATTAAATGAATAAAAATGACCACCAATCCTCCACAACGCAATCACGAATGATTAACATCGCACTAAAAAAGCACTAGCATATTCAAGAACAAAAAATGTTGAACTCAAAATATATGCCAGTGCTGCTATTATTTATAACGTATCTAGTGCTTGTTTTAAATCATCTACTAAATCTTCAGTATCTTCAATACCTACAGAAATTCTTACAAGTCCGTCCGTAATACCTTCTTTAGCTCGAATATCTGCTGGAATAGATGCATGTGTCATCAGTGCAGGTACTGAAATTAAACTTTCCACTGCACCTAAACTTTCAGCCAATGTGTAATACGATGTTGCTTTAATCAATTGTTTGGCACTTTCTGTATCTTTCACTTCAAATGCAATCACACCTGTATGTCCATCCGCTTGAGCCATATGGACATCATGATTTAAATGACTTTCAATACTTGGATGGAACACTTGTTGCACAGCTGGATGTGCTTGTAACATTTTAATAATTTCAATAACACTGCGATTAATTTGTTCCATACGTAAACCTAATGTTTTAATACCCCTCACAAGTAAATAGCTATCTTGAGGTCCTAAAATGCCACCTGTTGAATTTGAAATAAATGCTAAACGTTCTGCAAGCTTGTCATCCGATGTTGCAACTAAACCAGCAACGACATCACTATGTCCACCTAAATATTTCGTTGCAGAATGTAAGACAATATCGATGCCTAAATCTAATGGATTCTGATAATAAGGTGTCATAAATGTGTTATCAACGACTGAAATCAAACCGTGTTCTTTCGCAATTTCAGCAGACTTTTTAATGTCGGTAACACGTAATAATGGATTAGAAGGTGTTTCAATAAACAACATCTTTGTTGTTGGGCGTATCGCTTGTACAATTGAATCTGTATGCGTTGTATCTACAAAATCCACTTCAATGCCAAATCGTGTAAATACTTTTGTCAATGCGCGATAAGTACCGCCGTATACATCTGAATTTAAAATGATATGATCACCTTTGTCCAACAGCATAACAACTGCACTGATTGCTGCAACACCTGAACTAAATGCAAAGCCATGTTTGCCATTTTCTAATGCCGCAATAACGCTTTCTACAGAACTTCTTGTTGGATTCGCAGTACGAGAATACTCATATCCTTGACGTAAATCACCAATATCATCTTGTAAATATGTACTTGTTTGATAAATTGGTGTTGTAACTGCACCTGTATAGTCGTCCGTTGTGTGTCCACCGTGAATTAATTTCGTTTTCTTATTCATAATCATTCTCCTCATAATTAAATATTTGCTTAGACATATATCGATCGCTACCATCTGGAAATACGACAACAATCGTACCTTCAGATAATTGCGCTTTTAAATTCAATGCACCTTGTAATGCTGCACCTGAAGAACTGCCTACCAGTAATCCTTCATGCTTTGCCAAACTTTTGACATTTCGAAAGGCATCTTGATCTTTAATCGTAAATATCCCATCTACAAGACGTCTCTCTAAAAATATCGGCCATTTCTCAGAGCCGATACCTTCAGTGTCATGTGCATGAGCTGGCCCTCCATTTAACACGGACCCTTCTGGCTCAACGGCATAACATTGCACGTGATGTTGCTTTAAATAACGTGCGGTACCTGTATATGTACCGCCAGAGCCAATACCAGCCACAAAATAATCAATTTGCTGTAATGCTGAAGTCAATTCAGGTCCCAATGTATGAAAATATGTATCCGGATTATGTTCGGATTCAAATTGATTCATATAAACGGCACCATATTTTTCAGCATAGGAACGCGCAGCTAATTGTGCCCCATGCATACCTTCAGACTGACTCGTTCTTGAAACATCTGCACCAAGCGCTATCATAATATTAATCTTTTCTTCTGAAAAACCATACGGCGCAAAGATTTTACATTTCAAATGATGTCTATTTGCTGCAATAGCTAACCCTATGCCTGTATTGCCAGCAGTCGCTTCAACAATAGTTTGACCTGCACGCACACGCCCTTCTTGAATTGCCATCTCTACTAAATATTTCCCGAGTCTGTCTTTAACACTGCCTCCGGGATTCCATTGTTCAAGCTTGGCATAAATTTTAACTTTATCATCACTATAATGTTCTAACAGTACTAATGGTGTATTACCAATTAAATCATAAGTAATCATAGATGCACCCTCATCTGACATGCCGATCAAATGAATGAAACCTTTCTTCATGTCTCAATTTCAATTCTTACTTTTCAGATAAGAATTATAAACGACATTTTGTTATTTTGCAATTATCTAAGTTTCGATTAATTCAGAACCAGTACAAAATTTTCAATTCCAAACAAAAAACACCTGAGCAACACAAATACTTGTGCGTCAGATGCTTCTATATATTAACTAAATAATTGCACGATAAAGACTAAAATAATAACGACAGGCATCGCATACTTAATTAAGTAATACCAACCACTGAATAATCTAAATCGATCTTTACCAAAATATTGTTGTAATAATTTTTTATCTAATAATTGTCCTACGACAAGCGTAGTACCTAATGCGCCTAATGGCATCAATACATTCGAAACGATGAAATCCATATTATCAAAAATCGTTCCCGCACCGAATCTTACATCTTTTAAGATACCAAAAGATAAGGTTGCTGGAATACTAATGATAAATACTAAAATACTACCGATCACTGCGACTTTTTTACGTTTTGTATTGTCATTCTTCGTGAAGTTAGAAACATTTAATTCTAATAAAGAAATAGATGACGTTAAAGCCGCAAATAAGAACAGCACTAAGAATCCCAAATAGAATAATGTTCCTAGATGCATTTGACTAAAGACCATTGGCAGTACTTTAAATAATAATCCAGGCCCTTCTTGTGGTTCATAGCCAAAACTATGTAACGCCGGAAATATAGCTAGGCCTGCCAATACAGATACAAAGATATTCATAACAACGATAGAAATAGCTGATGACTTAATCGTCATGTCTTTAGAGGCATAACTCGCATAAGTAATCATACCTGTAGTTCCTAATGATAACGTAAAGAATGATTGACCTAGCGCAAACAAGATTCCATCAGCAGTAATCTCTGATACTCTTGGTTGTAAAATAAATTTCACACCTTCTAAGGCACCATCTAATGTTAAAGACTTAATCACAATGATGATTAAAAAGACAAACAGCAACGGCATCATAACTTTCGATGCCTTTTCTAATCCTTTTTCAACACCTAACATGACAATAATCATCGTAGCGAATATGAATATACCTTGCCCTAGAACGGTTAACCAAGGATTTGATATTACCGCTTCAAAATTCATTTCTTGGAGATGATTGATGCGTTGAAATATAACTAATTGCCATAATACTTGTCCGATGTAAATGACAATCCAACCACCGATAACACTATAGAAGCCAAATAAAATAAACACTGCCAAATTACCGTTCCAGCCAATGATATTGAGCCATTTCTTACCAGTTAATTTACTATATATTTGTGTTGTATACGTCCGTCCCATTTTCCCAACAGTGAATTCCATAATGAGTAATGGTAACCCAACAAAAATGGTGAATATTAAGAACATAGCTAGAAAGGCACCGCCGCCATAGATCCCTGCCATATATGGGAATTTCCACATGGCACCAAGACCGATTGCAGAACCCGCACTAGCTAAAATAAATCCAGTTGATGACTTCCATTGTGATTGTTGTCTTTTCATCATTCACATCTCCTTTAAAGCGTTAAAGCGTCTACGTGTTTAAGTAACACTCTAACATGTATGTAAATAACATGCAATACACCTGCATCAAAATTGTTTCATTAATACGGTAGCGCCTGGGTTTATCATAATATAGTAAATCCCTTGTAATGTGTTGTCATTACGCTACATTAAAATTTCTGGTTCAACGCTGTATACGTGCGCCAACATCTCGCCACATACAACACCATCTATATCCCCAACATCTCGCCACATAACTCAGGTACAATGCCCATAAAATTCCCACGACATCACAATACAAATCAACTTCTGGTATAACTCCATAATATTTCCACGACATCACACTAAAAATTAACTTTAGCTAAGTTCCCTATACTATCACGCCAAAAAAACACTCAAATGACAAATATAATAACATCGTCACTCAAGTGTTAATTTTTAAAATCTTCAATTATGTTAAAGCATTGAAAAAGCGAATAACATTTTCTTCTAAAATATCTCTGCCCTCTCCATGCGTCATTAAATGATGAGAATCCTTCAGACCATTTAATTCTTTGTCTACTGATCCTAAATGTTCATAAATAAAGTGTGCACTTGTTTCATAGGATGGCGCATCTTTACCACCAAATAATATATTAGCTGGAATTTTAATAACATTTAAATTTGTCATGATATCATCAATAAAATGCTGAAACTTCGTAATTTCACCTTCATAATCATCAATTGCTGCTAATTGCGCACTCGATGCTTGCTGATCTAAATTTAAAATATTCGACATGCGTTGACTATAATAAACTAAATGTTCTATTAAACCATCGTCACTCTTTTCCTTTGGTGCTGACATGACAGCGATACGTTTCAACGGATAGTGTTGCGCCAATTTCAATGTCATTAATCCACCTAAAGACACACCCGTTGCACTGATAGATTCATAACCTTCATTGACTAAAAATTGGTAAGCTTTCTCAACTTCTTCCCACCAATCATCTACATTATATGTCATGAAATCTTTCAACAATAAACCATGACCTGGATAATTCGGTGCATAACAACTAAATCCTTGATCATTTAACTCAGCTGCAAGATGCTTCACATCCCGATTTGTACCTGTAAATGAATGTAATAATAATATCGCATGTCCATTTGTGCCTTTTAAATAAGATGGACTCGGTGTTTTAATTCTCATTTTTCTATATACCTCCACTATGTCTAAAGATGTTTGCTAAACGCGTTGTCGTCGATGATTAATAAAGTATGGGTATACCATTAAGAATAACGCTACCCAAATGATTGCTAGTGACGTGCCGCCAATGACATCTGAAAAGTAATGCGCATGAAAATAAAGGCGACAAAATAATATGCTAAGCCATAATATTCCCATAACTAGCGCACTCAACACTTTTGTTATTGTCTTAGAAGCAACTGAAATAATAATGATCATTAAGGCGAAATATAATAATGTGCTGGCGTTAGAATGTCCACTCGGAAATGAAAAGCCTGTATCAACGGCTAAATGATTATATGGTCTTGGACGTAAAACAGTATCTTTAATTAATTTGTTCATGATGACACCTGAAACCAAATATGTCACAAACCAAACCGCTAAGTGCCTCTGTTTAATAAACAGTATGATTGTGACGATAATGGAAATCAACACGACACCTTTGACATCTCCAATTTCCGCACTAAACGTCATATAGTAATTAAATAAATTGTTAACATACTGACGTTGTGGCTCACCGAAATAATCTGTAAACCATGTTAATGATCCCATATCTATATTTTTAAGCCATTCTTGGTTTGTCACTACACTGTAAAACATACCTATAAATACAATCAGCGCGATTAAAAATAAAGGCACTGTCATTTTCGGTGATGTTAATTTTTTATCTATCATCTTACAATCTCCTCGTATCATCATTTTCATTTTACAAATGTTATCCATAATATCAATGTGCCACAAATTTCACTTTACCGACAATATCAAAATTATAAAGTTCATATTGTTATGTATATTGCAAATAAAACATTGTATTATTGAAATAACAATATTTTGCTATTTTCAATTTAGTACGATCTATATTTATTATACAGAGGGGGTAGGGCGTATCAATAGAGTAATTTTTGTCTATATAGCGTTAATCATTACATTAGTTAGATTCTTTACCCCTATACATCCATCGTTTTCAAATTTGATTTACTGGATATTTGTATTATATTTTATTCCTATTATACTATGCGTTATCGGTTTCAAGGCCGAAAAACTTATTGCAACAATGGTCATTATACCTAATTTTTTAGGTATACTTTATCGATTATATGCATACGTCACACATATACTCTTTATGTAAAAGGATAGTGGGCAGTCTCGCAACAAATATGCTTGCGTTGACTTGTCACCATTCTCAAATTTTATGACATACGCCTTTCACGGGCTATATTCAGAGCCACACATTCTTCCAGGTGATAAACACATCATATAATAGAAAAACAGCACACCCAAATATATGGCGTTGCGCTGTTTAACCAAGCATACTTCTATAGCTTTAATAAGCCAGCAGAAGCATACCTAACCTTCTTAAATATGCTTTTCCAAATTATCCTCAAGTTTGAATACGATAATACGTTCACCTGTAACTGTACTTAAATCACTATGGAAGCTCATCACTTTGATACCTGTAATTTTAAAAATGATATCATTCAAATCTTGCTCACCGGATTCAACTAATTCAGAACGTGTTCGTTTAATATTTAATAATCCTTCATTCGTACTACACACACGATATTCTGCTGGCGTTAAAATACCTTGTAAACTAATAATCACCATATCTCTTAAAATGTCTGATTTAACCGACAAGGAACCTCTGCCAAGGAAATCTTTTTCCCATTGCGTAATGGCTTTACTGATTTCAGCTTCGATTTCACCTTTCGTTCTTTTCATATCACTAACTCCAATAATATTAAAATTGATTACTTCATCTTTGTATCGTTATCACGACATCAACTATTACATTAAGTTTATCATTTTTAGTATATTTTAAGAAGCTAGAACATTGTAGATATGATGATATATTAGTTACTTAGCATCGCAACATTTCATCGTTAAATCCAACTTTTAAAACGCCCTTCCTCATTAACGCTCATTAAACGCAGCCAATGATTAGACACTTTCCTAGCGAAATGCTCATTATTCGCGAGTAGTCTAGCTACAACATAGTCGGGTGCCTGAACAACGACAAGCAAACGAATTGGCGAATGATACATCGTTCGATCAGCAGCCATAACAGATTGCCATGATAAGCCATACATCAGATCACTCGCATTACCTTGCATGACACCAACACCTGACGTGACGGTTTGTGTCGCTTTATTCCCACTTCCGTAAAAATGCGGGGCAACTGTCGACGCATAATATTGTAAATTAATCCATTGTGCCACAAGTGCCGGACCAGAAATGATGGTATTTAACAATGTGCCATCTTTATCTTTACGCCAATCATAATTGTGTAAAAATGTCCGCCCTTCTAAATCAATCCCTTTTGTTAATTGGCGTCGTCCAATTATAAATGATGCATTTTTAGCCAAGCCCCATTCTGGACGTACTTCACTCCAATCACTTGCAAACCGCTGCGCTTCTTCCACTGGATGATTCACACGACCAATCGTTGGCAGTTTGTCCAAACGTTCGCAATTCGCGTGTTCAGAAATCATCGGCATGGCGTCATTCAATGATTCATATGCATCTAAAGCAATAGAAGATAATGTATCTGGCACATATACCCATGCCAACGTATCAGTAGACGTATGATGTTCTGCTGCCGCAAAAACAGTTGTCTCTGGAATATACACGCCTGCTTGTTTTAATCCTTGTCTGACATTTGGACGATTACATATCATCGCTAATAACTTAGCATTAAAACCGCTTGATGCACCACCACAAGCCCCACATTCAAGTGATGCATGATGTGGATTATTGTGAGAATGACTAGCATGACCTGCTAACACAACGAACGGCGCAAATGCTTCGGTTAAATCCATCAATTTCAACGCTTGTAACGCGAAATCAATTTGCTCTTGCTCAGTAAATCCAACAGGTAAGTCTGATGTTCTGTCAAACTCACGATCAATCGTTAACTTTGTTTCAGGCTTCTTCAACCATTTTTGTTTTATTTTCTGTAAAGACGCGCGACTTTTTCTAGGCATAATCGTATTGACAATGGTACTCAAGCTTAAAAATGGTCCACTTAATTCAGGCAATAACAGACTAGGCATGACATTATTTTTCATCAATTTAAATGTGTAAAACATCGATGACATTGTCTGTTGCTGTTGTCGATAAACATTCATATCGTAACGGTCTGCAAACTCTTTAATGCGATATGCTGGCGGTACCATGACAGGTAATGAATCATGTTTGAATTGTTCGTCGACGGCTTCTTTTTGAATAGGTAATCCAAAGAAACCTGCAATACCAATCGTTTCAAATGGACCTGCTGCTTCGATATGTCTACGAAATGGTTCTGAACGAACATCTATACAAAATGCAATTTGCGCTTTCGTTGATGTGCCCACCTGATTTAGCTCGCTATTATTTTCATCAACTGCTTGTGTATCATTTAACGATACTGAATGTGACTGATTAGCGTTGTCATTTTCAGTAACATTTACTTGGTTTATATCTAATACGCCCGCCACACTCTCATGACCTGCTTTAATTTTTTGTTTTAACTGAGATTCGTATGTCATTTCCCAGGCAATCAACCATAAATTTTTAAATACATTTTTATTCATAGTTGCTGCAAAATGAATAAACGTTTGAATTTCATTGACGTCATGTTGTAGTAATACATCGCTAGGCATATCACTGTAGTAACACCATGATGCAACAGTTTGCTTAAACCAATTTTCCGATCTACTTTCACAATCTTTAGTGACTGACTTAAACTCATCACCAACTAGCAATTGTTCGACAACTAACCGAATGGCCAAATAATCCGTTAACAAATGTTGTTCAAAGTGATGCTGTTGTGAACGGTAATACAACATACCTGCCCAACCCGGTAACGCCAAAAGATGTCCTTCAAAGTAAGCTTGGTAGTCTTCCTGCGCTATTGAAAAATGATTTAATACTGACTCTATCGTCATTTTAGGATCATTGGGTAAGCCTTTAATCACTTGGCGCTGTGCTTTAGTAAAACTATGATCATGTTGCGCTAAATGCAACCATGCATGGTAAAAACTTTGCTCACGCTTCGGCATTGTCCAACTCGATAGAAATTGATCGATATAAAGTTTCGTCCATTTAATCATTTGACGATTCACTTGTTCACTAAGTGGCTCACCTTGTTCATCTACTAATGCATCACTCATCGGACGTACATCATAGTGGTGATATGATTCAGCCATATCACGTTTTGATTTTTCTAATAGTAGATCAGCAACAACATCAACATTTGAATGATTCATGTATGATGCAGGTACGTCTTTTAATGTTTTAATGTTATCAATATAAAGATTGATGTAGTGTTGCGGGATATTATAGTGATGTTCAAGTAGCATATCAGTAACAAGTTGATTAAAGACACTTTCGTCTAATTCACCACGTGCCACAGCACTTTCTATTAATGCTTTATTCGGAAAAATATCCACATCGCGAACGTCACGTAACCATTTTGCGACATCTTCAAACGTATCCGCTTCTAATCCTTCCCATGGATTTCGTGCTGCAAAAATCGAAATCGGTGATAATGGTGTAATAACACGTTTCGCATTTTCAATGACTGAATTGATATTTAACTGTGTTGTCATACCTCTCACCTCCTATAAATACTTCTTCAAATAATTCGGATGACTTTCTATCGCTTTCGAGCGTGCTTCACCTAGATTAACTAACCACACGTACAATACCGCAAAAGTCTTAGAGTATCGATGACGCGCTACCCAGATACTTAATAAACTACCAAATATTAATATGACAACACTAATGATGACACTAATTGTAGGCGGCGTTGTCGCATGTGTTGTTATATTTTGTAATACATCGTAAAAATAATTATGTGTGATGATGTAGATAAATGTCACAATTGAAATCAAAATCATGCCAACCAGACGTGCCATACGCCCTTTACTAAAGGCTACCATTTGATTCCAAGATACAAGTAATGACCATGCTAGAATGAGTGCACTTAACACTTCATATGCACTTCTGTCACTACTCATCCAAAACAGAAATGCCACGATAATAGCTAATACACGTCCCATGACAATCCAGCCATAAGCGTCTTTAGCAGATGCTTGTTTTGGAATATTGGATCGCTTCACGATAGAACCTGATTGTAAAAATAATGTTGCTTTAAAAATACCGTGCAATATTAAATGTATAATCGCTGCTGAATATACACCCAATGCGCATTGAACTAACATAAAGCCCATTTGACTCATCGTAGAGCCCACTAATTGGCGTTTATAGTCAACTTGAACCAAACTTATGCCTGATCCTAACAATACTGAAATACTAGAAAGGATAAGTAATAATGATAACGCAAATCCATTATCAAATATCGGCGCAAAACGAGTTAGAATAACACCACCTGCATTCACAATTCCTGCATGCATAATTGCCGATACTGGCGTTGGTGCAGTTACAGATTCAATCAACCATCGATGAAATGGAAATTGTGCTGCCGGTATCATGACTGCTAATACAAGTAGTACATTCGTCAACAATGACCTTGTCGGATGCGCTATATGTTGTGGTACCCGCCACTCGCCAGTTGCAATATAAATAGATACAATTGCTCCAACGAATGCAAGCCAACCACATAAAAATGTCATGCTTGATAATTTCGCAGACTCACGTGGCACTTTCCAAAAACGATTAACGTTCATCAGCAATGTTAAACATAATAATGTCATACCCCAGCAGAGTGCCATCAGTCTTAAGTCTTCAGACATCCATGCTAAAGATGCAAACGACGTAATCGCAGTGAACAATGGAAAGTAATGTCTATAATGATGATCACCTAGTAAATATCGCATTGAAAACTTTTGAATAATAAAGCCAAGCGCCATTACAAAGCCAGCTAATAACCAAGATAAACGATCTATTTTAAATGGGCCTAAGACATGTTGACCGTGAATACCGAAAAAGCCAATTACTGCAAATAATACTGGCATGACTAGTATGTATAAATGTAATTTAATATATCTCATTGGCATAACTGGTGCTAAAAACAACAAGCCACTTATCAATGCAATGATAAGCGCAATAACAAACAGTGAAAATAGCAATTGAAAACTTAACACTGCATAACCTCCTTATTTCTAATCTCTCGCATAATGCTTATGTATAAAAATAAAAACCTACAATAGTAGATTCTGTACATAATGGCAGAAAATTTACTATTGCAGGTTTCAGTTTAACTAGACACTGCACCATGGTATGTTGATATACCTTGTTACACTGTTCTCTTTAAGCGTGCTCCCATGCACATATGTATATAAAATGTTACTTCTGTCTGTTCAATTCATCTTCATAAATATGCTTTGCCTAGACGAGACCTAACGTGTTATTCGTTTTAAACTTATAACATAAAATATAATTAAATTTCTGCTTCATGTCAAATTCATGACCTTAACCCCACTAAGCCAATGATTGTAAAGATTTTGTAAATGCACCTGTACAGTTAGGCAGCATTTCCCGTCCTTTTAAAATAAAAAATTCGCAGTTATGATCATAACAATTCAAGTTAGGAAAAAAATCAATTACGCACAAGATAACTATGTACAATGAAGTTAACTCATAAGCAAAGGAGGTAATCTTAATGGGTATCATCGCTGGCATCATTAAAGTTATCAAAAGCTTAATCGAACAATTCACTGGTAAATAAGTTTTCATAACAAACAAAGGAGGTCTTTCACATGGGTATCATTGCAGGAATCATTAAATTCATTAAAGGATTAATTGAGAAATTCACTGGTAAGTAAGTTATAAAAATATTATAGATATGAACATCTTATTTGAAGGGGGCCATTCACATGGAATTCGTAGCAAAATTATTCAAATTCTTTAAAGATTTACTTGGTAAATTTTTAGGTAACAACTAATCTCAAACATTAACGATCAACAACTCATCACTATGTTAAATCAACATACAGGAGGACAAAACGATGGCTATTGTAGGTACTATCATTAAAATCATCAAAGCAATTATCGACATTTTCGCAAAATAATTTAAGCGAATTGAATACTTAAAATTCTCAGGCCACTATACCAATAGGGATGGTGGCTTTGCTTTGTGTTTATTTATTGATGTGAGGTGAGTCTGGGTAGTTTGTTGCAAATAAATGGTCTTAGTGTTTTTTGTATAGGATGTTCTTAGTGGGACGTACGGAATATTCGTAATCTTTGTAGTCTGACGCGGTATATTTTTGTGACGTGTTTTATGTTTGATACTCGAGGTCTGAGACATTCATGATTTGGCGTGCGAAATCTTAATGATCTTCTTGATCTAGCGCAAGATATATTGGCCGCGTACAGAATTTCGTTGCACGTTTAGTCTGAAACGCTCGTGTGACTGTAAGCAGTAATAGTACATTGATAGCTGCATTTACTCACTCATTTTTATGACCGTTAAACAATGATTGTACTTTCAATTGACGGTTGGTATGATGGTTTTGTCATTTTTCATCAACGCAAATATAAAAAGGACTAAGACACATACATGTCCTAGCCCTATGGATAAAATGCAAATTTCTGCTTTATCAAAACTATCACACTTTAGATAGATTGAAAACAAAAAGATCCTAAGAACATCTTAACTTTTTATTAATTGTCATAAATTGCAAACAATTAAGCCACAATTCAAAAATGATTATACTTCATTCAACTTATCGTGCTGGTCTAATTTGCCATTGATATGGATCTTCAAATTGTTGCCAATCTGCATCAATTTCTTGCGCATTGACTAAGCATGCGTCGAGTTCTTTTGTTAATTTTTCTTCATCTAATTCTGTACCAATAATGACAAATTGTGTATGACGATCGCCATATTCTGGATCCCATTCAGCTGCGACATCTTGACGTTCTGCTAATATTTGTGTTTGTTGCGCTTCAGACATACTAGCCACCCAATATGTAACTGGATGAATATTGCAAGATGACCCTGCTTGAGATAATAAACATGCTACGTGATTGTATTGTGCTAGCCATACGATACCTTTTGATCGAACGACATTATTTGGCATGCTTTCTAACCAATCATTGAACCTTTTAGCATGGAAAGGAAGTCGACGTTTATATACAAACGATGATATACCATATTCTTCTGTTTCAGGTGTATGCGATGCATGCCCACCAGACTCAAGTTCTTTGATCCATCCTGCTGACTCGCTCGCTTTTTCAAAATCAAAACGCTGCGTATTCAAGACTTCTTTTAAATCTACTTCAGAATTTGTTGTCTTAATAATTTTAGCAGTCGGTTGCAATGCACTTAACACTTTTTCTAACTTCGCTAGTTCTTCTTCACTAATTAAATCAATTTTATTAATAATCAATACATCACAAAATTCAACTTGGTCAATTAATAAATCAGCAATCGAACGTTCATCTGTTTCATCAACGCTTTGATCACGATCCATCAATAAATCTTCTGAGTTGATGTCATGTACGAAGCGGTTAGCATCAACAACTGTAACCATTGTATCTAAACGGCAAATCGCTGTAAGATCAATGCCAAGTTCATCATCAATATATGAGAAAGTTTGTGCAACAGGTACTGGTTCGGAAATCCCTGTTGACTCAATAACAATTTGATCGATGCCACCTTTTTTCACTAAACGCTCAACTTCTTTTAATAAATCATCTCTAAGTGTACAACAGATACAACCATTAGAAAGTTCGACTAATTTTTCGTCTGTGCGCGATAGTCCCCCACCATCTGCGACAAGATCTTTATCGATATTAACTTCACTCATATCATTTACAATTACTGCGATACGTCGACCTTCACGATTTTGTAAAATATGATTTAACAACGTTGTCTTCCCCGAGCCTAAATAACCACTTAATACCGTAACTGGAATTTTAGCCATATATATACCCTCACTTCAATTTATTTGTAAATAGGAATAATTCCGTTTTACATTATATAGGAGCGTTTCCTCTTTCGCAATCTTTGATAATAAAAAAATAGTATACTTAATTAAATTATTGAGCGCTTTACTTTATAATGGAGACAAAGATATATCTCACGAAAGAGAATCGAGGTGTATAAACATGCTATTTGTCATTTTAATTTTATATATCATTGGTATTGCATTTATTCTACTCAGTGTTTTTGGTTCAAAGACTGAAGGATTATCTACGAAACATACGTTATATACCATTGGTAGTGCTATTATAACGATTGCTATTTTCATTTCTATAGGCTATGCCATTCAATACTTAACTGCAGCGCTTTATGGTTTGTAAGGTGAAGATGATTTATGGCGGGTAGTTCGGGAGAGGTTAACTTGCGTTGATTTTGATAAAGAGGTCATAGCTTTCGGTACTTGAGGATTTTGGTACTTGAGGATTTTGTTGTTGCTGTTACGAATGTGGTTATGTTTAATGCGGGACAGTAATTTAAGTTGTGTTTTCACAATTGTGAGTGTGATATTTCCATTAAGATAGCGTTACTTTATAGTGGAATAAATTAAAAAGAAGCGGCCTAGTGTCAGTTGTGAATATACTGAACATTGGTCGCTTTATTTAGTAGTACGATATGTAGTTTAGCTATTAATTTTTTTCAGGTCATCCTTAATGCTGTCTATCTCAGACATGGCACTTTTAACCCAATCTCCTTGAGCCGCGCCTTTAAAATTAGCTTTAAAAGCCTCGCAATGTTGCGCCATTTGTTCAATTAATACTTTTTCTTCACCTTTTAATCCGTTTTCAATATCTTTGTATTTATGCTTATGTTCAGGTGCAATAACTGTGCGAATATTTTCTTTTTGAGCATTCATTTTAGATATGAGATTAAGTGTTTCTACTGTAGTACTTATATCTGGCATTCTTAAGGTCATATCTGGTTCTATTAGAGTCATTTAATCTCCTCCAAATTATCAGTCACTTAGTTTATCTAACTGCTTTTCATAAGACTTTTTTAAGTCTTCTTTATATTCTTCTAATTTCCATTCTTGCTTTCTAATTATCTCATTGATTTCTTGCTCATACGCTTCTATATTTCTCGTCATTTTCCTTTGGGCATCTTCACTATAATTCATTTCGTGCTTCAAATATTGAAAAACATCATAACTACGTTCATTTTCTTTTCGAGTTCTATGCCTAAGTTCATTTAAATTTTGCAGTTCATTCTCTATACGTTTTTTCTCGGATTCATATGATTCTTCTAATTCATTTTTATTATTAATTTGATTAAACATCATAGTAATCCACCTATTTGTGATGCAAGCACTTGATCTTTATCAACGATTTCATTAATACTGAGTCTAACTCTCATAATATAATTTGATACAGAAGACCCTATCGTTGAAAGTTGTCTTTCTTTTGCAGATATCATTTGTTCAGGTTCTCTTACCATACTACTTTCATTCACTTGACCTTCATCTAAAGCATTGAGAACTTCATTTACACTCAAATTTTCACCTACAGCTTTTCCAGCTTTTTGAGCGTCTTCCCAATTTTTTTCAAATTTCTTTTTCTTTTCATTATACATTTTTTTGATTTGATTAATTTCATCGTCTATCAGTTGACTGAATGACTGCGCAATTGTTAAAGCTGTTAAACTTTCTAAAACTTTCTGCTGCGAAGAAGATAATCCTCCTCCATTTGTAGTCATCATATTTGCTCTAAGTAATTCTATACTAGCTAATTTAGAGATAGCATTATTTGAATGCTTTACAAATGACTTATTATTTTCTTCTGCATAACCTTGTAGTTTTTTAAGTTCTTTTTTTATAGCTTTTTGTTCTTCTTTGGTTAAAAACCCTTCCATTTCATGACCTTTACCATTTTTAAAGACGATATCATTACCGAAAAAAACATAATGCTTATATTTCTTCAGATTTTCTGTCAATTCATCATTTTCTGCAACAAACCTAGTAATATTACCTTTATAATTCTTATATAATTCTAATAAACGTTTTCCATCTGGGGAATTAGGATTCAAACTAGTTATAGAAATAGGAGCTGGATTATAAACCACAATGTTCGGAATACCATTACTCATTCCTAGAACTACCGCATCTCTTCCACCTAGTGAATGTCCAGTAATAAAATCAATGTCATACTTACTTTTTATTTTATTTATAAATTCTTGTGTATTCGCATATCTATAGTTTTGATCAGATGCAGGAGAATATAATATTTTAATATCTGCATATCCATCTTTAACTGTTTCCAAAGCATTGGTAACATTTTGTCTTGAAAATTCACCTTCTTTTAACTTTTTAAAGGCTTCGCCTTGTATATTAGTCCCAGTCATCCCAAGAGTTACTTTGCCTGTATCTTTATTTAAAAAAGCAGAAGTTGTTACTCCATTAAGAGAATCAGTGTAACTATCAACATATTCAAGATTAGAAGGGAATTTACCATCTGACTTTAAACCTTTTATTTGCCTTCCAATGCTATCATTATCAAGATTATGTAGATGTGCATTCTCAAGTTCATAACTAATTTTTGAAACAGCTGTAGTTTCTTCAGTTACAACATTTATATTCCCTGTTTTTATTTTATATTTATCTTTCATCATTATTCACCTTTGCTGGTTTATAACTTAAAAATTCAATGACTGATAATTTGCTGTTTTCACGTTTTGAAAAGTCAATTTCTAACTTTCTATAACCTACAGAACTACCTTTCAGGTTCCCATCAATATGCATTTTTAATATAGGTGATTTTTCAGTCGAAATATTATAACGACTTCTTAATTCCTTAACTATTTCATCTTTATTGCTCATTTTGTATTCAACATCATAACTAGGAACATTTTCATTAATTGAAACATCACCATTATTATATTTTTTCAATTCTTTAAGATTTGCATATTGACCGAAAAATTTAAAGTTTTCTATTTTCTGCTTGAGCTTATCGTCTTTTACTTCATCTAATAAAATAATCTTATTATTTTTCATTTCAATTTTATAATTCTTTTCATCTGGTAGTTTACCATTCCGGTAAAATGTAGTAACAAAATAATGGCCTTTAGCGGTTCTAGTATTCCTATCCAGATTTAAAACCATACCTTCATCATTCAATTCACCCGGTTTATTACTTTTGGCGAAATCTGTATATATCGTCCACATCCCTTTGTCACCTTTTTCAAATTCGCCATCTCGATAGCCTTCTTTGTCATATAGTTCCTCGAGATTCTTAATTGGATACATATCTAACGTTTTCGCAAAACTCTTTTTGATTTGTTCTTCTTTTGAATCTGTTTTATTCGTTTGTTCCTCTTTTTTCTGTTCATCTTTCATATTTTCACATCCCCCAATAAAAATGATTAAAAGTAATACACTCATGTACAAAGCAATTTTTTTTATATACTCCATCATTTCACATCTCTCTGCTTTAATTTTATAAACATTTGAATATTTCATACAACTTAATAAAATAGTGATTATTACACTTTTATGTTATCAAACAAAACTAACTTATTCAATTTAATACATGTAATTCATTTAACTTTATTATTAAATGTTCTAACGTTATTTTTTATATTAGTAATTATATTTATTTATCCTCGCTCGGATTAAAGTAGACACTATCTGTGAAGTAAATATTTTCTTCCTTATTTTCAACAAAGGTAAATTCAATATTTTTATATCCAACTGATGAGCCTTTTAGATTACCTGACCCTTTCAATAATAATTTAGGCGCTTTTTTCGTCGGGATATTATATCGCTTCCTTAATTGTTCAACATTGTAATCACTGTTTTTCAATTGATATTGTGCAGAGTAAATTGGTACTTCTGGGTTATATGACACTTCGTCCTCTTTATAGTTTTCCAATTCTTTGAAATTCCCGTATTGTACAAAGAATTTAAATTTTTCAATTTCTTTTTCAACTTTTTCATCATCGATTGGTTTTAATGGAATAATTTTACTATTTTCCATTTTCACAAGAAACCTTTTTGTATGATTGTGTGTCATTCCATCGCTATCTTCAACAACTTCTCTAACAATATAATTCCCTTTAGCCGTTCTAGTATTTCTGTTAATTTCTAAAACTACTCCCCTAGATTCCAGATTTTCTCCTTTTAATTGGATTTTCATTTCAGATCTAATTAGCCAAGTACCTTTATCATCTTTTTTAAATTCTCCATCTCGATATCCTTCTTTATCATAAAAGTTTTCTAGATTTTCAGTAGGATACATATCTAACGTTTTCGCAAAGCTCTTTTTGATTTGTTGTTCTTTTGAGTCTCCAGTGATCTTATTACCACCACAAGATGTTACAAAAATGATTAAAATCAACAGACTTATGCACAATCCAATCCTTTTTATAGATTTCATTGTTACACACCATCCTCATCATCTTCATCCACCTTCGCCGGCTGGAAATTTAAAGAATCTATTACTGACAAATCGCTTTTTTCACCTTTTGAAAAGTCAATTTCCAACTTTTTATAACCCACAGAACTTCCTTTCAAATTACCATCAATATGCATTTTTAATACCGGTGCTTTATCAGTAGGAATATTGTAACGACTTCTTAATTGCTTAACATTTTCATCTTTATTGCTCATTTTAAATTTTGCGTCATAACTTGGAACATTCTCATTAATTGAGACATCACCATTGCTGTAGGTTTTCAATTCTTTAAGATTTGCATATTGACCAAAAAATTTAAAGTTTTCTATTCTCTTTTTTAGATTTATATCTTCTACTTTATCTAATAAGATAATTTTATTATTTTTCATTACAACTTTATAATTTTTTCTATCTGGGAATTTGCCCTTATTATAGAATGTCTTAACAAAATAATGTCCCTTTGCAGTCCGTGTATTTCTATCTAAGTATAAGACCATACCTTCATTACTCAATCCACCTTGTTTATTACTTTTGGCGAAATCTGTATATATCGTCCACATCCCTTTATCACCCTTTTTAAATTCACCATCTCTATATCCTTCTTTGTCGTATAAATCCTCGAGATTCTTAATTGGGTACATATCTAATGTTTTCGCAAAGCTCTTTTTAATTTGTATTTCTTTTGAATCTTCTTTTGTTTCATTACCTTTGCCACAACCTGCTATCGCAAATATTAAAATCATAACGCTTATGTACAATGCAAACCTTTTTAAATATCCCATTGTTTCACGTCTCTCTGTTTTATACTTCATTTATATTCTCTTTTCATATAAATAATTAATTATTTTGTATATTTCTCTTTTACGTTACCAAAATATACATATACAATCAATTTAATTTCTTAATTAAATTTGTAGTTTTTATTATGTTGTAGCAATTTTTTATTATTGTTTCATTTGAATTTAAATATCTTCGATACCTACTTATCAATTCGAAGAAATACAAGCATTGCACTAAAGATTAATTGTTTTTTATCAATATTTGCCATTTTAACTATTTATTAAAAATTATTAAATCGGCTTAATAAACGTAATTTTCTTAATATTCAGTGTTATGATGGAGTTACAATTTTTAGAGGAGTGATAGATATGAAATTTAAAAAGGTTTTAGTAGCTACGGCAATGGTAGGTGTTTTAGCAACTGGCGTTGTTGGATATGGTAATCAAGCAGATGCGAAAGTTTATTCTCAAAATGGACTCGTACTACATGATGATGCAAACTTCTTAGAACATGAATTAAGCTATATCGATGTGTTATTAGATAAGAATGCTGACCAAGCTACAAAAGACAACTTAAGATCATACTTCGTCGATAAAGGACTACATTCAATCAATGACATTATCAACAAAGCTAAGCAAGACGGCTTTGATGTTTCAAAATATGAACACGTAAAATAAATTCAATAACGCTTTGTAACAAAGCACAAAAAAACAGCTCAATGACGTTGAAGTCAGTGATTAACTCACTAGTTTCATTACATCATTAAGCTGTTTTATTTTATTAATTATTTTTCTAATTTAGGCGTTGTACGTTCAACTTTCTTTTCACCTAAAGGATAAAACCAAGTAATCGGGAAATCATTAGTATCGAAACCAACTATTTTATCACCATATAACTTGTAGTAAGCGGGTGTATTTTCCATTCTTTCATCAAACTCACGATCTGCTTTTTGTTCAGGTGTTTCTTCAATATCAATCTCTTTAGAAACAAACTCATTACTCAACAACTTACCTGTAATTGGATCAACTACTGCGAAGTTTAGCTTTTCTCCATTTTGTAATCTGAACCCAGCACCATGTGAGTCAAAGCTAAATTCACCTTTTTCATTAACTTGTAAATCAGGGAACAATTGTGCTTCACCCAGTTCTGAATATACTTTCACTACTGCGTTTGCGAATTTAGTCTTCCCTTTAATTACTTTAGTACCTTCTTTATCAAGAATACCTTTACCTTTGTCTGTATGATATAAGCTTCCATAAATTTCATCTACTTGTAAATCTTCTTTAACATTATCTAAAACTTTTACTTTGTTGACTTTAGTATGGTCATATTTAGTTTCTGCTTTCTCAATATCTTCCAAACTTGTTACTTTAGTTTTGAAAATTAAAGGTTTTAATGCATCTTCATCATCTTCCGGTGCAAATGTTAATGAGATATCATTACCTTCTTTTAACTCTAGATTATCGAAACGTTTCGTTTTGAAGTCAAAGTTAAAGTAGCCTTTTTCATCAATAGGCATCCAGATACCATCTGAACTAGCTTTAGTATCTTCTTTACTAACACCGCCCTTAACGCTCTCTTCAAAATTAATAAATTTATTATTAATAGAAAGGGCGACTTTACCTTTTACAGAAGTATGACCTTTAATAATGCCTGATCCTTCAGTAATAGGTTCAATGAAAACTTGGTGATGTCCATTTTTTTCTTCTAATTGTTTTTCTGGTATTTCATAAGCTTTTTCATAGCGTGGTGTTGTATATGTAGCCTTAGCATCTGTACTTTCTTCCTCAACACTTGCTTTTTCAGTTGAGGATTCTTCCACTTCTTCATCCTCTTCGTCGTACAAACCATCCATTGAAGATGACGTTACTTCTATCTCTTGATTATGTACAATTTTGCGTCCATTTAAGTCATACTCAAACTTACCATCTTCATTAGCAGTTACTAGGTTAAGATCACCAGTTTCAACAGAGTCCACATCTTTTTTATCAATGCTTAATAAAATTAATTGGTTCGGTAAAGTAGTACCAGTTACCTTTTGAGCTCCAGGTTTAATAGGGTCTAATTTAACAAAATTCTTTTTTGTTTGATCCGAACTTACTTCTTGATTGCTTTGAACTGGTTGTGATTTAGCTTTGATTTCTTCAGTTGCATTTACCTTTGGGTTCTTAACAGTTTGGCTACCTTCAGATGCTTCTGCTTCACCATTTGTCATGATATATAACATAGTAATTGCAACTGATACTAAACCGACTTTCATTTTACGTAATTTAAAATTTTCTCTCATGATATACTCCCTCGAATAATATTATAAATTCACTTCAATTTTCTCTATATTTCTACCATCAATCACATCACCCATACGGTGAGTTTGTAACTTTTTATTTAATTCAAACGTGTAGAATCCACCATCTTTCATAGTAACTTTAATTTTACTGTCTTTAGGTTCTGTATTATACAGACCGTTATTGTCGATTAAGTGCTTTCTTAATTTAAAATCAAGTTCTTTTAATGAGATATTCTCTTTATCTATACTGTAATAAGATGAAGTTACAGTTTCAGTATTACTACTAGTTTTTTTAGTTATTTGCATGTTCACACTTTTGACATTATCTATGTTATCTTGCTTATTAGAATACGTTATTCCTCCATTAGAATTTGTGATACCTGATCTGTCGGAATTTTCTCTGACCACAAATACATCAATATTAGATATTTCTTCATCGTCATTAAATTCTAGCTTTTCTTTACCTGTTAGTGTCACATCAATTTGTTGATTGTGATATATGAAAGTAACCTTGTTCCCTTCCTTATATCCTCCTATATTTTTCAAATCAAAACTTTGTCCTTTATAATAATCTTTTAAATCTTGAGTCGCTTGTGATCTAGCCTCTAATGTACTTGCTTTTACTGGCTGAGCAGTAGTTGTAATCATCCCTGTTGTTAAAATCCCTAGTGCTAAACTTGCTTTAGCAATATTTTTTAATTTCATAATTCTATGCTCCCAATTTTTAGTCTATTTGATTTATTCTATTACGCAATACGAACAATCCTCATTCATTATAATGAGCAATGGTCGTGCTTCACATTAAACTTACTTTAACTAAAAATTAATAATTATTAAGTAATTTAATAAATAGTTAACTAATATCATTCAATTCCTATCGATCTACTCTCTTTTATTTACGAATAACACTTTATCTCAACTTTATCTTTATTTAACTACTTATTCTGTACACAATTTCGACACAAAAAAGACACTGTGCTATCACAGTGCCTAAATTTAATGTTCGTTTTTAATATACTTTAATTTTGTAGCTTTAAAAATTAAAAACCACTTATTAATCAAGCAATAAAACATTACCATTTCCTATAAAATAAACTCTTACAGATTTAAATTAACATCGATTTAAGTAAGGCTTTTTTTCGTTGTTGAAGTAATTCTAGTTTTTGTTCTTCTAGTTCAATTTGTCGGTCAAGTTTGATGAAGAAGTCACCTATTTTTCTCTGCTCTTCTAAACTTGGATATTTAATTAGAATAGTAAAAAAATCATTCACAGAAATATTTAATAATCCGTGATTTCTTGCACCCTCAACTGCAATTCCTGAAACTTCTCTATACCAGTGTGTCGAATCAAAATATGCTTCCATGAAGTCTTTAGACATTTCACTTTTAATAGAAAAGCAAATATACAAAGAGGACAATACACCACTATCATATCTAGTTAATCTTTTAATAGCCCCTAATGGGTATCCATTAGAATAACTTTTATTATACGCGAATTCTCCATTCTTTATTAGTGTATAATTTTCTAGATTTTTCGACGAAACTGATTTACTAAAATATTCTGTTTGATCAATTAAACCTAACTGTCCGGATATTGTTAAAGGCTTTTTCGATTCAAAGTTTTTATTTTTCCTTATTACTCTATCAGCTACTTCCCCTAATTCCTTCTCTTCCCAATCTGGATAATCATTACCACTCTCATCTTTGAATCGCAATTCTTGCGAAAAGATTTTCTGCATATAGCCTTTTTTCTGTTGCTGAAATAACTCAAGTTTTTGTTCTTCTAATTCAATTTGTCGGTCAAGTTTGCTGAAGAACTTGCCTATTTTTTGCTGCTCTTTATTTGTAGGGACAAATCTATTTATTTTATTAATGGTTTGTTTACTTAAGCTTGGCACACCTGTTGATTCATCGTATACTTTCCAATTTATTTTTCTAAATAAACTTAATATAAATAGTATGTCTGTTTCTTTTTTAGGTGTACAATAAAATAATGTATCCACCGTCCAAAACGGCGCCTCAAGCAAATATGGTTTGTTTATAGTCCCTTTTCTCCCAATACCAACAGCATCAATTTCACTTAGTGGTTCTGAAACACTTGTCATATAACCGCCAGTACCATAGACTGGTATATCGCCTTTATCCAAATGTTTATAATCTTTTCCAGAATTAACTTTTATAATATCTTCTAACTTCTTCTCTTCCCATTCGCCTTCAAACCCTGGGAATCTCAACTCTGGCACATTTTTCGTTTGTGTATTACTCATCTTTCAACACCCCAAGTTCTTTCAGGTATGCATTGATTTCTTGTTCAATTTCTGCGATTTCTTTATCGATATTTTTCAAATCTTGTTGGACTTGATCTAAATCAATCGGCGCTTCTTCTTCGAATGTATCAACATATCTCGGTATGTTTAAGTTGTAATCGTTATCGGCGATTTCTTGTAATGTCGCGCTGTAGCTATATTTATCAATTGTTTCCTTACGCTTATATGTGTCTATAATGCGTTCGACTTGGGCGTCGCTTAAATGGTTTTGATTTTTTCCTTTTTCAAAATCATTGGATGCATCGATAAATAATACATTGTCATCTTGTTGGCGACATTTTTTAAACACTAAAATACATGTTGGAATACTTGTCCCATAGAAAATATTGGCTGGTAAGCCAATCACGGCTTCTAGGTAGTTCTTTTCTTCGATTAAATAACGACGAATGA
>NZ_JACVZJ010000015.1:0-46544 GCF_017151945.1 Staphylococcus sp. EG-SA-10
CGCCTTTTTCATATTCTTGAAACATATATAGCAGTACATCTATGTCTACTTTAGGTTTTATTGACATAAATAAAGCTCCCTTCAAAGTTTTCATTTTTTCAATGTCTACTTTGAAGGGAGCATTTCACAATGTCTTAGGCTCTACAATATTATATTGATAGTAGTTGACCGAATGAAAATGCCCATGTAACAAGCATTTTTCAATTATAGGCGGGGCCCCCAACATAGAGAATTTCAAAAAGAAATTCTACAGACAAAGCAAGTTGGGGTGGGGCCCCAACACAGAAGCTGACGAAAAGTCAGCTTACAAGAATGTGCAAGTTGGGGATGGGCCCCAACATAGTGAAATTGGATTTCCAATTTCTACAAGCAATGCAAGTTGGCGGGGCCCCAACATAGAAGCTGGCGGAAAGTCAGCTTACAATAATGTGCAAGTTGGGGAGTGACAACGAAATAAATTTTATAAAATATCATTTCTGTCACATTCCTTCTCCCAATTCCATTTAAATATATAGAAAATTCTACCTATTATATACATCATACACTTTGAAAATTATCATTTAAATAATCTGATTTGGAATTAAAGTGCATGAAGTATAAGTCACCTTCATATACTAATCAAAGAGGACGTCAACAGTTATTTTATTAGGATTTTTAACATAAACATTTGCTAGATCTGAATGTAATCTTTTGCTTAAATCAATAGTGAAGTTATTACCGCCACCGGTGATCTTAAGCTTACCTTTATTACGATTTTCGTTATATAATATTTTATTTTTTATTAACGCTTCTCGTGCACGGAAATCGATTTCTTTCAATGTTAATACTGGTTTATTGCCTTGGTATATTTTATGTGCACCAATAATCGTTTGTAGTTTATCTTTGTATTGCACAAAAAGATTATAAGTTTTATCAGAAGGTTTTGCGACTGGTGTAACGCCACCTGTAAATGTCTCTCTATAAGACCACCATAACTGATCAGTATCTTTGTCTTTTAGTCCAAACACATCTACGTAACGATCTTTTAACTGATTAATATTTCCCCAACTTTCAGCGCCCCATAAAGAAATATGTGCTGACCATGAATATCTCTTAAGTTCAACATAAATGTTTCCATTATCATATTGATATAGCCATTTATTTGAAAATGAAAAATGAGGCTGTGTGTAATATTTAATTAATTCATTGATGTTAGTTTCATCTTGAGCAATGCTATAAGCTTTAGCTTCAGAGTAAAAACTAAATACTGGTTTTTGATTTTGAGGTAATACTGTACCTAATAGTAATAATGTTGTCGTTAAAATTATATTTTTCGTGATGTTCTTATTCATTAGAACATCTCCTTTCAGAGGAATCATGATACGAGGAATAACAAAATTATATGTGAGCGAAGTCAATATAGCATTTGCGATTATTTTTATTAACTTCGTTATTATTGTTAGTTTGATTTTTCGAGGATAACTTCAATTTTTGCATTTTGAGGTTTTTTAACATATCTATTTGCATCAGTTGATGGCAACCTTTTACTTAAATCTATTGTGTAGTTATTGTCTGCACCTGTTATTTTAATTTGTCCTTTGTTATAAGAATTATTATATAATTTTTTACTTTTAATTAATGTTTGACGAATACGAAAATCTAATTCTTTTAAAGTTAAAACAGGCTTATTACCTTCATAAACTGGAAAGCCGCCAGTAAACGTTTCTGCTTTATCTTTATATGTTACATTCAGTTTATAGTGTTTATCGTTAGATGTTGCTGCAGGAGTAACACCACCAGTAAACGTTTCTTGAGATAATGCAAAAGAATCAATGGTTTCTTGGTCTTTTATGCCAAAAATATCAACGTTTTTATTTCTTAATTGGTTGATATTACCCCAACTTTCAGGTCCATAAACTTGAATATGACTATACCAAGAAAACTGTAACAACGTTGCATGAATCGTACCGTTATCTTTTTGCCATAACGTTTTGTTAGAGAAGGTTAAATGTTTTTGCGAGTAATATTTAGTTAACTCATTAACGTTAGTTTCATTTTGATTTATATAATAAGCTTTCGCTTCAGTTGAAGAACTGATAGGTGTATTAGGAAATTGTGTTGATGCTGTACCTAATAGTAACAATGTTGTTGATAAAATAATTTTTTTCGTGATGTTATTGTTCATTCGAATTTCTCCTTTGAGTATTGTTGGAATGTTTAATTATAAAAGGGGGGTTAATTAGATAATTGAAATTATCCGCATTTTCAAAAGGTAATAGGTTAGTTAGATTTTTCGAGTATGACTTCAATTTGTGCATTTTTAGGATTTTTAACATAACGGTTTGTATCAGTTAATTTTAATTTTTTACTTAAATCAATCGTGTAATTATTTCCATCAGCAGTTATCTTAATTTGACCTTTATTAAATTCTCCGTTATATAACTTTTTATTCTTTATTAATGTTTGACGAATACGGAAATCTAATTCTTTTAAAGTTAATACTGGTTTATTTCCTTTGTAAAATTCATGTCCACCGATGATAGTTTGTTGTTTATCACTATATTTTAAAAATAGTCTATAAGGCTTATCAGATGAAGTAGCTGCTGGCGTAACACCACCAGTAAATGTTTCATCATAAGTCCAGTAACCTTCAACTGTGTCCTCATCTTTAGTTCCAAATATATCAACGTATTTATTTCTCAACTGATTAATGTTTCCCCAACTCTCGGAACCAAACACTTGAATATGACTATACCAAACCCACGTTTGCAATGTTGCATGAATGCTACCATTGGGCTTTTGCCATAACCATTTTCCAGATAATGAAAAATGCGGCTGAGTGTAATATTTGATTAGTTCATTGATATTAGTCTCGTTTTCACTGATATTATAGGCTTTTGCTTCAGATGAAAAACTGATTGGTGTTTTAGGAAGTTGTGTTGATGTGGTTCCTAAAAGTAACAATGCTGTTGATAAAACTAATTTATTCATGATGTTCTTTTTCATATGAAAATCTCCTTTGCGTGAATTACCCAAAGTATATAAGCTATTACACCGATTCGGAATTAAATAAAAGCTAAAACTATGTTAAATAAACTTAAACAGTTAGTAGTGTTATTTAAGCAAAACTTATCATTTTTAAGTTTTGGACAGAAACAGTACCTAATAAAGTAGGATGGAGTTATATATTAAAAACGACACATTAGAATTATTCTCTAATCAATTGCATTAAATTGTTTGATAATTGAATTTTCTAACTACTTGAAAAATAGTTATACTTTAAATGTAGTACTTATTTTAATAATTTCCTACTACTTAAATTTAATATTAATAAAATGTTCATTTAATTATTGATAAAATATTACAAATTTTAATAGTAGGTTGTATTTATTTTGTATGCGCTTACAATTTAGGTGTAACTAAAATAAAAGGAGTTGTTATTAATGAAAAATTTACGAAACAGAAGTTTTTTAACTTTATTAGACTTTTCAAGACAAGAGGTAGAATTCTTATTAACACTCTCCGAGGATTTAAAACGTGCTAAATATATTGGCACTGAAAAGCCTATGTTAAAAAATAAAAATATTGCACTGTTGTTTGAAAAAGATTCTACAAGAACGCGATGTGCATTTGAAGTTGCAGCGCATGATCAAGGTGCAAATGTAACTTATTTAGGCCCAACTGGATCACAAATGGGTAAAAAAGAAACAACTAAAGATACTGCACGTGTGCTTGGTGGAATGTATGATGGCATTGAATACCGTGGTTTTTCACAAAGAACAGTAGAAACTTTAGCTGAATATTCAGGCGTACCAGTGTGGAATGGTTTAACTGATGAAGATCATCCTACTCAAGTTCTTGCTGATTTCTTAACAGCAAAAGAAGTCTTAAAAAAAGATTATGCAGATATTAACTTTACATATGTTGGAGATGGTCGTAATAACGTTGCAAATGCATTAATGCAAGGCGCTGCCATTATGGGTATGAACTTCCATTTAGTTTGTCCAAAAGAATTAAATCCAACTGATGAATTATTAAATCGCTGTAAAAATATTGCCGCTGAAAATGGTGGCAACATATTAATCACAGATGATATTGACCAAGGTGTAAAGGGTTCGGATGTAATTTACACTGACGTTTGGGTATCAATGGGTGAACCTGATGAAGTATGGAAAGAACGACTCGAATTATTGAAACCGTATCAAGTGAATAAAGAAATGATGGATAAAACTGGTAATCCTAATGTTATTTTTGAGCATTGCTTACCATCTTTCCACAATGCTGATACTAAAATTGGACAACAAATTTTTGAAAAATATGGAATTCGAGAAATGGAAGTTACAGATGAAGTATTCGAAAGTAAAGCTTCAGTTGTATTCCAAGAAGCTGAGAACAGAATGCATACAATAAAAGCAGTCATGGTTGCTACATTGGGTGAATTTTAGATGATATAAGGAAGTGAATTTGATGGCGAAAATAGTAGTAGCATTAGGTGGTAATGCTTTAGGAAAATCACCTCAAGAACAACTCGAACTTGTTAAAAATACTGCGAAATCATTAGTAGGATTAATAACAAAAGGACATGAGATTGTTATTAGTCATGGTAATGGACCACAGGTTGGAAGCATTAATTTGGGACTTAACTATGCTGCAGAACATAACCAAGGTCCGGCATTTCCATTTGCTGAATGTGGCGCAATGAGTCAAGCTTACATCGGCTATCAATTACAAGAAAGCTTACAAAACGAATTGCATTCTATTGGAATGGATAAACAAGTGGTAACACTAGTGACACAAGTTGAAGTTGATGAAAATGATCCGGCATTTAACAATCCTTCAAAACCAATTGGGTTATTTTACAACAAAGAAGAAGCTGAACAAATTCAAAAAGAAAAAGGATTTATATTTGTTGAAGATGCTGGAAGAGGGTATAGACGTGTTGTTCCTTCACCACAACCCATCTCTATTATTGAATTAGAGAGTATTAAAACACTTATTAAAAATGATACACTCGTTATTGCTGCTGGTGGTGGAGGTATACCAGTAATTAGAGAGCAACATGATGGTTTTAAAGGTATTGATGCAGTTATAGACAAAGATAAAACAAGTGCGTTGTTGGGTGCTAATATTCAATGCGATCAATTGATTATTTTAACAGCAATTGATTATGTATATATTAATTTTAACACTGAAAACCAACAGCCTTTGAAAACAACAAATGTTGATGAATTAAAACGATATATAGACGAAAATCAATTTGCAAAAGGAAGTATGTTACCAAAAATTGAAGCAGCCATATCATTTATTGAAAACAATCCAAAAGGAAGTGTGCTTATAACATCATTAAATGAATTAGATGCTGCCTTAGAGGGTAAAGTAGGTACTGTGATTAAAAAGTAATTGAATTGAAACGCTTTTCAATTACTATATGTCAAACGCATGATTTTTATTATTTATGTGCACCCCTGAAAATAATGCCTCTATTTTGATGCGGGGTGCACTTTCTTAATTTATATTTATAAAATCTTTAAGGTAGAAATGCTAGGTTAAATGTCGAAGGAGATGAAACCGTGGAAAATACAATTAATGAAAGTGAAAAGAAAAAACGATTTAAATTAAAAATGCCAGGTGCATTTATGATTTTATTCATTTTAACGGTTGTTGCAGTTATAGCAACATGGGTTATTCCTGCTGGTGCATATTCTAAACTTTCTTACGAACCTTCATCCCAAGAACTAAAGATAGTTAACCCTCATAACCAAGTGAAAAAGGTTCCAGGTACGCAACAGGAACTAGACAAAATGGGGGTAAAAATTAAGATTGAACAATTTAAATCAGGTGCAATTAATAAGCCGGTATCAATTCCGAATACTTATGAAAGATTAAAGCAACATCCAGCTGGACCAGAACAAATAACAAGTAGCATGGTTGAAGGTACGATAGAAGCGGTCGATATCATGGTATTCATTCTTGTATTAGGGGGGCTTATTGGCGTAGTTCAAGCCAGTGGTTCTTTTGAATCGGGATTGTTAGCTTTAACGAAGAAAACAAAAGGGCATGAATTTATGCTAATTGTGTTTGTATCAATACTAATGATTATCGGCGGGACGTTATGTGGTATTGAAGAAGAAGCTGTAGCATTCTATCCGATTTTAGTCCCTATATTTATAGCGTTAGGATACGATTCTATCGTTTCAGTTGGTGCCATATTCCTTGCCAGTTCTGTCGGTAGTACATTTTCAACTATTAACCCGTTCTCGGTTGTAATTGCCTCTAATGCCGCTGGTACAACTTTCACGGATGGTTTGTATTGGAGAATAGGTGCTTGTATTGTCGGTGCGATTTTTGTTATTAGTTATTTATATTGGTACTGTAAAAAAATTAAAAAAGATCCTAAAGCGTCATATTCTTATGAAGACAAAGATGCTTTTGAACAGCAATGGTCTGTATTAAAAGATGACGATAGTGCCCATTTTACTTTGCGTAAGAAGATAATCCTTACATTATTTGTACTACCATTTCCAATTATGGTGTGGGGAGTTATGACGCAAGGTTGGTGGTTCCCAGTTATGGCTTCAGCATTTTTAATATTTACAATTATAATAATGTTTATTGCTGGGACAGGTAAATCTGGATTGGGAGAAAAAGGAACTGTAGATGCATTTGTCAATGGCGCATCAAGTTTAGTAGGTGTATCTTTAATTATTGGCTTAGCTCGAGGTATTAATTTAGTGTTGAATGAAGGTATGATTTCAGATACAATCTTACACTTTTCATCATCTTTAGTTCAACATATGAGTGGACCATTATTTATCATCGTATTACTATTTATTTTCTTCTGTTTAGGTTTTATCGTGCCATCATCTTCTGGATTAGCGGTATTATCAATGCCTATCTTTGCACCACTAGCTGATACAGTAGGTATACCAAGATTCGTCATCGTTACGACATATCAATTTGGTCAATATGCGATGTTATTCTTAGCGCCGACTGGACTTGTTATGGCCACACTACAAATGTTAAACATGCGATATTCACATTGGTTCCGATTTGTATGGCCGGTAGTTGCTTTTGTATTGATTTTCGGTGGCGGAGTACTAATTACGCAGGTACTAATTTATTCCTAATTTGAAATGCTATATTATAAAAAAATACTAATTGGGTTTTATGCATCTCGTAGGTTTGTAGAAATACTAAACTAAGCGAGGTGCATTATTATTTTTGATTAAGAAAATAATGACGGTAATGATAACACTAGTAAGTAATTGATACAATGTTCTATTTAATAATGATATTTTTAAAATATGTTTTTAATGTAATGTTAGATCTATGGTATATTATATTTATCGTGGTAAATATGTATTTGCTGTAAACAGTTTTTGTAACACATGATACATATGGTTGTGAAAATAGCATAAATAAAGGATGGCTATAAATGACACATTTGACAAAGGTTTTAGATACACTAACTGGAATATGCGTAGTATTATTATTTAGTAAATATTTTGTGGCGTATGCAAATATGGTATTTGATTGGAATTTAAGATAGTATATGCTAGAAAACATACCACATTTGCCAATTATATTATTTATTCTGATGTTTATTTTCGGAGTTCCTTCTGAAATGATAAAAGATAGGCAAAGGAAAAATAACGGCGTTTAATTTATCGATATTTAGAGGTGATAAAACTTGTCAACTATTACAAAAACTAAAATAAAAATCTTTATTAATTATTTTATTGGTATATTAGCTTTGGCGTTTGCTGCTTATATATTATTTAAATAAAGAATAGAGTGAAACGTGTTTATGAATTAGACGTTCTAGTATAGTTACTACAGCTTTAGTCAGAAGGTATCATTGTTGTTCATACATTAGATCATATTAAATCAAAGAGGTATTGATACACACCAAAAAGAGGCAAGATTACCTGCCTCTTTTTTAGTTATTAAATATGCGTGGTAATTCTGGGTAATAGTGTTACTGAGACGCATTACGAAGAAATTTATCTTGATTTTCCTTTTTTAAAAAGAAGTGAAGATATCCTATAAAGACTCTAAGTACTATTACAGTGGCTAATAACACTTCGATAAACAAAAGGCCTTTCCAAATGACTGGAAACATAAGTACAGGCAAACTGTTCTTTAAAGCAGTTGCAGAGATTACTAAAGGGAATGTGAAAGCTGAAAATACGGGCGAAAAAGGTTCTTTTAGTAATTTAGGCAATTGTATAATGATATAAAAATAAAATATTTGAGCTAATAGTAAAAGTATAATTACGATAAAAGCATTCGCCTTAGGAAAGGCTATAACATATGCTGCAGCGACTAAAGAAAATGGTGCACAAATTGTCGATGTGTTCGGTTTGATTGACGTCTGCAATGGAAATGCTTTTAATCGCTTGAAAACTATAGGTAAGACAATACAAGTAGCTACAAAGCCATATATTACTGTTAATTGACCTATGAAAAAATATCCGCTAACGGGTGCCGTCAATCCTGCGATAGCAATACCAATAAAAAGTACAGTCCACGAAGGATAAACATTCGCAAGTGAAAAATCTTTTAAATATTTAATTGAAAAAATAATCATATGTGTCATAATTCCCACAAGGCATAAAATCCAAATAGGCGTTATTAAATTATTGATAAATGTTATATTACTAAAAAATGTATTTAAATAAGTAGTACCTAAAAAGCCAGACATGAAAAATGTTGTGAACACTGATGAAACTAGAGGGCTGTTTAATTGTTCTTTCACATTATTAAAATATTTGAGCATAGTACATAAAAGGTGAATCCAAATCAAGAAAGCAAAAATTCCGCAAACAGCGTTTAAAGTAAGAGATAAGTCTTTTAATAGATTACCCAGGCCTAATAATCCTAAGACTAGTCCTGACGTTACTAGAGGTGCTTTTTGAAGTCTCATGATTTACAACCTTTCTTATGTGATTTTCTTCACTAATTATATCATGATAGCTATGGCCTATTAATAAGAAGAGTGTGTACTATTACGTTTTTAGAGTATGTATATTGGGTTGATAGACACATAATTGACATTTAAATCTCAATATTAATGATATTTGAGGTATGCTTTGCAACCTAAATATTGGAATATGGGAAAAGTAATTATTTAATTTAAATGATGATTGAAGATTTAAAAGGGGGTGTACAAAATGAGAAATCAAATTCAAAAACTATTAGACAGTGATTTGAGCAGTTTACAAATATCGAAACAAACAGGAGTGCCACAAAGCACAATACACAGAATGAGAAAAAAAGAAAGATCATTAGACAATATGTCATTGAAAAACGCTGAACTACTTTATAAATTTGCCAATGGTATATTTAGTGATGAAAATTAAGAAGAATAATTAGTGAGTTAAATAATTAGAAAACCACGTCTCGATGGACGTGGTTATTTTTTAGATGCATATAATTATAATTATAGGATTTCGGGTCCCTGAAAAGTCCCTAAAATTTTGAATAGTATCAAAATCTATAGGAATAATATAATAATAAAAATCTCTAAGCATGCAAATGGTGAGTGTTAAAAATCTTGGTGTAGTTTTGGTGTAGTTCAGGTGCAGTATAGATGAAATTTTGGCGTAAAATTACTTAATTAAAAATGTGTAAACATGTATCAACCACGTGTCAATTGTGTGTCAAAAAATTCTATAACGAATAATCATGCGCGTTTTAATTACTGTATTTTTGGGGCTTATGCGGGGGACGTTTTGGTGACGCATCATACTATATTACTGAAATTCAAAACAAAAAGAGCCCCGTAATCACGGAACTCTTTTGTTTGGTAATGCGTATAAAAATACCTATAAACGTCCTGGGAGGGATTCGAACCCCCGACCGATGGCTTAGAAGGCCATTGCTCTATCCAGCTGAGCTACCAGGACACGTTTAACAACACAAGAATTATTATATCTAAATGAACTTAAATTAGCAATACCTTGTAAATAAAAAATGTTTATATTTTTCACTATTATAGAGCTATTTATCTAAAAAGGTTCAATAAGACTTAAATACGAATTCAGGCAACTTAATTGTGTTAAATACAGTTTTGAATGCCTAACTGTATATCTTTTCTCTTTAAAATACAGTTAAGTACATTATAAGATGTTGTGCGGATAAACAAACTAATTGCATCAAATTTATTTTAAAATAACAACAACAAAACGTTAAGCGAATAACATTTCGGTGATTTAAAAGCTACGCACGTTTTTGTTATCTTCAAATTTAAATTTTAAGGAGTGTTTTCAATGGAAGGTTTATTTAACGCAATTAAAGATACCGTAACTGCAGCAATTAATAATGACGGCGCAAAATTAGGCACAAGCATTGTGAGCATCGTTGAAAATGGCGTAGGTTTACTAGGTAAATTATTCGGATTCTAATTTCAATATGTTATGTAAGTAATAAGTATTATTTCAAAGGTGAGGGAGAGATTTAAATGATTGGACTAGCAGAAGCAATCGCAAATACTGTGCAAGCTGCACAACAACATGATAGTGTGAAATTAGGCACAAGTATCGTAGACATCGTTGCTAACGGTGTGGGTTTACTAGGTAAATTATTCGGATTCTAATTTAATAACTAATATTCTTTAAAATAAACTGGGTGGGCATACTTATGTTATGCACTCAGTTTATTTTATTTGCAGAAATTTGAGCCTCTGTTAAGATTTAGATACATAGACAATATAGGAGATGGGGAAATTGGGATATAAAAATATTTTGATAGACTTTGATGATACAATTGTTGATTTTTATGATGCGGAAGAATGGGCGTTTCATTATATGGCGAATGTTTTTAATCATAAAGCAACAAAGGATGATTTTTTAACATTTAAAAAAATCAATCACCAACATTGGGAAGCTTTTCAACAAAATAAATTAACGAAGTCTGAAGTATTATCAGAACGATTTGTGAATTACTTTAAACATCATCAAATGGAAGTTGATGGGCATCGTGCAGATGTGTTATTTAGAAATGGATTAGCAGAAGCTAAAGTTAAATACTTTGATCAAACATTAGAAACAATTATTGAGTTATCGAAACGACATGATCTATATATTGTTACTAACGGTGTAACCGAAACGCAAAAGAGAAGGTTAAATCAGACGCCGTTGCATAAATATATTAAAAAGATATTTATATCTGAGGAAACAGGATATCAAAAACCTAATCCGGAATTTTTTAATTATGTTTTTAATGATATTGGTGAGGATGAGAGACAGCGCTCGATTATAGTTGGAGATTCTTTAACATCTGACATTCTAGGTGGAATCAATGCGGGTATAGCTACTTGCTGGTTTAATTTTAGAGGATTTGATCATAATCCAGGAATTATACCTGATTATGAAATTAATTCATGGAAACAACTAAATGATATTGTACGTTAAGACAAATAATTTGAAAATGATTTACTTATATTAGCTAAGAAAGTAATTGTAAAAAAGACACTACGAAAAGATGCATTTTCATGCTCGTAGTGTCGAATATTATTATCTTATGGTTTCCACAATAAGACATCATGTCCCTCTATATTTTTAGCTTCCACATCTGTAAATCCATGATGTAAAAAGAAATCCTTAGAATCATTTCTGCCAATGGCTTTAATTGGCATATTGAAACTCTTTGCAAAATCAATCAATTCTGAAGCGTACCCTCTGTTTTGATATTTTGGTAATACTTCTAACTTCCATAATAATATATAATCTTCAAAATCTGGGAAGTAGATTTCTTCGACATCACCTTTTTTTAGTAATGCCATTCTAGCTCCTAATTGATCTCCGACAAATATGCCATAAAATGGTGAATCTGAACTTGCATCAATCATTTGACCGTTTAACTCATTGACCATGTATAAGTCTTTGTTGCCAAACGCTCTAAAGTTTTCGAATAATTCGTCAGTTTTGTAATTAATTTCAAGACGTTTGATTTCACTCATATTTATCTACCCCTTATTTGTTTACTACTATTATTATACATTAAACCACTTGTGTTTTTCATTAATTTGAAAATGGAAAACAATGAATATTATAAATTTTCCATGATTAAATTGATTTTCAAGCCGTAAAATTGTCAATCACCGGTATAGACTTTATACTATAGTTTGTAATCGCGTACTTAAGGAGAAAAAACATGGACTGTAAAGTAGTTAGTTTAAATGAAAAAGATCAGTTTATACCAAAAATAAAGAGCAGTGACCCTGTAATAACAGGATTATTTCAATATGATGCAGCTCAACAAACTAGTTTTGAAAAAAGGATGTCTAAAGAAAATAATGGAAGAGAAGCGGCATTAGCGAATGTTATTCGTGAATATATGAGTGATTTAAAGCTTTCAAGTGAACAAGAATTAAACATACAATATTTAGCTAATGGTTCAAAAGTTGTGATTGGTGGACAACAAGCAGGGCTTTTCGGAGGACCATTGTATACATTCCATAAAATATTTTCAATCATTACTTTATCTAAGGAATTAACGGATACACATAAGCAACAAGTAGTACCAGTTTTTTGGATTGCAGGAGAAGATCATGATTTCGATGAAGTGAATCATACATTTGTTTATAACGAAAATCATGGGTCACTGCATAAGGTTAAATATCATACAATGGAGATGCCAGAGACGACTGTCTCTAGATATTATCCTGATAAGGCTGAGTTGAAACAAACTTTAAAAACGATGTTCATTCATATGAATGAAACTGTTCATACACAAGGTCTACTGGAGATTTGTGACAGAATTATTGACCAATATGACTCGTGGACTGATATGTTTAAAGCACTACTGCATGAGACATTTAAAGCATATGGCGTTCTATTTATAGATGCGCAGTTTGAGCCGTTAAGAAAAATGGAAGCGCCTATGTTTAAAAAGATTTTGAAAAAACATCAGTTGCTTGATGATGCTTTTAGAGCAACACAACAACGTACTCAAAATCAAGGCTTGAAGGCGATGATACAAACAGATACAAATGTTCATTTATTCTTACATGATGAAAATATGCGTCAATTAGTTTCGTATGATGGTAAGCATTTTAAATTAAATAAAACAGATAAGACATATATAAAGGAAGAAATTATAAATATTGCGGAAAATCAACCTGAATTATTTTCTAATAATGTAGTGACAAGACCATTAATGGAAGAATGGCTATTTAACACGGTGGCATTTATTGGAGGACCGAGTGAAATTAAGTACTGGGCTGAACTAAAAGATGTATTTGAACTATTTGATGTTGAAATGCCTATCGTGATGCCAAGGCTTAGAATTACTTATTTAAATGACCGTATTGAAAAATTACTTTCGAAATACAATATTCCATTAGAAAAAGTGTTAGTCGATGGTGTTGAAGGAGAAAGAAGTAAGTTTATTAGAGAACAAGCATCACATCAATTTATTGAAAAGGTAGAAGGTATGATTGAACAACAGCGTCGTCTAAACCAAGACTTATTAGATGAAGTGTCGGGGAATCAAAATAATATTAACCTTGTGAATAAAAATAATGAAATTCATATACAACAGTATGATTATTTGTTAAAACGTTATCTTTTAAACATTGAAAGAGAAAACGACATCAGTATGAAGCAATTTAGAGAAATTCAAGAAACACTCCATCCAATGGGAGGATTACAAGAAAGAATATGGAATCCACTTCAAATTTTGAATGATTTTGGGACAGATGTGTTCAAGCCCTCCACCTATCCACCACTTTCTTACACTTTTGATCATATTATTATAAAACCTTAATATACCAAGGGTTTAGCCCGATTTATCTTAATGATAAATCGGGCATTTTTTTGTTTTTTAAAATAAATTTCACAAATTTTGTATAAATAGTGGTGGATAGTGGGGAGATGTGGTAAATTATATATAAGGTGAGGTGATAAAAAATGTTCATGGGAGAATACGATCATCAATTAGATACAAAAGGACGTATGATTATACCGTCCAAGTTTCGTTATGACTTAAATGAGCGTTTTATTATCACAAGAGGCCTTGATAAATGTTTATTCGGTTACACTCTAGACGAATGGCAACAGATTGAAGAGAAAATGAAAACCTTACCTATGACAAAAAAAGACGCACGTAAGTTTATGCGTATGTTCTTCTCTGGTGCTGTTGAAGTAGAACTTGATAAGCAAGGGCGTATTAACATCCCTCAAAACTTGAGGAAATACGCTAATTTAACTAAAGAATGTACAGTAATCGGTGTTTCAAATCGTATTGAGATTTGGGATAGAGAAACTTGGAATGATTTCTATGAAGAATCTGAAGAAAGTTTCGAAGATATTGCTGAAGATTTAATAGATTTTGATTTTTAAAATGGAGGAATTGAAGTGTTTCATCATATCAGCGTTATGTTAAACGAAACCATTGATTATTTAAATGTAAAAGAAAATGGTGTGTACATTGACTGTACGCTAGGTGGAGCGGGACATGCCCTTTATTTACTAAATCAATTAAATGACGACGGAAGATTAATAGCAATCGATCAAGACCAAACTGCAATTGATAATGCTAAAGAAGTATTAAAGGATCATTTGCATAAGGTGACTTTTGTTCATAGCAACTTCCGTGAATTAACTCAAATATTAAAAGACTTAAACATTGAAAAAGTAGATGGAATCTATTACGACTTGGGTGTTTCAAGCCCACAACTCGACATTCCAGAACGAGGATTCAGTTATCACCATGACGCAACATTAGACATGCGTATGGACCAAACACAAGAACTAACAGCATATGAAATTGTTAACAATTGGTCATATGAAGCGTTAGTGAAGATTTTTTATCGCTATGGCGAGGAGAAATTTTCAAAACAGATAGCTCGAAGAATCGAAGCACATCGCGAACAACAACCAATAACAACAACATTAGAATTAGTTGACATTATAAAAGAAGGTATTCCTGCAAAAGCAAGAAGAAAAGGCGGACATCCTGCAAAACGAGTATTTCAAGCACTACGAATTGCAGTAAACGATGAATTGTCAGCTTTTGAAGATTCAATAGAACAAGCGATTGAATTAGTGAAAGTAGACGGCAGGATTTCGGTAATCACTTTCCATTCTTTAGAAGATCGTTTATGTAAACAGGTGTTCCAAGAATATGAAAAAGGTCCAGAAGTACCAAGAGGATTACCAGTTATACCAGAAGCATATACACCTAAGTTAAAGCGTGTTAATCGTAAACCGATTACCGCTACAGAAGAAGATTTAGATGACAATAACAGAGCACGAAGCGCGAAATTACGTGTAGCTGAAATACTTAAATAAGGAGCAATTTATAATGGCTGTAGAAAAAGTGTACCAACCATATGACGAACAAGTTTATAATAGTATACCGAAGCAACAACCACAAACTAAGCCCGAAAAGAAGACTGTTTCGAGAAAAGTGGTTGTACAATTAACTAAATTTGAAAAAGTTTTATACATAACTTTGATTACTGTAATTGCTATGTTAAGTATTTATATGCTATCTTTAAAAATGGATGCGTATGATACGCGAGGAAAGATTGCAGATTTAGATTATAAAATAGATAAACAATCAAGTGAAAACAGTGCTTTACAATCTGAAATCAAAAAGAATTCTTCTTATGAACGCATATACGAAAAGGCTAAGAAACAGGGGATGAGCCTTGAGAACGATAATGTAAAGGTAGTGCGTAGTAATGGCGAAGCAAAAAATTAAAATTAAAAAAAATAAAATAGGGGCAGTCCTACTTGTTGGTTTATTCGGACTGCTCTTTTTTATATTGGTTTTAAGAATTTCATATATCATGATTACTGGACATTCTAATGGTCAAGATTTAGTCATGAAGGCAAATGAAAAGTATTTAGTTAAGAATGCACAACAACCAGAACGAGGAAAGATATATGATCGTAATGGTAAAGTGCTAGCAGAAGATGTAGAAAGATATAAACTTGTTGCAGTAATAGATAAAAAGGCGAGTGCCAATTCTAAAAAACCTAGGCATGTAGTTGATAAAAAAGAGACTGCAAAGAAATTATCTACAGTCATTGATATGAAGCCAGAGGAAATTGAAAAGAGACTTAGTCAAAAGAAAGCCTTCCAAATTGAATTTGGACGCAAAGGAACAAATTTAACGTATCAGGACAAATTGAAAATAGAGAAAATGAATTTGCCTGGTATTTCTTTATTGCCTGAAACAGAACGCTTTTATTCAAATGGCAATTTTGCATCACACTTAATTGGTAGAGCTCAGAAAAATCCGGATACTGGTGAACTTAAAGGTGCGCTTGGAGTTGAAAAGATTTTTGATAGTTATTTAAGTGGATCTAAAGGATCATTGAGATATATTCATGATATTTGGGGATATATTGCACCAAATACTAAAAAAGAGAAGCAGCCTAAACGTGGTGATGATGTCCATTTAACAATCGATTCAAATATTCAAGTATTTGTTGAAGAAGCTTTAGATGGCATGGTTGAAAGATACCAGCCGAAAGATTTATTTGCGGTTGTCATGGATGCCAAAACTGGAGAAATTTTAGCATACAGTCAGCGACCAACATTTAATCCTGAAACTGGTAAAGACTTTGGTAAAAAGTGGGCAAATGACCTATATCAAAACACATACGAGCCTGGATCAACATTTAAATCATATGGGTTAGCAGCTGCTATTCAAGAAGGTGCTTTTGATCCTGATAAGAAATATAAATCTGGACATAGAGATATTATGGGTTCACGTATTTCAGACTGGAATAGAGTCGGTTGGGGTGAAATCCCAATGTCACTCGGATTTACTTATTCATCTAATACATTGATGATGCATTTACAAGATTTAGTTGGTGCAGACAAAATGAAATCTTGGTATGAACGATTTGGATTTGGAAAATCAACTAAAGGTATGTTTGATGGAGAAGCACCTGGTCAAATTGGATGGAGTAATGAGTTGCAACAAAAAACGTCATCATTTGGTCAATCGACAACAGTAACACCTGTTCAAATGTTACAAGCGCAATCAGCGTTCTTTAATGATGGTAATATGTTAAAACCATGGTTTGTGAATAGCGTTGAAAATCCTGTTAGTAAAAGACAATTTTATAAAGGTCAAAAACAAATCGCAGGCAAACCAATAACAAAAGATACTGCTGAAAAAGTTGAAAAGCAATTGGATTTAGTTGTGAATAGTAAGAAGAGTCACGCTGCAAACTATCGTATTGATGGTTATGAGGTCGAAGGTAAGACTGGTACAGCACAAGTCGCTGCACCTAATGGTGGTGGATACGTTAAAGGTCCAAACCCATATTTTGTAAGTTTTATGGGTGACGCGCCGAAGAAAAATCCTAAAGTTATTGTATACGCTGGTATGAGCTTGGCACAAAAAAATGACCAAGAAGCTTATGAATTAGGTGTTAGTAAAGCGTTTAAACCAATAATGGAAAATACTTTGAAATATTTAAATGTAGGTAAATCAAAAGATGACACATCTAATGCAGAGTATAGTAAAGTGCCAGATGTTGAAGGTCAAGACAAACAAAAAGCTATTGATAATGTGAGTGCAAAATCATTAGAACCAGTTACTATCGGTTCTGGCACACAAATAAAAGCACAATCTATAAAAGCAGGGAATAAAGTCTTACCTCATAGTAAAGTACTGTTATTAACAGATGGAGACTTAACTATGCCTGACATGTCAGGATGGACGAAAGAAGATGTCATTGCTTTTGAAAACCTAACAAATATTAAAGTAAATTTAAAAGGTAGCGGTTTTGTGTCCCACCAATCAATTAGTAAGGGACAAAAACTTACTGAAAAAGATAAAATAGACGTAGAATTTTCATCAGAGAATGTAGACAGCAATTCGACGAATAATTCTGATTCAAATTCAGATGATAAGAAGAAATCTGACAGTAAAACTGACAAGGATAAGTCGGACTAACAAGAATGGCTACATTAAATAAGGGTGTATTGTCACTATTTGTTTTTACTAAAGTAATGCTGTGATAGAAAACAACATCTTCATTTAATCTTTATAAATAAGTGTTGATAGAGAATTTTAAGGTAGACGAGGTCAGATTAACTTGTTTGTTATAGGCAAACTTTTTATACTGGCCTCTTATGCCGTAAAAAAGAAAAATTATAAATTTTGATTACAACTTTGTTTATTTAATTGAAAAATTGATAATATATTAGTGGTTAAAAAAGTCTGGATTAAGAAGAGGAGATAGTTATGATTTTTGTATATGCGTTATTAGCGCTAGTGATTACATTTGTTTTGGTACCTGTTTTAATACCTACATTAAAAAGGATGAAATTTGGTCAAAGTATTCGAGAAGAAGGTCCACAAAGCCATATGAAGAAGACTGGTACACCAACGATGGGTGGACTAACATTTCTATTAAGTATTGTGATAACGTCTTTGGTGGCTATTATATTTGTAGAACAAGCTAATCCGATCATACTGTTATTATTTGTGACGATTGGTTTTGGGTTAATTGGTTTTATAGATGATTATATTATTGTTGTTAAAAAGAATAACCAAGGTTTAACAAGTAAACAGAAGTTTTTGGCGCAAATTGGTATTGCGATTATTTTCTTTGTTTTAAGTAATGTGTTTCATTTGGTGAATTTTTCTACGAGCATACATATTCCATTTACGAATGTAGCAATCCCACTATCATTTGCATATGTTATTTTCATTGTTTTTTGGCAAGTAGGTTTTTCTAATGCGGTAAATTTAACAGATGGTTTAGATGGATTAGCAACTGGACTGTCAATTATCGGATTTACAATGTATGCCATCATGAGCTTTGTGTTAGGAGAAACGGCGATTGGTATTTTCTGTATCATTATGTTGTTTGCACTTTTAGGATTTTTACCATATAACATTAACCCTGCTAAAGTGTTTATGGGAGATACAGGTAGCTTAGCTTTAGGTGGTATATTTGCTACGATTTCAATCATGCTTAATCAGGAATTATCATTAATTTTTATAGGTTTAGTATTCGTAATTGAAACATTATCTGTTATGTTACAAGTCGCTAGCTTTAAATTGACTGGAAAGCGTATATTTAAAATGAGTCCGATACATCATCATTTTGAATTGATAGGATGGAGCGAATGGAAAGTAGTTACAGTATTTTGGGCTGTTGGTCTGATTTCAGGTTTAATCGGTTTATGGATTGGAGTGCATTAAGATGCTTAATTACACAGGGTTAGAAAATAAAAATGTATTAGTTGTCGGTTTGGCAAAAAGTGGTTATGAAGCAGCTAAATTATTAAGTAAATTAGGTGCGAATGTGACTGTCAATGATGGGAAAGACTTATCGCAAGATGCTCATGCAAAAGATTTAGAATCTATGGGCATTTCTGTTGTAAGTGGAAGTCATCCATTAACATTGCTTGATAATAATCCAATAATTGTTAAAAATCCTGGAATACCTTATACAGTATCTATTATTGATGAAGCAGTGAAACGAGGTTTGAAAATTTTAACAGAAGTTGAGTTAAGTTATCTAATCTCTGAAGCACCAATCATAGCTGTAACGGGTACAAATGGTAAAACGACAGTTACTTCTCTAATTGGAGATATGTTTAAAAAAAGTCGCTTAATTGGAAGACTATCCGGCAATATTGGTTATGTTGCATCTAAAGTAGCACAAGAAGTAAAGCCTACAGATTATTTAGTTACAGAGTTGTCGTCATTCCAGTTACTTGGAATCGAAAAGTATAAACCACACATTGCTATAATTACTAACATTTATTCAGCGCATCTAGATTACCATGAAAATTTAGAAAACTATCAAAATGCTAAAAAGCAAATATATAAAAATCAAACGGAAGAAGATTATTTGATTTGTAATTATCATCAAAGACAAGTGATAGAGTCGGAAGAATTAAAAGCTAAGACATTGTATTTCTCAACTCAACAAGAAGTTGATGGTATTTATATTAAAGATGGTTTTATCGTTTATAAAGGTGTTCGTATTATTAACACTGAAGATCTAGTATTGCCAGGTGAACATAATTTAGAAAATATATTAGCAGCTGTGCTTGCTTGTATTTTAGCTGGTGTGCCTATTAAAGCAATTATTGATAGTTTAACTACATTTTCAGGAATAGAGCATAGATTGCAATATGTTGGTACTAATAGAACTAATAAATATTACAATGATTCCAAAGCAACAAACACGCTAGCAACACAGTTTGCCTTAAATTCATTTAATCAACCAATCATTTGGTTATGTGGTGGTTTGGATCGAGGGAATGAATTTGACGAACTCATTCCTTATATGGAAAATGTTCGCGCGATGGTTGTATTCGGACAAACGAAAGCTAAGTTTGCTAAACTAGGTAATAGTCAAGGGAAATCGGTCATTGAAGCGAACAATGTCGAAGACGCTGTTGATAAAGTACAAGATATTATAGAAACAAATGATGTTGTATTATTGTCACCTGCTTGTGCGAGTTGGGATCAATATAGTACTTTTGAAGAGCGTGGAGAGAAATTTATTGAAAGATTCCGTGCCCATTTACCATCTTATTAAAGGGTGTGAGTATTGATGGATGATAAAACGAAGAACGATCAACAAGAATCAAATGAAGATAAAGATGAATTAGAATTATTTACGAGGAATACATCTAAGAAAAGACGGCAAAGAAAAAGATCAAAGGCTACACATTTTTCTAATCAAAATAAAGATGATACATCTCAACAAGCTGAGTTTGATGAAGAAATTTACTTGATAAATAAAGACTTCAAAAAAGAAGAAAGCAAAGATGAAAATAATGATTCTGCTTCTAGTCATGCGAATGATAATAATATCGATGATTCTACAGACTCTAATATTGAAATTGAGGATTATAGATATAATCAAGAAATTGACGACCAAAATGAATCGAATGGAATTGCAGTCGACAACGAACAATCTCAATCAGCTCCTAAAGAACAAAATAGCGACTCGAATGATGAGGAAACAGTAACGAAAAAAGAACGAAAAAGTAAAGTAACACAATTAAAGCCATTAACACTTGAAGAAAAGCGGAAGTTAAGACGTAAGCGACAAAAACGGATCCAATACAGTGTTATTACAATATTGGTATTGTTGATTGCTGTTATATTAATTTACATGTTTTCACCACTTAGTAAAATTGCGCATGTAAATATAAATGGAAATAATCACGTTAGTACTTCAAAGATAAACAAAGTGTTAGGTGTTAAAAATGATTCGAGGATGTATACGTTTAGTAAAAAAAATGCTATTAATGATCTCGAAGAGGATCCATTAATCAAAAGTGTTGAGATACACAAGCAATTACCAAACACATTAAACGTAGATATCACAGAAAATGAAATTATTGCTTTAGTGAAATATAAAGGTAAATATTTACCTTTATTAGAAAATGGTAAATTGCTTAAAGGTTCAAATGATGTCAAAATTAATGATGCACCTGTCATGGATGGTTTCAAAGGTACAAAAGAAGATGATATGATTAAGGCGTTATCTGAAATGACACCTGAAGTTAGACGATATATTGCCGAAGTGACATACGCCCCAAGTAAAAACAAACAAAGCAGAATTGAATTGTTTACGACGGATGGACTTCAAGTAATCGGTGATATTTCGACGATATCTAAGAAAATGAAATATTATCCGCAGATGTCACAATCATTATCAAGAGATAGTTCGGGTAAACTAAAAACACGAGGCTATATTGATTTATCAGTCGGTGCTTCATTTATCCCATACCGTGGAAACACGTCTACTCAATCAGAAAGCGATAAAAATGTGACTAAATCATCTCAAGAGGAAAATCAAGCAAAAGAAGAATTACAAAGCGTTTTAAACAAAATTAACAAACAATCAAGTAAGAATAATTAAAAAATTTTGATATTGTCTATGTTTATAGTTCACAAGCCATTCAACGTATTGTAAACTAAAGATAGTGTATTTTTTAATAGTAATTTGTCAGGAGGTGCCTATCTATGGAAGAACATTACTACGTAAGTATTGATATTGGATCATCAAGCGTAAAAACAATAGTAGGCGAGAAATTTCACAATGGTATAAATGTGATAGGTACAGGACAAACCTACACGAGCGGTATAAAAAATGGTTTAATTGATGATTTTGATATTGCGCGTCAAGCAATCAAAGACACAATTAAAAAGGCATCAATCGCTTCGGGTGTTGATATTAAAGAAGTTTTCCTGAAATTACCTATCATTGGAACGGAAGTTTATGATGAATCAAATGAAATCGACTTTTATGAGGATACAGAAATCAACGGTTCACATATCGAAAAAGTATTAGAAGGTATTAGAGAAAAAAATGATGTGCAAGAAACAGAAGTAATTAATGTGTTCCCGATTCGTTTTATAGTCGATAAAGAAAATGAGGTTTCAGACCCTAAAGAATTAATTGCCAGACATTCATTAAAGGTTGAAGCAGGCGTAATTGCTATTCAAAAATCGATTTTAATTAATATGATTAAATGCGTTGAAGCATGTGGTGTTGATGTATTAGATGTTTATTCTGATGCATATAACTACGGTTCAATCCTAACAGCTACTGAAAAAGAGTTAGGTGCATGTGTCATTGATATTGGTGAAGACGTTACGCAAGTTGCTTTTTATGAACGCGGTGAATTAGTAGATGCTGATTCTATCGAAATGGCAGGGCGTGATATTACAGACGATATTGCACAAGGGTTAAACACTTCTTATGAAACTGCTGAAAAAGTTAAACACCAATATGGTCATGCATTCTATGATTCTGCTTCAGATCAAGATATCTTCACTGTTGAACAGGTTGATAGTGATGAAACAGTACAGTATACTCAAAAAGATTTGAGTGACTTTATTGAAGCGCGTGTAGAAGAAATATTCTTCGAAGTATTTGATGTTTTACAAGATTTAGGATTAACAAAAGTAAATGGTGGGTTTATTGTAACTGGTGGATCTGCAAACTTACTTGGCGTAAAAGAATTATTATCAGATATGGTAAGTGAAAAAGTTAGAATTCACACGCCATCACAAATGGGAATTAGAAAACCTGAATTTTCTTCAGCAATTTCTACAATTTCTAGTAGTATCGCTTTTGATGAGTTATTAGATTATGTTACAATTAATTATCATGATAATGAAGAAACTGAAGAAGATGTTATTGATGTGAAAGACAAAGATAACGAATCTAAATTAGGCGGATTTGATTGGTTTAAACGTAAAACAAACAAAAAAGATACTCATGAAAATGAAGTAGAGTCAACAGATGAAGAAATTTATCAATCAGAAGATAATCATCAGGAACATAAACAAAATCATGAACATGTTCAAGACAAAGATAAAGAAGAAAGTAAATTCAAAAAACTAATGAAATCTCTATTTGAATGATTATTGGCCAATAAAACTAGGAGGAAATTTAAATGTTAGAATTTGAACAAGGATTTAATCATTTAGCGACTTTAAAGGTCATTGGTGTAGGTGGTGGCGGTAACAACGCCGTAAACCGAATGATTGACCACGGAATGAATAATGTTGAATTTATCGCTATCAACACAGACGGTCAAGCTTTAAACTTATCTAAAGCTGAATCTAAAATCCAAATCGGTGAAAAATTAACACGTGGTTTAGGAGCAGGAGCTAATCCTGAAATCGGTAAAAAAGCTGCAGAGGAATCTCGTGAACAAATTGAAGATGCAATCCAAGGTGCAGACATGGTATTTGTTACTTCTGGTATGGGTGGCGGAACTGGTACTGGTGCAGCACCAGTCGTTGCTAAAATTGCAAAAGAAATGGGCGCATTAACTGTTGGTGTTGTAACTCGTCCATTTAGTTTTGAAGGACGTAAACGTCAAACTCAAGCTGCTGCTGGAGTAGAAGCTATGAAAGCTGCAGTAGATACATTAATCGTTATACCAAATGACCGTTTATTAGATATCGTTGACAAATCTACGCCAATGATGGAAGCATTTAAAGAAGCTGATAACGTGTTACGCCAAGGTGTACAAGGTATCTCAGACTTAATCGCTGTTTCTGGTGAAGTAAACTTAGACTTTGCAGATGTTAAGACAATTATGTCTAACCAAGGTTCTGCATTAATGGGTATTGGTGTTTCTTCTGGTGAAAATAGAGCGGTAGAAGCTGCTAAAAAAGCAATCTCTTCTCCATTACTTGAAACATCTATCGTTGGTGCACAAGGTGTGCTTATGAATATTACTGGTGGCGAGTCATTGTCATTATTTGAAGCACAAGAGGCTGCTGATATTGTCCAAGATGCTGCAGATGAAGACGTTAATATGATTTTCGGTACAGTTATTAATCCTGAATTACAAGATGAGATTGTTGTAACAGTTATTGCAACTGGTTTTGATGACAAACCAACATCACATGGTCGTAAATCTGGTAGCACTGGATTCGGAACAAGCGTAAATACTTCTAGCAATGCAACTTCTAAAGATGAATCATTCACTTCAAATTCATCAAATGCACAAGCAACTGATAGTGTAAGTGAAAGAACACATACAACTAAAGAAGATGATATTCCTAGCTTCATTAGAAATAGAGAAGAAAGACGTTCAAGAAGAACAAGACGTTAATCGGTTAATATATATACACAAATAATTCAACACAAATCATCAGATAACATATCTGATGATTTTTTTACTAATTTTTAGAACATGTAGAAGGACATTTAAGTTTTTCGAAGTCATTAAAAGTGTTTAAGTATCGTGTCAAAATTAAGTCAAAAATTATTTGCGCAACATTTTAACTTTAAACATAAATGTTATATTATATAATTATTAACTTTGTACAGTTAGACGAAGATAATTTAAATGAAATGATGGTGACGATCGAGTGAATGATAATTTTAAAAAGCAACCGCATCATTTAATATATGAAGAATTATTACAACAAGGTATTACTCTAGGTATTACAACTAGAGGCGATGGTTTAAGTGACTATCCTAAAAATGCTTTTAATATGGCGAGATATATTGATGATCGCCCATATAATATTACTCAACATCAATTGCAATTAGCTGAAGAAATTGCATTTGATAGAAAAAATTGGGTGTTTCCCATCCAAACACATGAAAATAAAGTCGCTTGTATTACAAAGGATGATATAGGCACAAATATAGACACTTTAACTGATGCGCTTCATGGTATTGATGCGATGTACACATATGATAGTAATGTCTTATTAACGATGTGTTATGCAGACTGTGTACCAGTATATTTTTATAGTACAAAACATCATTTTATTGCATTGGCCCATGCAGGGTGGCGTGGTACCTATACTGAAATTGTAAAAGAAGTGCTAAAACATGTGAACTTTGATTTGAAAGACTTACATGTCGTTATTGGACCATCTACATCATCAAGTTATGAAATTAATGATGATATTAAAAATAAATTTGAAACATTGCCAATTGATAGTGCAAACTATATTGAAACTAGAGGACTAGATCGTCATGGTATTGATTTGAAAAAAGCCAATGCTGCATTATTAAATTATTATGGTGTTCCTAAAGAAAATATTTATACGACAGCGTATGCTACATCTGAACATTTAGAGTTATTTTTCTCTTATCGATTAGAAAAAGGTCAAACAGGACGCATGTTAGCATTCATTGGTCAACAGTAAACAAGGAGGAGATATGCTTGCGTGTGAAAGATAATTTACAACAAATCTCAACACAAATTAATGACAAAAGTAAAAAAAATAATTTTTCAACAAAACCAAACGTGATTGCAGTTACAAAATATGTTACAATAGAGCGAGCTAAAGAAGCGTATGAGGCTGGAATAAGACATTTTGGTGAGAATAGATTGGAAGGCTTTTTTCAAAAGAAAGAAGCATTACCATCAGATGCGGTGATCCATTTTATAGGATCATTACAATCTCGAAAAGTTAAGGACGTTATAAACGACGTAGATTATTTCCATGCTTTAGATCGATTGAGCTTAGCCAAAGAAATTAACAAACGTGCAGAACATAAAATTAAATGTTTCTTGCAAGTGAACGTTTCGGGAGAAGCTTCTAAACATGGTATTGCTTTAGAAGATGTTGATCAGTTTATAGATGATCTTAAAAAATATGACAAAATCGAAATTGTAGGTTTAATGACGATGGCACCATTGACAGATGATGAAGCATATATTAGATCGTTATTTAAACAGTTACGTTTGAAAAAAGAAGAAATACAGCGACTCAATTTAGAATATGCGCCTTGTGATGAATTATCAATGGGAATGAGTAATGACTATCTTATTGCAGTTGAAGAAGGTGCAACGTTTGTTAGAATTGGGACTAAACTTGTAGGAGAAGAGGAGTGAGCCACTTGGCTTTAAAAGATTTATTTAGTGGATTTTTTGTAATAGATGATGAAGAGGAAGTAGAAGTACCTGACAAACAACAACAGGTAAATGAAGCGCCAGCAAAAGAGCAGTCACAACAAACAACAAAACAAAACGCAATCAAATCAGTCCCTCAAAAATCTGCATCAAGATATACAACAACGTCAGAAGAAAGGAATAACCGTATGTCTAATTATTCAAAAAATAATTCACGTAATGTTGTAACTATGAACAATGCTACACCAAACAATGCATCACAAGAAAGTTCAAAAATGTGTTTATTCGAACCACGTGTTTTTTCAGATACACAAGATATTGCTGATGAGCTTAAAAACCGCCGAGCGACACTTGTCAATTTACAACGTATTGATAAAGTATCAGCGAAAAGAATTATTGATTTTTTAAGCGGTACTGTTTATGCAATCGGTGGAGATATCCAACGTGTAGGTACTGATATTTTCTTATGTACGCCTGATAATGTGGAAGTAGCTGGAAGCATTACAGACCATATTGAAAATATGGAACATTCATTCGACTAAGGAGTTAACATATGGATATAAATGTGCTAGCTACAATATTTAAATTTATCCTTTTTGTTGTTGAAATTTATTATTTCGGCATGATTATATATTTCTTTACATCTTGGGTACCAAGTATTAGAGAAACTAAGGTAGGTTATTTTTTAGCGAAAATATATGAACCTTTCTTACAACCATTTAGAAAAGTAATTCCACCTATTGGAATTATCGACATATCATCAATCGCTGCAATTTTCGTTTTAGTATTATTCCAAAAAGGGTTACTCCAAATCTTTAATTGGATTTTAATTCAATTACAATAAATTAAGCGACATAACGAGGCAAGGGTACATGATACTTTAGCCTCGTTTTTGATATGTATTTTTCTGAATATAAGGGCAATAGATGGTATTTTATAATTTTTTTAAGGTAGGGATTAACATAGATATTTATCAACACTTTAGACAGGAAGAATACGAATTAATTGATCAGCTAACGGATAAATGTGATCAAGCGGAACAGCATTATGCACCAGTATTAACGCATTTTTTAGATCCAAGAGGACAATATATATTGGAAGTGATTTGTGGCAGTTATGAAGATTTAAACGTATCTTTTTATGGCGGGCCAAATGCTGAAAGAAAAAGAGCAATCATTTCGCCGAACTATTATGAACCTAAAGAAAGTGACTTTGATTTAACTTTAATGGAAATAGATTATCCTGAAAAATTCGTCACTTTAAAACATCAACATATTTTAGGGACATTAATGTCTTTAGGTATCGAACGCGAACAAGTTGGAGACATAATTGTGAATGAACGAATTCAATTTGTTTTGACAAGTAGATTGGAATCATTTATTATGTTAGAATTACAACGTATTAAAGGCGCATCAGTTAAACTTTATACTATTCCAGTAACAGATATGATACAATCTAATGAGAATTGGAAAATTGAAAGTGCAACAGTTAGTTCTTTAAGGTTAGATGTTGTTATTAAAGAAATGATACGTAAATCACGTACGATTGCGAAACAACTAATCGAAAAAAAACGTGTTAAAGTGAATCACACTATTGTTGATTCAGCAGATTTTCAATTACAAGCAAATGATTTAATATCCATCCAAGGTTTTGGTAGAGCACACATTACTGACTTAGGTGGTAAAACTAAAAAAGATAAAACGCACATTACCTATAGAACATTATTCAAATAGTAATGATTTAAGGAGGATAACAAATGCCTTTTACACCAAATGAAATTAAGAATAAAGAGTTTTCACGTGTAAAGAATGGTTTAGAACCTACTGAAGTTGCTAATTTTTTGGAGCAACTAAGCACTGAAATTGAACGTCTTAAAGAAGATAAAAAACAACTTGAAAAAGTAATCGAAGAGAGAGATACTAATATTAAGTCTTATCAAGACGTGCATCAATCTGTAAGTGATGCTTTGATACAAGCTCAAAAAGCTGGTGAAGAAACTAAGCAAGCTGCAGAGAAACAAGCTGAAGCGATTATAGCTAAGGCAGAAGCGCAAGCTAATCAAATGGTTGGTGACGCGGTAGAAAAAGCACGCCGTTTAGCATTCCAGACTGAAGATATGAAACGTCAATCAAAAGTATTTAGATCGCGTTTCCGTATGTTAGTTGAAGCGCAATTAGACTTATTAAAAAACGAAGATTGGGATTACTTGTTGAATTATGATTTAGACGCTGAACAAGTGACGCTTGAAAATATTCATCATTTGCATGAAAATGATTTAAAGCCAGATGAAGTTGCAGCAAATGCACAAAATAATGCATCAAATACATCAGACAATAATCAACAATCCAATGATTCAGAAACAACTAAGAAGTAAGAAATAAATAAAGACAGACGCGTAATATACATTTAACTTTTCACAGCGAATTAGGTAATGGTGAGAGCCTAGTAAAAGCATGTATGTTATATCACTGACTTTTTAATATTTAAATAATGTAATGAGAGAACTCTAAGTTGAGTTAATAAGGGTGGTACCGCGAGCAATCGTCCCTTTTAATTTAACTTAGAGTTTTTTAAATTTTTAAGGAGTGAAAAAAATGGATTACAAAGAAACGTTATTAATGCCTAAAACAGATTTCCCAATGCGAGGTGGTTTACCAAACAAGGAACCGCAAATTCAAGAAAAATGGGATGCAGAAGATCAATACCATAAAGCGTTAGAAAAAAATAAAGGTAACGAAACATTCATTTTACATGATGGCCCACCATACGCGAATGGTAACTTACATATGGGACATGCCTTGAACAAAATTTTAAAAGACTTTATTGTACGTTATAAAACTATGCAAGGGTTCTATGCACCATACGTACCAGGTTGGGATACACATGGTTTACCAATTGAACAAGCATTAACGAAAAAAGGTGTTGACCGTAAGAAAATGTCAACAGCTGAATTCCGTGAGAAATGTAAAGAATTTGCTTTAGAACAAATTGAATTACAGAAAAAAGATTTTAGACGTTTAGGTGTTCGTGGTGACTTTAATGATCCATATATTACATTAAAACCTGAATACGAAGCTGCACAAATTCGTATTTTTGGAGAAATGGCAGATAAAGGTTTAATTTATAAAGGTAAAAAGCCAGTTTATTGGTCTCCTTCAAGTGAGTCTTCATTAGCAGAAGCAGAAATTGAATATCACGATAAACGTTCAGCATCAATTTACGTTGCATTTGACGTTAAAGATGACAAAGGTGTCGTTGATGCAGATGCTAAATTTATTATCTGGACAACAACGCCATGGACAATTCCATCAAATGTTGCGATTACCGTTCATCCTGAATTAAAATATGGTCAATACAATGTAAATGGCGAAAAATATATTATTGCAGAAGCCTTATCTGACGCTGTAGCAGAAGCACTGGATTGGGATAAAGCATCAATCAAATTAGAAAAAGAATACACAGGTAAAGAATTGGAGTATGTTGTAGCACAACATCCATTCTTAGATAGAGAATCGTTAGTGATTAATGGTGATCATGTTACTACAGATGCTGGTACAGGTTGTGTACATACAGCACCAGGTCACGGGGAAGATGACTATATTGTTGGTCAAAAATATGAATTACCAGTAATTAGTCCAATCGATGATAAAGGTGTATTTACTGAAGAAGGCGGCCAGTTTGAAGGAATGTTCTATGATAAAGCTAATAAAGCCGTTACTGATTTATTAACAGAAAAAGGTGCACTATTAAAATTAGACTTTATTACACATAGCTATCCACACGACTGGAGAACAAAAAAACCTGTAATCTTCCGTGCTACTCCACAATGGTTTGCTTCAATCAGTAAAGTAAGACAAGATATTTTAGATGCAATCGAAAATACAAACTTCAAAGTAAATTGGGGTAAAACACGTATTTACAATATGGTTCGTGACCGTGGCGAATGGGTTATTTCTCGTCAACGTGTTTGGGGTGTACCGTTACCAGTATTTTATGCTGAAAATGGCGAAATTATCATGACGAAAGAAACAGTGAATCATGTTGCTGATTTATTTGCAGAACACGGTTCAAATATTTGGTTTGAAAGAGAAGCGAAAGACTTACTACCAGAAGGATTTACACATCCAGGCAGCCCTAACGGTACATTTACTAAAGAAACAGACATTATGGACGTTTGGTTTGATTCTGGTTCATCACACCGTGGCGTGTTGGAAACAAGACCGGAATTAAGTTTCCCAGCAGATATGTATTTAGAAGGTAGTGACCAATATCGTGGTTGGTTCAACTCTTCTATTACAACTTCAGTTGCTACAAGAGGAGTATCACCTTATAAATTCTTACTTTCTCATGGTTTTGTTATGGACGGTGAAGGTAAGAAAATGAGTAAATCTTTAGGTAATGTCATTGTACCTGACCAAGTGGTTAAACAAAAAGGTGCTGATATTGCGAGACTTTGGGTAAGTAGTACGGACTATTTAGCTGATGTTAGAATTTCTGATGAAATTTTAAAACAAACATCTGATGTTTATCGTAAAATCAGAAATACATTAAGATTTATGTTAGGTAATATTAATGATTTCAATCCTGATACAGATAGCGTTCCTGAATCAGAGTTATTAGAAGTGGATCGTTACTTGCTAAATCGTTTACGTGAATTTACTGCAAGTACAATTAACAACTATGAAAACTTTGACTACTTAAATATTTATCAAGAAGTTCAAAACTTTATCAATGTTGAGTTAAGTAATTTCTATTTGGATTACGGTAAAGATATTTTATATATTGAACAACGTGATTCTCATATCCGTCGTAGTATGCAAACAGTGTTATATCAAATTTTAGTTGATATGACGAAGTTGTTAGCACCAATCTTAGTGCATACAGCTGAAGAAGTTTGGTCTCATACACCACATGTTAAAGAAGAAAGTGTTCACTTAGCAGACATGCCTAAAGTTGTAGAAGTAGATCAAGCTTTATTGGATAAATGGCGTACATTTATGAATTTACGTAATGATGTGAACCGTGCATTAGAAACTGCTCGTAATGAAAAAGTTATTGGTAAATCATTAGAAGCTAAAGTTACGATTGCTAGTAACGATAAATTTAATGCATCTGAATTCTTAACTTCATTTGATGCATTACATCAATTATTTATCGTGTCACAAGTTAAAGTTGTAGATAAGTTAGATGATCAGGCAACAGCTTATGAACATGGTGATATTGTCATCGAACATGCAGATGGTGAAAAATGTGAAAGATGTTGGAACTATTCAGAGGATCTTGGTGCTGTTGATGAATTGACGCATCTATGTCCACGATGCCAACAAGTTGTAAAATCACTTGTATAATTGAAATTGTATAAAGTACTCATACAGATGATATAAATTAAAGCTCTCTTCATAATCATGTTGTAGTTTTTGTTGACATGATGAAGAGAGTTTTTTTGCGAATAAAAAAATGACCAAGTTACTGGTTATATGTGTTAAAAAATGTGTAATTTACTAAAATAAAAATTATTCAGGAATGGTACAAATTCTCTGCAGCTTATAAATGCGTTATAGTTGCTATTCTCAATTATGTTCGCGATAATTTTAAGTAAAAGTAAGCACAGATATTGAATTTGATAGGAGTTAATTGAATGTATCATAACAGTAACGCAAACTTTGTAAATGGTATCACTTTAAATGTAAGAGATAAGAATGAATTAAAGCCATTTTATGAGGACGTATTAGGATTAAATATTATAAATGAGACATTAACATCGATACAATATGAAGTAGGTCAAAATAATCATGTCATTACACTTGTTGAATTACAAAATGGACGTGAACCTTTAATGTCAGAAGCGGGACTGTTTCATATCGCAATTAAACTACCTCAAATTAGTGATTTAGCTAATTTACTAATTCATTTAAGCGAATATGATATTCCAGTTAACGGAGGTATACAGCCTGCTTCGTTATCATTATTTTTTGAAGACCCGGAAGGAAACGGTTTTAAATTTTATGTTGATAAAGACGAAGCGCAATGGACGAGGCAAAATGATTTAGTAAAAATTGATATTAGACCATTAAATGTACCGAGATTAGTGAGTCATGCAACAAAATTGTTATGGTTAGGTATTCCAGATGACGCTATTATAGGTGCGTTGCATATTAAGACAATTCATTTATCAGAGGTAAAAGACTACTACCTCGATTATTTTGGATTAGAGCAATCGGCATATATGGATGATTATTCAATATTTTTAGCATCGAATGGCTATTATCAACATTTGGCCATGAATGATTGGGTATCAGCAACGAAACGTGTAGAAAATTTTGATACGTATGGATTAGCAATTGTTGACTTTCATTATCCTGAAACAACACATTTAAATTTACAAGGTCCGGATGGTATCTATTATCGCTTTAATCATATCGAAGTTGAAGATTAGTATATACTTTGAATGGACGAACCATATAATGAATCGTTTTTAATGATCTTTTTATACAAGCTATGAAGGAGCTTGAGACATTAAGTTCTTAGGCAATGTAAAAAGCTGATTTCTATTAATTATTTGATAGAAATCAGCTTTTTTGATATGTATTTTATAATGTACAGCTCGTTGAGCTGTTATTTTCCTTATATTAAGTGCCATTAATACAAAACCTAGCTCTCGTTTAACTTTATTTATTCCTCGAACTGACATTCGAGTGAAACCCAAAATAGCCTTCATAAATCCAAAAACAGGCTCTACATCAATTTTTCTTTGACTATAGATTTTTTTCGTTTCTGGTTCAGAAAGCTTTTGATTAATTTGGGCTTTAAAGAATTCCCAATTATAATTCTTCATAATTTTCTTATTGGATTTCGAATTTGGCTTCATGCATTGATGTCTCAAAGAACATGATGAACAGTCATCACATTCATATAGTTTGAAGTCACGTTTAAAACCATATCTATCATTACGGTATGCATATCCTTTAAAACCTATTCTTTTGTTATTAGGACATATAAATTCATCATTAAGTTCGTCATATTTTCAATTTTGAGTGTTAAAAATGGAATTAAAGTTCTAGTATCTGTCGGGTTTTGAAATAGGTCATAGGATAAAACAAATTGAGAATTTGTCGCTATTTGTAAATTGTATCCTGGCTTAAGTTGGCCATTTTTCATATGGTCTTCCTTCATTCTCATAAAAGTTGCATCATGATCAGCGCTGCTTACTTTAAAATATCGTTCTCCATTTTTAAATGTTGAACTTCTTTACGTAATTTAATCAGCTCTTTTTCTTCATCTGATAAGTTATCTTGTTGATTGAATGTACCCGTGTTTTGATGTTGCTTTATCCATTTTCCTAATGCCGAAGGTGTTAAATCATACTCGTGTATAATTTCATTCCTAGGCTTACCATTTTCATATAATCTAACCATTTGTAACTTAAACTCTGAACTAAATGATCCTTTTTCTCTTGTCATAATAAAATAGCCTACTTTCTTAAATTAACAATATCTATTCTCATAGAATTTGTCCAATTAAGTGTAGATGATTCATGTCTTATTTTTTTAAAGTATTTAAAAGTAAAATTACATGTTAATACGTAGTATTAATGGCGAGACTCCTGAGGGAGCAGTGCCAGTCGAAGACCGAGGCTGAGACGGCACCCTAGGAAGGGACCCATCATCAAAAATTCTATTTATAGAATTTTACAGTAATGTGCCAGATGGGCATAGCGAAGCCATTCAATACGAAGTATTGTATAAATAGAGAACAGCAGTAAGATAATTTTTAATTAGAAAATATCTTACTGCTGTTTTTTTAGGGATTTATGTCCCAGGCTGCTTTCATAATTTTTAATGTCATCTTAAATATGATAAATGAATAATTAAGTTCATATTTAATGTCAAAACATAGTAGTTTATCAAGTATTGAGTTAGTAACATTAGATTTAATGTAATATGCTTACTTTTTTTATTAGCAGGTGTAAGCTATAATATAAAGAGTTGTCTTATGGACGATTGATTGGAGGAACGAAAATGCACAAAAAATATTTTATTGGCACTTCCATTTTAATAGCAGTATTTGTCGTTATATTTGACCAAGTTACTAAATATATTATAGCTACTACAATGAAAATTGGAGATTCATTTGAAGTGATACCGCACTTTTTAAACATAACATCACATCGAAATAATGGTGCTGCATGGGGAATATTGAGTGGAAAAATGACATTTTTCTTTATTATTACCATTATTATATTAATAGCCTTAGTATATTTCTTTATTAAAGATGCTCAATATAATTTGTTTATGCAAGTTGCTATTAGTTTACTTTTTGCAGGTGCACTTGGAAACTTTATTGATAGAGTTTTAACAGGAGAAGTTGTTGACTTTATTGATACAAATATTTTTGGTTATGATTTTCCAATATTTAATATCGCAGATTCAAGTTTAACAATTGGTGTAATATTAATTATTATTGCCTTATTAAAGGATACTTCCAATAAAAAGGAGAAGGAGGTTAAGTAATGGAGACTTATGAATTTAACATTACAGATAAAGAACAAACAGGTATGCGTGTAGATAAGTTGCTGCCTGAATTAAATAGTGATTGGTCTCGTAACCAGATACAAGATTGGATTAAAGCAGGTTTAGTCGTTGCAAACGATAAAGTTGTTAAATCTAATTATAAAGTGAAACTTAATGATCATATAGTTGTCACTGAAAAAGAAGTGGTTGAAGCTGACATTCTACCTGAAAATTTAAATTTAGATATTTATTATGAAGATGATGACGTTGCAGTTGTATATAAACCGAAAGGCATGGTAGTTCATCCATCACCAGGTCATTATACCAATACATTAGTTAATGGTTTAATGTATCAAATTAAAGATTTATCGGGTATTAATGGAGAAATTCGTCCAGGTATTGTTCACCGTATAGATATGGATACTTCTGGTTTATTAATGGTTGCTAAAAATGATATTGCTCATCGTGGGCTTGTAGAACAATTAATGGATAAATCTGTTAAAAGAAAATATATCGCTTTAGTTCACGGGAATATTCCTCATGATTACGGTACAATCGATGCGCCAATTGGTAGAAACAAAAATGATCGTCAATCTATGGCTGTTGTTGATGATGGTAAGGAAGCAGTGACACATTTTAACGTACTAGAACATTTTAAAGATTATACGCTTGTTGAATGTCAACTTGAAACAGGACGTACGCATCAAATCCGTGTGCACATGAAATATATTGGCTTCCCATTAGTTGGTGATCCAAAGTATGGACCGAAAAAGACATTGGATATTGGTGGTCAAGCTCTACATGCTGGACTTATTGGATTCGAACATCCAGTAACAGGTGAATATATTGAAAGACATGCTGAATTACCACAAGACTTTGAAGATTTATTAGATACAATTCGAAAAAGAGATGCATAATTGTGTCGTGCTATAATTACGATAACATTATTATGTAAACTATAAGTATTTATCGTTTTCTTTTTTTAAAAATGAAAACACATTATAAAATAGATTAAGGTTAACATTTTTACTGAGAATGGTTAATTTTTCAATATAGATTGACAAAGCGCCTGATTAGTATTATCCTTATAACAGTTTAAGTACAACATAAAGAGTCTTTAATTGAGCGTCCAGAGAGACGTCAAAGACATGAAAATATAGATATATACTAAAATGAATCATAACACTTTCACATATGCAAGAATAAGTAGTAATACTACGATTCTTCTATGTAAATAGGCTGATTGTATATACTAAACCTCATGTCGATATTAAAGACATGAGGTTTTTTGTTTCTAAATTTTGAAAGGGTGAGAATATGTCTGAACGTATCATAATGGATGATGCCGCAATACAACGTACAGTAACGAGAATCGCTCATGAAATTTTGGAGTATAACAAAGGTACTGATAATTTAATTCTTTTAGGTATCAAAACAAGAGGTGAATATTTAGCAAATCGTATACAAGATAAAATTCATCAAATTGAGCAACAACGTATACCTACAGGAACAATTGATATTACATACTTTAGAGATGATATAGAGCACATGTCATCACTTACGACAAAAGACGCAATAGACATTGACACAGATATTACAGATAAAGTAGTCATCATTATTGACGATGTGCTGTATACTGGTCGAACGGTTCGTGCTTCACTTGATGCTATTTTGCTAAATGCTAGACCTATTAAAATTGGTTTAGCTGCTTTGGTTGATCGAGGACATCGTGAGTTACCAATTCGAGCAGATTTTGTTGGTAAAAATATACCTACTTCTAAAGAGGAAACGGTAAGTGTCTATTTAGAAGAAATGGATCAAAGAAATGCAGTTATAATTAAATAATACCCCTTTTAATTCAGTACGAGAGACTGAAAAAGGTGGGGGAGTTGAATGATAAATAAGTTTTCATATGCTTGTTTATCTAATAATACCCTCATGTTCGACAACTATAAGTCAATTTCTACGGACGAAAATGACTTGTAGCAACTTGTCACACTTTTTGTCTCTTTACATATACTGATGTAAAGAGATTTTTTTATTATCGGAGGAAATGAATATTATGCAAAATGATGAAATGTTTGAACGAACAGTAAAACCTGTACTAGATGTAAATGAAAAACCACAACCAGCGCAATGGGCATTTTTAAGCTTACAACATTTATTTGCGATGTTTGGCGCAACAGTACTAGTACCATTCTTAACAGGATTACCAATATCCGCAGCGTTACTAGCTTCGGGAATCGGTACATTACTTTATATCTTAATAACGAAGGCGCAAATACCAGCATACTTGGGATCTAGCTTTGCATTTATCACACCAATTATCACGGGATTAAGTACGCATAGCTTAGGAGACATGCTTGTAGCATTATTCATGAGTGGTGTTATGTACGTCATCATTGGGATTCTAATCAAATTAAGTGGGACAGCATGGTTAATGAAATTATTACCACCAGTTGTTGTAGGACCAGTCATCATGGTAATTGGTTTAAGCTTAGCGCCTACTGCAGTCAATATGGCAATGTATGAAAATCCTGGAGATATGAAAGGTTACAATATCAGTTTCTTAATTGTTGCAATGATAACCTTGCTTGTAACAATAGCCGTTCAAGGATTTTTTAAAGGATTCCTATCTTTAATTCCAGTACTTGTAGGTATTATCGTAGGTTATGTGGTAGCGATTTTTATGGGGATTGTGAAATTTGATGCAATTATGTCAGCAAAATGGATAGATTTCCCTCATATTTATCTGCCATTTAAAGATTATGTACCTTCATTTCACTTAGGACTTGTACTTGTAATGATTCCGATTGTGTTTGTAACAGTAAGTGAACATATTGGGCACCAAATGGTACTGAATAAAATCGTAGGTAGAAACTTCTTTGAAAAGCCAGGACTTGATAAATCAATCATTGGTGATGGTGTTTCTACAATGTTTGCCAGTATTATTGGTGGACCACCAAGTACAACATATGGTGAAAATATCGGTGTATTAGCGATTACCAGAATATACAGTATTTACGTCATTGGTGGTGCGGCAGTTATAGCAATTGTTTTAGCATTCATTGGTAAGTTCACTGCATTAATTTCTTCTATACCTACACCAGTTATGGGAGGAGTATCTATATTACTTTTCGGTATTATTGCAGCAAGTGGCTTAAGAATGTTAGTTGAAAGCAAAGTAGATTTTGCGAATAATCGAAATTTAGTTATAGCTTCAGTAATTTTAGTTGTAGGTATCGGTAATTTAGTATTTAACTTAAAAGAAATTGGTATCAACCTTCAAATTGAGGGGATGGCATTAGCTGCACTTTCAGGAATTATTTTGAACTTAATCTTACCTAAAGAGAAAAAACAAAACAATTAAGATTTACAAATTAAGGAGGGCGCTTTTATGAATCATTTATTATCAATGGAACATTTATCTACAGATCAAATATACAAACTTATCCAAAAGGCAAGTCAATTTAAATCTGGTGAACGTCAACTACCAAACTTTGAAGGGAAATATGTCGCAAATTTATTCTTTGAAAATTCTACTCGAACAAAATGTAGTTTTGAAATGGCAGAACTTAAGCTAGGGTTAAAAACGATTAGCTTTGAAACATCAACATCATCTGTTTCAAAAGGTGAATCTTTATATGACACATGTAAAACTTTAGAAAGTATTGGCTGTGATTTATTAGTCATTAGACATCCGTTTAATAACTACTATGAAAAATTAGAGAATATTAACATCCCAATTGCGAATGCTGGTGATGGTAGTGGACAACATCCAACACAAAGTTTGCTTGATTTAATGACGATATATGAAGAATATGGATATTTTGAAGGCTTGAATGTATTGATTTGTGGAGACATTAAAAATTCACGTGTCGCACGTAGTAATTACCATAGTTTAAAAGCATTAGGTGCAAATGTAATGTTTAATAGCCCAAATGCTTGGATTGATGATTCTTTAGAAGCACCTTATGTAAATATAGATGATGTTATAGAAACAGTAGATATAGTTATGTTATTAAGAATTCAACATGAAAGACATGGGCTTGCAGAAGAAACTAGATTTGCAGCAGATGATTATCATCAAAAGCATGGCTTAAATGAAGTGCGCTATAACAAATTACAAGAACATGCTATTGTTATGCATCCGGCACCTGTGAATAGAGGAGTAGAAATACAAAGCGATTTAGTAGAAGCTTCAAAATCAAGAATTTTTAAGCAAATGGAAAATGGCGTTTACTTAAGAATGGCAGTCATTGATGAATTATTAAAATAGGTAAGGGGACGAAAATGATGAAATTAATTAAAAACGGTAAAGTATTACAAAATGGCGAATTACAACAAGCAGATATTTTAATTGATGGTAAGGTAATTAAACAAATTGCACCTACAATTGAACCAAGCAATGGTGTTGACATCATAGATGCGAAAGGTCACTTTGTGTCACCTGGATTTGTCGATGTTCATGTTCATTTACGCGAACCTGGTGGTGAATATAAAGAGACAATTGAAACTGGTACTAAAGCTGCTGCTAGAGGTGGATTTACAACTGTATGTCCAATGCCTAATACAAGACCGGTACCAGATTCTGTAGAACATTTTGAAGCTTTACAAAAATTAATCGATGACAATGCTCAAGTACGTGTATTACCTTATGCTTCAATTACAACACGTCAATTAGGTAAAGAATTGGTTGATTTCCCAGCACTAGTAAAAGAAGGTGCCTTTGCGTTTACAGATGACGGTGTAGGAGTACAAACTGCAAGCATGATGTATGAAGGCATGATTGAAGCTGCAAAAGTAAACAAAGCCATCGTAGCACACTGTGAAGATAACTCATTAATCTATGGTGGTGCAATGCATGAAGGGAAACGCAGTAAAGAGTTAGGTATACCGGGTATTCCAAACATTTGTGAATCTGTTCAAATCGCAAGAGATGTACTATTAGCTGAAGCAGCAGGTTGTCATTATCATGTGTGTCATGTTTCTACTAAAGAAAGTGTTAGAGTCATTCGTGATGCTAAACGCGCAGGCATTCATGTTACAGCTGAAGTTACACCACACCATTTATTGTTAACAGAAGATGATATTCCTGGTAACAATGCCATTTATAAAATGAATCCACCATTGAGAAGTACTGAAGATAGAGAGGCTTTGTTAGAAGGGTTACTAGACGGTACAATTGACTGTATCGCAACAGACCATGCACCACATGCACGTGATGAAAAAGCACAACCAATGGAAAAAGCACCATTCGGAATTGTTGGTAGTGAAACAGCATTCCCATTATTATATACGCATTTTGTAAAAAATGGTGATTGGACATTACAACAATTAGTAGATTACTTAACAATTAAACCATGTGAGACATTTAATTTAGAATACGGCACATTAAAAGAAAATGGTTATGCAGATTTAACAATCATTGATTTAGATAGTGAACAAGAAATTAAAGGTGAAGATTTCTTATCAAAAGCAGATAATACACCATTTATCGGCTATAAAGTTTATGGAAATCCAATCTTAACAATGGTTGAAGGCGAAGTTAAATTTGAGGGGGATAAATAATATGCAAAGCAAACGTTATCTAGTGTTAGAAGACGGTTCTTTTTACGAAGGCTACCGTTTAGGATCTGATAACTTAACTGTAGGAGAAATTGTATTTAATACAGCGATGACAGGTTATCAAGAAACTATTTCAGATCCATCATATACAGGTCAGATCATTACTTTTACGTATCCATTAATCGGTAATTATGGTATCAATAGAGACGATTTTGAATCATTAGTACCTACATTAAACGGTATTGTAGTGAAAGAAGCGAGTGCGCATCCAAGTAATTTTAGACAACAAAAGACACTTCATGACGTTTTAGAATTGCATCAAATTCCAGGGATTGCAGGTGTTGATACAAGAAGTATTACGCGTAAAATTCGACAACACGGTGTGTTAAAAGCTGGTTTTACTGATCGAAAAGAAGATATTGATCAACTTGTCAAACATTTACAACAAGTAGAATTACCTAAAAACGAAGTAGAAATCGTTTCGACTAAAACACCGTATGTTTCGACAGGTAAGGATCTAAGTGTCGTACTTGTAGACTTTGGTAAGAAGCAAAATATTGTTCGAGAATTAAACGTCAGAGGTTGTAACGTCACAGTTGTACCATATACAACTACTGCCGAAGAAATTTTAGCAATGGCTCCAGATGGCGTTATGCTATCAAACGGACCAGGTAATCCTGAAGTTGTAGAATGTGCGATTCCAATGATTCAAGGAATTTTAGGGAAAATTCCGTTCTTTGGTATCTGTCTAGGACATCAACTTTTTGCATTATCTCAAGGAGCAAGCTCATTTAAAATGAAGTTTGGTCATCGTGGTGCGAACCATCCAGTTAAAAATTTAGAGACTGGAAAAGTTGATATTACGAGTCAAAACCATGGATATGCAATAGATATAGATTCGTTAAAAAGTACTGATTTAGAAGTTACTCATCTTGCATTAAATGATGGTACTGTAGAAGGTTTAAAACATAAAACATTACCAGCATTTTCTGTTCAATACCATCCTGAAGCAAATCCAGGACCGTCAGATTCAAACTATCTATTTGATGATTTTGTAGCAATGATGACTAATTTTAAGGAAAAGGAGCGTCATATCAATGCCTAAACGTAATGATATCAAAACAATATTAGTAATAGGGTCTGGGCCAATTATCATAGGTCAAGCAGCTGAATTTGATTATGCTGGAACACAAGCATGTCTAGCTTTAAAAGAAGAGGGATACCGAGTTATTCTTGTAAATTCAAATCCAGCGACAATCATGACTGATAAGGAAATTGCGGATAAAGTATATATCGAACCGTTAACTCATGATTTTATAGCGCGAATTATACGTAAAGAGCAACCTGACGCTTTACTTCCAACTTTAGGTGGTCAAACAGGTTTAAACATGGCGATTCAACTACACGAAAGTGGTGTGCTTCAAGATAATAACGTCCAATTATTAGGAACTGAGCTAACATCAATTCAACAAGCAGAAGACCGTGAAATGTTTAGAACATTAATGAATGATTTAAACGTTCCTGTGCCAGAGAGTGACATTGTAAATACAGTAGAGCAAGCCTTTAAATTCAAAGAGCAAGTGGGATACCCGCTAATTGTTAGACCAGCATTTACGATGGGTGGTACCGGAGGCGGTATTTGTCATAATGATGAAGAATTACATGAAATCGTCTCAAATGGTCTTCATTATAGTCCAGCAACGCAATGTTTATTAGAAAAATCTATCGCAGGTTTTAAAGAAATCGAATACGAAGTAATGCGTGATAAAAACGATAATGCCATCGTTGTATGTAACATGGAAAATATTGATCCAGTTGGTATTCATACAGGCGATTCAATTGTTGTAGCTCCTAGCCAAACATTATCAGATGTTGAGTATCAAATGTTACGTGATGTTTCATTAAAAGTTATTCGAGCTTTAGGTATCGAAGGTGGTTGTAATGTTCAATTAGCATTAGATCCGCATTCATTCGATTATTATATTATAGAAGTAAATCCGCGTGTATCACGTTCATCAGCGTTAGCTTCAAAAGCAACAGGATATCCTATTGCAAAATTAGCAGCTAAAATCGCGGTTGGTCTAACATTAGATGAAATGTTAAATCCAATTACAGGAACATCTTATGCAGCGTTTGAACCAACTTTAGACTATGTGATTTCAAAAATACCAAGATTTCCTTTTGATAAATTTGAAAAAGGAGAACGAGAGCTTGGCACACAAATGAAAGCAACAGGTGAAGTTATGGCCATTGGTCGAACTTACGAAGAATCATTGTTAAAAGCAATTCGATCACTTGAGTATGGTGTGCATCACTTAGGATTACCAAATGGTGAAAGCTTCGATCTTGATTATATTAAAGAACGTATTTCACACCAAGATGATGAACGATTATTTTTCATCGGCGAAGCAATTAGAAGAGGCACAACATTAGAAGAAATTCATAATATGACTCAGATAGATTACTTCTTCTTACACAAGTTCCAAAACATTATTGATATTGAGCATCAATTAAAAGAGCATCAAGGTGATTTAGAATATCTTAAATATGCAAAAGATTATGGATTTAGTGATAAAACAATAGCGCATCGCTTTAATATGACGGAGGAAGAAGTATATCAATTGCGTATGGAAAATGATATTAAACCTGTTTACAAGATGGTTGATACTTGCGCAGCTGAATTTGAATCTTCAACACCATATTATTATGGTACATATGAAACTGAAAATGAATCCATAATTACTGACAAAGAAAAAATCTTAGTATTAGGCTCTGGACCAATTCGAATCGGCCAAGGTGTAGAATTTGACTATGCGACAGTTCACGCCGTTTGGGCAATTCAAAAAGCAGGGTACGAAGCGATAATTGTGAATAACAATCCAGAAACAGTATCAACAGACTTCTCAATTTCTGACAAATTATACTTTGAACCTTTAACTGAAGAAGATGTGATGAATATCATTAATTTAGAAAAACCTAAAGGTGTCGTTGTACAATTTGGAGGACAAACAGCGATTAATTTAGCAGACAAATTGGCTAAACATGGTGTTAAAATACTTGGTACTTCACTAGAAAATCTAAATCGTGCTGAAGATAGAAAAGAATTTGAAGCACTATTAAGAAAAATTAACGTACCACAGCCACAAGGGAAAACAGCTACATCACCTGAGGAAGCATTAGCGAATGCTGCAGAAATCGGATATCCGGTTGTAGTCAGACCTTCTTATGTATTAGGTGGTCGCGCAATGGAAATTGTAGACAATGACAAAGAGTTAGAAAACTATATGACCCAGGCTGTAAAAGCGAGTCCGGAACATCCGGTATTAGTCGATAGATATTTAACTGGTAAAGAAATTGAAGTTGATGCGATTTGTGATGGAGAAACGGTCATTATTCCAGGAATTATGGAACATATTGAACGTGCTGGTGTGCATAGTGGTGACTCAATCGCTGTATATCCGCCACAAACTTTGACAGAAGACGAGTTAGCAACGCTTGAGGACTATACTATAAAATTAGCTAAAGGTTTAAACATCATTGGCTTAATCAACATTCAATTCGTTATAGCTCACGATGGTGTGTATGTTTTAGAAGTAAATCCACGTTCTAGTAGAACGGTACCATTCTTAAGTAAAATTACTGATATTCCAATGGCACAATTAGCTATGCGAGCAATCATTGGGGAAAAACTAACAGATATGGGTTATCAAGAAGGGGTTCAACCATATGCTGAGGGTGTATTTGTGAAAGCACCGGTATTTAGTTTTAATAAATTGAAAAATGTTGATATTACTTTAGGACCTGAAATGAAGTCTACAGGTGAAGTAATGGGGAAAGATACAACATTAGAAAAGGCGTTATTCAAAGGGTTAACAGGTAGTGGTGTTGAAGTTAAAGATCACGGTACAGTATTAATGACCGTCAGTGACAAAGATAAAGAGGAAGTTGTTAAATTGGCACAACGCTTAAATGAAGTTGGCTATAAAATTTTAGCAACGTCTGGAACAGCTAATAAATTAGCTGAGTATGACATACCTGCAGAAGTAGTAGGCAAAATTGGTGGCGAAAATGATTTATTAACACGTATTCAAAATGGTGATGTTCAAATCGTTATAAATACAATGACTAAAGGTAAAGAAGTAGAAAGAGATGGCTTCCAAATTAGACGTACTACAGTTGAAAATGGTATTCCATGTTTGACATCTTTAGATACAGCTAATGCCTTAACGAATGTAATTGAAAGTATGACATTTACAATGCGTCAAATGTAAATCAATCAAACTGTATCGGTGGGGCTGTAATTAACCATTTACTTAAAGAAGTTTATATTACAGCCTCATTATTTTAATGAATTTCTTAACGTAAAGGGAGACATATATGATGAAAGATTTACCAATTATTGCATTAGATTTTGAATCAAAAGAAAAAGTAAATCAATTTTTAGATTTATTTGATGAATCATTATTCGTAAAAGTAGGTATGGAACTTTTTTATCAAGAAGGTCCTCAATTAATTAATGAGATAAAAGAAAGAGGCCATGATGTATTTTTAGATTTAAAACTGCATGATATTCCTAATACAGTTGGTAAGGCGATGGAAGGACTAGCTAAATTGAATGTTGATCTGGTAAATGTTCATGCTGCTGGTGGCGTAAAAATGATGTCTGAGGCCATTAAAGGATTAAGAAAACATAATCAACATACAAAAATTATTGCAGTAACACAGCTTACGTCAACAACAGAAGACATGTTACGACACGAACAAAATATACAAACATCGATTGAAGAGGCCGTTTTAAATTATGCCAAGTTAGCAAATGCAGCTGGTTTAGATGGCGTTGTTTGTTCACCTCTTGAAAGTCGTATGTTGACTGAAAAGTTAGGTGCATCATTTTTAAAAGTAACACCAGGCATTAGACCTAAAGGGGCATCTCAAGATGACCAACACCGTATTACGACACCGGAAGAAGCAAGACAGCTTGGTTCGACGCATATTGTAGTCGGTAGACCGATTACACAAAGTGACAATCCAGTCGAAAGTTATCATAAAATTAAAGAAAGTTGGTTAGTATAATGGCTAAAGAAATTGCAAAATCATTATTAGATATTGAAGCTGTAACATTATCACCAAATGATTTATATACATGGAGTTCAGGTATTAAATCACCGATTTACTGTGATAACCGTGTTACGTTAGGTTATCCTTTAGTTCGAGGCGCAATCCGCGATGGTTTAATTAACTTAATTAAAGAACACTTTCCTGAAGTAGAAGTTATTTCTGGTACTGCAACAGCTGGTATTCCACATGCAGCTTTTATTGCTGAAAAATTAAAATTACCAATGAATTATGTTCGTTCATCAAATAAGAGTCATGGTAAGCAAAATCAAATTGAAGGTGCTAAAAGTGAAGGTAAAAAAGTAGTTGTGATAGAAGATTTAATTTCGACAGGGGGATCTTCAGTCACAGCAGTTGAAGCCTTAAAACAAGCAGGTGCAGAAGTATTAGGTGTTGTAGCTATCTTTACTTACGGTTTGAAAAAAGCAGATGATACATTTAGCAATATTCAACTACCTTTTTACACTTTAAGTGATTATAATGAATTAATTGAAGTGGCTGAAAATGAAGGTAAAATTTCTAGTGAAGATATCCAAACATTAGTTGAATGGAGAGACAACTTAGCATAATATAGACACTAGAAGGAGGAATTCAACAAATGAATGACAAAACATCTAATGATTTATATGGGAAGATAAAACATTGTAACGAATTTATCAATCATTCAAATGATTCCAATCTATCTAGTAGTCACGATGTCGACGAAAGTTCAACGAAGCAAAAACATATAAAAAATAAAACAACTATAAATCATAATGATGATTTATTTAAACATGTAAAGGATATATTACGTAAACAAGGACAAATTTAAAAACAAAAAAGCTATAGTGTTTAATATCAGGGGCTGCTTAACCGCATCCGAATATTACAAACACTATAGCTTTTATTATATAAAAAATGGTTCTTCATCTTTTATGGTGGGAAGGTAAAACTTCCTGCTTTTTTTAATACACAAAAAGCGCAATTGCCTCTATAATTTAAAGTGACCAAACCCAAACTAAAGGAGACAAGTGCGCCTATGTGTAA